>CAZNCQ010000078.1:0-21455 GCA_964571275.1 uncultured Myxococcales bacterium
TGCTGGCCGCCCAGTTCAACTCGTTCCGCGATCCCTTCGTGATCCTCGCGGGCTCGGTGCCGCTGGCGATGTTCGGCGCGCTGGTCTTCACCTTCTTGAAGTTCGAGGGTCCGCCCGGACTGCGGTTCGGACTGACCGAGGGCTGGACCACCACCCTCAACATCTATTCGCAGGTCGGCCTGGTCACCCTGGCCGGCCTGATCGCGAAGAACGGCATCCTCATCGTCCAGTTCGCCAACGAGAAGCAGCTCGAGGGCCTGGACAAGGTCGCCGCGGTCCGCGAGGCCGCGAGCATCCGCCTGCGCCCGATCCTGATGACCACGGTCGCCACCGTCGCGGGCCACTTCCCGCTCACGCTGGTCTCCGGTCCCGGCGCGGTCGCGCGCAACTCGATCGGCATCGTGCTGGTCGGCGGCATGACCATCGGGACGTTGTTCACCTTGTTCGTGGTCCCGTCGGTCTACGTGCTGATCGCCAAGGATCACCGCAAGGAAAAGACAATGCGCGACGCGCTGGAGAACGCTCCGGACGAGCTCGCTCCGGCCGCCGCGGTGCCGGCGTACCCGGCGGAATAGGTATCGGCGGCCGCCAGGGCTCACCCTGGCCGGGGTCGGGCATCACGGAGCGCGAGCACGGCGAGGCACAACATCGCCGCGGTGAGCAACCAGACGTGCGCGCCGCTCAACGCGGGAACCGCGGACGCGCACGCGAGGCTCACGAACAAGATCGTCGTGGTGTCCGCTTCCACGGGGAACGTCGAGCTCGAGCCGGTGCAGACCAGCCCGCCGCTGCTCATGGACGTGACGTCGGCTGTGTAGTCACTCGCGACCGGCAAGCCGGTCACCACGAACGAACCCGTTCCGCCGCCCGCCGTCACGGTGCGTGCCGGCGGCATCGAAGGGCTGGAGATTCGCGCCGTGGTCGAGATCAATGTGATCCCCGCCGGCGGTCCGAGGTGCAGGTCCACGGTCCCGGTCGAACCCTGAGCGCTCGCCGCCGACTCCAGGACGGCGAGCGCCGCGAATCCTCCAGACGTCAGAAGCCAGCGTGCGAATCGTCTTCGCGCTCGACCATCACGAGGGGTTCGTTGCATCGGTCTCTCCTCCGGCTCCAGGCTCGCACCGAAGCAACTGCGATGCCGTTTTCGGGGCCGTCGGGCCGCGACATTCCAGCGGAGCACAAGGCGGTTGTCTCCGATTGTCGGAACGACTCACCGGCTTTCGGACAGTCCGACGCCGGGGAGGTTACCCGCTCGTCCGCAGTCGGTACCCGAGGCCGTTCTCGTTCACCAGGTACTTTGGTCGCGTCGGATCGTCTTCGATCTTGCGACGAAGCGAGTGCATGTACACGCGGACATATCCCCCTCTCAGGCGGTAGGCGGAGCCCCAAGCTTCCTTCAGGAGCGCGTTCGTGGTCACGATCTCATCGGCGTGCCGCGCGAGCGTCGCCAGCAGATTGAACTCCGTCGGTGAGAGGTGCACGGGTCGCTTGCCTCGCGAAAGGCGCCGCCCTTCTAGATCGAACGTGTAGTGTCCGAAGGCAACCACCGTGGACGCCGTGTCGCCGACGTGGGTGCGGCTGCGCATGCCGACGCGGATGCGCGCGAGCAGCTCGGGGACGGAGAACGGCTTGGTCAGATAGTCGTTGGCGCCTGCATCGAGCGCCTTGACCTTGTCGGCCTCCTGCTCGCGGGCCGATACGACAATGATGGGCGCCGTCGTATGGCTTCGGATCTGCGGCACCAACGACAATCCGTCGACGTCGGGCAGGCCGAGGTCGAGGAGAACGACGTCGGGGTTACGAGTTCTCACCTCCTCGATCGCGTCCTGCCCGCTCGATGCTTCGAAGACTCGATATCCTTCGGTCTCGAGGTTCGTCGCATACACTCGAATCATCTTCTTGTCGTCTTCCACGATCAATATGCAGGGGTTCGGGGTCACACGCTCCTCTGGTTCGAGATCCCGGCCGCACGTTCGATCCGCGACAAGCGCGGGGGCGCGGCGCTGAGCGGCAGTTGAAACTGCACCGTCAAGCCACCGCCCGGCGTCTGCTTGGCCCACATCCGCCCTCCGTGCGCCTCGACGATCCCGCGCGCGATGGTGAGCCCGAGCCCGAGACCGCCGCTGGCCGCCTGGGCGCTGCGATAAAACTTCTCGAACACCTTGCCGATCTCGTCTGGGGCGATGCCCCGGCCGTGGTCGACGACGGAGATGATCGCGACGTCGCCGCGCAAGCCGACGTCGATCTCCACGGCCCGATCGGTGCGCCCGTGCTTGAACGCGTTGTCGACCAGGTTGAGCAAGACCTGCTCGATGAGCGTCGCGTCGATCTGCAGCAGGGGCACGTCGGTCGGAACGTTGGCGCGCAGGACGTGCCCGGCGGTGCGCTCGTCGATGAGCCGAAGCACGCCGCCGACGATCTCTTCGAGGCTCTCCCATTGCCGGCTGACCCGGAAGCGTCCCGATTGCAGCCGCGTCACATCGAACAAGCTCTTGAGGAGGTCGTTCAGCCGGCGGGCCTCTTGATTGATGATGCGCCCCATCTCGGCTCGCGCGGGCTCGGGCAGGCGGTCGCCGTGCTCCACCAGCGTGCTCGAGGCCGCTCCGATCACCGCCAGCGGCGCGCGCAGATCGTGCGAGACCGAGCTCAGCACTGCGCTCCGGATGCGCTCGCTCTCGACTTCGATCTGCGCGGACTGCTTCTCGCCCGACAGGAGGACGCGCTCGACGGCCAGCGCGATGTGCTGCGCCATCGAGATCACCAGCGACGAAGGGCGCGGGTCAGTGCCCTCCTGTCGCTGGCGCGGACGCAACGAGAGCACGCCGACGCAGCCTCGCGAGGCGACGAGCGGCACGTAACACGCGGTCGCGCCCGGGCAGCTTCCCGTCCCGAGCCCGGCCGGCGTGAGGTGGGTCGACGCCCAGTTCGCGGCGCCGAGATCCTCGGTCTCGATGGCGACCACGCCCCCCGATCGCACGGCGTGAGAGAAGGTCTCGCCCCGGCGGATGAGCAGGCACGCCACCAGGTTCCCGGCCACCTCCACCTCAGCGGTGGCGCGCATGCACAGCTCGTCGAGCGAAGCGGTCTCCGCGAGCTCGCGCGCGAGCCGGTAGAGCGACACCACGCGGCGTTCGCTGGCGCGGGCAGCGAGGGCTTGCTTGCGGAGCCGTTCATTGAGTGTGCTGATGAACACGGCCGTGGCAAACATCCCGGCAAAGGTCAGCGCTTCGCGGCCGCCGGCCAGGGCCAAGCTGCCGTAGGGCGGCAGAAAGAAATAGTCGAGGCAGAGCGCGCTCGCCAGCGCGGCAAGCACCGACGGCAAGTATCCGAGCCAGACCGACACAGCTGCGATCGCGAACAGGTAGAGCAGCGCCACGTTGGTGTCGTCGTGTTCTCCCAGCCCGACGATACCGACGACCGTGACGGCGCTGACGATCGCGAGGCTCGCCAGGAGCCGACCCGTGCCGCGCGCGAGCCAATGGCTCTTGCGCGCGTTGACGAGACCTTCGATCGTCAAAGTGACAACCAGCACAGTCGGCGGGCGCGCGCATCGACGAACGGTTCTCGACGCGCTTCCATGATCCCACAATGAGCGCAACACCCGTGCCACCGACGGTGGGCTTGATTCTTCCGCCTCGTCTCGGCGCCGCGCGCGCGCGAAACGTGCAGTTCGTCCGTCGAGCGTCGTTTGGCCTCTGCAAATTGCACAACGCCCGGCGCCGAGCGCGGGGCGTCTAGCGACTCATGACGACTCGACCACGCCGGGCGCTCGTCGCGCCGGCTCGCTGCGCGTATGCATCAAGACCAGGAGCGCGGGCTGCAGGAGCCGCGGGAGGATTGCGAGCATGAGCGCCCCGCCGATCACGACGATGGCGAGGGGTTTCTGCGTCTCCGATCCGATGCCGTGCGACAGCGCGGCGGGCAGCAAACCGATCATGGCGACGAAGGTGGTCATCAGCACCGGACGCAATCCCCGCTCGGCTGCCTGGCGTGCGCCTTCTTCGATCGTCACGCCTTCGCCCCATAGACGCTGCGCGTAGGGAACGACGATGAGCGCGTCTTGAATGGCCACGCCGAAGATGGAGATGAACCCCATGGCGGCCGAGATCGAGAACGTCGTGTGAGTGACGAGAAGCGCCAGGACGCCGCCCGAGCACGCGCAAGGAATTCCGGCCAGCACGACGACCATGTCCCGGACGTTCTTGACGGATGAGTAGACCAGGAACGCGATGAGCAGCAGCGTCAACGGAATGATGAACATCAAGCGATCGGTGGTCTCGTTGAGCTGGTTGATCTCGCCGGCCCATTCGAGGTGAGTGTCGTACGGAAGCTTGACCTGGTCGGCGACCTTTCTCTGAGCCTCGCCGATCACCGACGCGAGATCGCGCCCGCGCACCGAGAACTTCACCGGCGTGTAGCGGCGGAGATCCTCGCGGTACACCAGCGACGGCCCCTCCTCCTCGGCGATCTCCGCCAGCTGTCCCAGCGGGACCTGCGCGCCGTCCGGGGTGGCGACCAGGATGTTGCGGATGGCCCGCAGGTCCTTGCGAAACTCCCTGGCCCACCGCAGCGTGAGGTCGAAGTGCTTCTCGCCCTCGTAAACCTGCGTGATGGCCTGCCCGCCGATGGCTGCCTGCACCGCCTGCTCGACGTCGCCCACGTTCAGACCATAGCGACCGGACTGGACACGATCCGGCGTGATCCGAACGTTGGGCTGGCCAAGCGACCGGAAAATGCCCAGGTCCTGCACGCCGGCCACCGTGGCCAGGACGCGTTCGACCTCCGTCGCCTTCCCCTCGTTGACGCGCAAGTCGGGACCGATCACCTTGACCGTGTTCTCGCCTTTCACGCCCGACATCGCCTCTTCGACGTTGTCGCTGATCATCTGGGAAAAGTTGAAGCCGACGCCGGGAAACGCGTCGGCCAGCTCCTGGGACAGCTCCTCGGTCATGCCCTCTTTCGTCTGTCCGGGGCGCCACTCGCTGCTCGGCTTGAGCGGCGCGAAGAGCTCGATGTTGTAGAAGCCGCTCACGTCGGTCCCGTCGTCGGGGCGGCCGAGCTGCGATACGACCGTCCGGATCTCGGGATGGCGCCGGTTCGCCTCGTCGCAGTCGCGGGTGGTGGCGCCACCGGTGGGCGAGTCCGCGCAGCCGAGCAGCACCGCGCGCATGCGGCCCACGTAGCGGGCGGACTGTTCGAGCGAGATCGACGTCGGGAGCGTGGCGCGAACCCAAAAGTTTCCCTCTTCCAGCTTGGGCATGAACTCGCGTCCCATCCGCGACGAGAGGCCGAAGATCGCCACCACCGGAACCACCGCCAGGAGCAACGCCAGGTGCCGGCGCGCGATCGCGAAGCGAAACAACGGGTGATAGAACCGGTTCAGGGCCCGCATCAACCAGTTCTCTTCCTTGTGACCGTCCTTCATCAAAGGGATGCCGCGCGATGCGAGCACGGGCGTCAGCGTCACGGCCAGCACCATGGCGCCGCCGATGGCGAACGCATAGGTGTGCGCCATCGGGGAAAAGATCACGCCGGCCACTCCGCTGAGGGTGAAGAGGGGGATGAACGCCGTCCCGATGATCAGCGTCGAGAACAACATCGAGGGAGCGACCTCCTTCGCCGCCGACTGGATGCGCGCGACGATCGGACCCCTGCCGTCGGGACCGAGGTGCCGGAAGATGTTCTCGACCATGATCACGGTGGAGTCGACGACAATCCCGAAGTCGACGGCGCCGAGCGAGATCAGATTGGCGGGCGTGCCGGTGGTGACCATCCCGATGAACGCGATCATCAACGCGAGCGGAATGTTGATCGCGGTGATGAGCGCCGCGCGCGTGTGGCCGAGGAAGAGCCACAGCATCAACGTCACCAGCAGCATCCCGACGACCAGGTTCTCGATCACGGTGTGCGTCGTGAGCTTCACCAGCGCCGCGCGGTCGTAGTAGGGCTCGAGGTCCATTCCGGGCGGTAACAAGCGGTACTTGCGGATGTACTCGACGCGTTCGTGAATCCCCTCGATGGTCTTCAACGAATCGCCGCCGTAGCGCATGAGCACGACGCCTTGCACGATGTCGTCGTCGCCGTCCTTGCCGACGATGCCGAGGCGGGGTGTGCTCCCCACGGACACGTCCGCGATGTCGCCCACCCGGATCGGGGTTCCCTTCTGTTCCGCGATGACCACCTGCCGGATGTCGACCAGCGAACGGATGAGCCCGATCCCGCGCACGTTGAACGATTGCTCGCCGAGCGTGAGCCTCTGGCCGCCGACGTTCTGATTCGCGTTGGACAGCGCGTCGGTGAGCTGCTTGAGCGTGAGGCCGTGCCCCTTGAGGCGGAACGGGTCGACCTCGACGTGGTATTCCTTGGTGAGGCCCCCGAACCCGACCACGTCGATGACGCCGGGCACCTGGCGGAACTGCTTCTCGAGGATCCAGTCCTGCGCGGTCTTCAGATCGGTCGGCGAATAGTCCTTGCCGACGACCCGGTAGCGAAAGATCTCGCCAATCGCGTTCCATGGCGACAGCTGCGCCTGCACGCCGGGCGGCAGCGGTATGAACTGCAGGCGGTTGATGACCTCCTGGCGCGCGTCCTTGTAGTCGATGTCCCAGCTGAAGTAGCACTTGACGTCGGAGAGCCCGAACAGCGACTGGGAGCGGACGTGATCGAGGTGGACCATCCCGGACAGGCCGATCTCCATCGGCACGGTGACGTAGCGCTCGACCTCCTCGGCTGACCAGCCGTTGGGTTGCGTGATGAGCTCGATCATCGGCGCCACCGGGTTGGGATAGGCCTCGATGTCGAGCTGCTTGTAGCAGTAGATGCCGAACGCCAGGATCGCGCCCGCGAGCACGAGCACCAGGACCCGCATCCGCAGCGCGGCCGAAACGATGCGCTCGATCATGCCGGCGCGCCTAGAGCATTCCGGAGAGCAAGATCGCGCCCGAGGTCACGACGCGCTCTCCGACGTTGAGACCTCCCAGGACCGGCAGGAACTCGCCGCCCTCCTCGTCGTTGACCGCGACCATTCGGCGGGTGAACCGCGCCCGGCCATCGGGCGAGTCCCCGACGTAAACGAAGGTCACGGTCTGCTCGCCGATCCGGATGACGGCGCTGCGGGCAATGGCCGCTCGCGGCCGGTCTTCCGTCCCGATGCCCACGGTCGCGTACATCTCCGGCTTGAGCGCGCGATCGGGATTGGCGACCGAGCAACGAACCCGCGCGGTTCGCGTCTGCGGATCGAGCGTGTCGGCGATCCAGTCGACCCGCCCGGTGAAGACGCGGTCGGGATAGGTCACGACGTGGATCGCGATCGGCGCTCCCGTCTTGACCTTCCCCAGATCCATCTCGAAGACGTCGGCCACCACCCAGACCCGATCCAGCTCACCGATCGTGAACAGCTCCACCGCGGTTCCTCCGGCGTACTGCCCCTGGACCTCGACGCCCGGGTTGACGGCGCGCGCGACCACCTCGCCGTCGATCGGGGCGCGCAGGACGAACTCCTGGGTGACCGCGTTCGCCGCGCCGCCGCGAAACAGCCGCGCCTTCCTTCGCGCGCGCTCCATCTCCGCCCGCGCTTTGCCGAAGTTGTCCTCTGCCACCTCCAGGTCCTTCTGCGCGCCGGCGTGCGCTTGATAGAGATCCTTCTGGCGCGCCAGATCGTGCTCGGCGGCCACGAGATCGGCCTCGGCCTTGCCGAGGTCGGCGAAGGCGTTGCCGACGTCGGGCGATTCGATCATCGCCAGCGCGGCCCCTGCCTTCAAGCGCTGGCCGGGATCGGCCATGATCCGAACCACCCTGCCGGTGACCGGCGAGAAGACGTGCGCAACCCGGCGGTCATCGAACGTGACGCGGCCGCTGGTGATCACCTGCGTGCCGAGCGCCCGCACGGCGACGGAACCGGTCGCCATTTGCGACTCTCGGATCTGGCGCTCCGTCAACCAGATCTCGTCGGGCGGCGGCTTTTGCGGCGACGCTGATTCCGCCCTGCGCACGACGCATCCTGGCGCGCTGGCGAGCAGGGTGAGCCCGGTGGCGATGATGACAATCCCCGATCCGAACGAGTGTGCTTTTTTCATGGTGGTCCGAGCTCGATGGCGGTTGCGGTTTCCAGTTGAAAGATGGCGCTCCAGTAAGCGGTCAGGTTCTGCAGATACTCGACGTTGACGGCGATGAACGTCCGTTGCGCGTCCAGGTACTCGATCAACGATGCCGCGCCCTTCTCGTATTGAATGGTGACCAGATCGCGGGCGCGCGCGGCCTGCGCCAGCAATCTCCCCTCGGCCCGCTCGACCATGGCGCGCGACGTCTGATAGGCGCCGTAAGCGGTCTCGACGTCGGCGACGATCTGGGCGCGCACCTTCGACAGCTGCGCCTCCTGAATCGCCAGGTCGGCCTGCGCTTTCTTGATCTCGCCCTGCTGCTGGTAGAAGAGCGGCAGCGTCGCGGACAGACCGAGCTCGATGGTCGGGGGCGTGATGGCCGACGCGGCACCCACGGCCGTGCTTCCCGAGCCTTGCTCCTGGTACTGGATGCCGGCGGCGATGTCGGGGAAGCGCCCGCGCTTGGCCAGCGCCACGGCACGGGATGCGCGTTCACGCTGGTGTTCTTGTGCCCCCAGATCCGGACGTGTCATCAACGCCCGATCGATCAGTTGCGCCGCCGCGATGCCGGTCAGCGCCGCCGGCGTGAAGAACTTCAGCTGATTCGCGTCGATCTCGAAGTCGACGAACGAACGCCGCCGCCCGAGGAGAAACGCCACGTTGACCTTGGCCTCGCGCGAGGCCTGTGCCGCGCGGTCGACGGCGCCGTCCGCCTCGAGCTTGGCCGTCTCGGTCCGGGCAACGTCCACCTCCGACACGGCGCCGTGACCGTATCGAATGCGCACGAGATCCAGCGTGCGGCCAATCGACTCGGCGACCTGACGGGTGAACACCAGGGACGCGCCCGCCAGGACCGCCTGCAGGTATTGCTGCTTGACCTGGAGCTCCAGCGTCCGCTGCGCATCGGTCCGTTGCAGCCGCGCCGCCGCCAGCGCGGCCTGCGCGACGCTCATCCTCAGTCCGCGCTTTCCCGACAGCGTATCCTCGATCGCATTGGAATCACCAATGCCGACCGCCCAGCCGTTGGGGGTTTCGAAGAGCCCGTCCTGGAAGAACGACCGGTAGAAAGCGCCGGACACGCTGGGATTGGGGATCGCGGCGGCGGCGCGCGCGTCACCTGCCGCGCTGTCGACCTGCGCCTCGGCGATGACGAGGTCGAGGCCATGAGCCCTGAAGATGCTCACGGCCTCCGACAGGGCGAGCTTCGACGGAATCTCAGGCTCGGACGGCGCCGCGCCCGCGATGGGTGTGGCGACGACGAGAGTAGCCAGTCCCACGGCCACGGTTCCAGAACCTCTCATGCTCCACGGCGGAAAAGCGGGTCTGCCGGCCCGAGCATGCTCCTGCCGCCCAGCTCTGACGCCGCCACGATGGCCCTGACATCCAATTGATGGCGCGCGATCTTCTTGAGGACGGTTGGATACGACACGCCCATCGCGCGCGACACCTCGGCACGGCAACCACGCAGTTGCTGCAGCAACATGACCAGGTAATCGCGCTCCACCTCGGCGAAGCTGGGCAGACGGCCGGCGCCCACCCGCTTGACGACCAGCTGGTTCGCCTTGGGACCGTCCTCCGAGTAAAAAGCGATCGAGCTCGCCTGGACCTCACTCGACGTCTCCAGAACGACCGCCCGCTCCACGGCGTTCCTGAGCTCGCGCACGTTGGCCGGGTAGTCGTGGGAAAGGAGCTTGTCCTCGGCCGCAACGGCAAAGCCCCGCAGCGACTTTCCGACGCGGTCCGCGCAGACGTGCAAGAACCGATAGGCGAGCGGAACAATCTCCTCGGGATGGTCACGCAGCGGCGGGATCGTCAATCGCGTCACGTCGAGCGCGTGGACCAGCTCCTGACTCAGGTGCGGCATGGCCAGCAGGTCGGGCACGCTCATCCGGGTCCCCGCGATGATCCGCAGCGGCGATCGCCGGCGCTCCCGTTCCAGGAGCAGATTCAGCAACCACGCCTGTGACGGCGCTCGTAGGCTCTCGACGTCGTCGACGAACAGCGTGCCGCTCAACGGCCGCACGCCCACCTCGCCCGGTACCGCCAAGTGACCGGAAGTCTGCACGAAGCGTCCGCAAGTGCTGCCGGGGTCATGATCGTGAATCCATCGTGCCAGGTCGGACACTCCGGTCCCCCGTTCGCCCGACAAGATCACCGGCACCGTGGGGGTCGCCGCGATCTTCGACGCCAAGGACAACGTCGCCGTGACGCGCGGTGAGTCCAGAAGCCACGATCCCGCTCCCGCGCCGCTCGGCGCGGCCGCCTGCCGTTGTTGCAGGGTCCGTTCTACCTTATCGGTCATGCTCGCAATTCGGACGTCAGCGTTCATTCTGCTACCTCATAATGGAGCGCGGTGGCGCGCCCGACCGATCGGGCCGGCGCGCCACCACGCCCGGTCCTAGTCCGTCCCCGCGTCTTGCTGAGTCGCTTGCTGCGGACACCACAACGTTCCGTTGCAGTATCCGTTCGTGCTGGTCGCTGGATTTGACGGGCAGCAGTAACTCTCCATGCATACCGAGAGCGTCTGGCAGCTCAATCCGCTCCCGCATTCGTCCTCTCCGTTGGCGGCCGACACGGGGTTGCACCGGTCGCCCTCGCGACCTTCGTTGCACGCCACTCCCGAGAGCAGCGCCGTGAGGACGATGACTGTCAGAACCACGATCCGCACAATCACTGAGATGCTCTTTCTATTTGACGATGAGCTCATGTTCCTTCTCCGCAGCAATGTCATGACGCCTAGAACCGCACCATGAGGGCCAGAATGATCCGCGAATCCATCTTCGTCAGGTCTGGACGCCAACCGGCCGGGGTCGTCGTCGTGATGTAGCCGTCCGGCGAGGTGACGCCGCCGTGACCTGCGAAGTACGGTGTGTCAGCCTGGCGGTGGTTGTACTCGATGTCGAACGTCAACTGCTCCGTCGGCATCCACTGGAATCCCGTCTCGTAGTCCCAGGCGTTGAACTTGGTGCCCGGGTTGAGGTCGAAGGGCTGAGTGGCGGCCGAGGTCCCGAGCGGCTGGATGATGCCGACCGGAGACGCGTTGCCGGTGGGTGCCAGGACGAGGTAGCGCCCCGGGTTGTTCATGACGCCGCCGCCGATCGTCCACGCCCAGCGCTCGCCGAACCAGAAGCGCTGATAGGCCATTGCGCTCAGGAAGTGCTGCGTGCACGGCGTTGCCTTGTTGCAGCTCCCCTCGACGCCCTTGCCGCCGAAGGGAGTGACGCCGTCGCCCGATTCACCGCCGATATCCGCGGTGACCGAGAACGCCGCCCGGGTGACCGGCCCCATCCCCGTCGGGGAGTTGAACCATCTGACCTGGATGCTGTTGTCGCTGTGGAACCGCGTGCGGCCCGGGTTGTCCTGAGCGTCCCACCCGATGTAGTCATTGGAGATCAGCGACATCCACTCCGTCGGCCGGTAGAGGACCTGCGCGCCGAACCCCGGCATGCTGTTGAACTTGCCGTAGGTTTGCCAGCCGTTGATGATCCAGGGCTCGATCTTCAACTTGTCCGTCACGAAGACCTGGATGCGGATGCCGTTGAAGAACCACGGCGTGTTGTCCGACGTGAACGACGGCAGGTACATCCAGTTCTCGTAGTTGTCGTAAGAGAAGAGGCCCACGTACGACATGAAGATGCCGGCGTCGATGTTGATGCCGTGAAGGACGTCGAGGTGGTAGCCGCCGTACGCTTCGCTGACGTAACGGAGCGCGGTGTAAAGATCGAACTGGCCGCGCGTCGCGCTGAAGTCGTTGCGTGGAACCAGGGTCGATCGAACGCCGTACTGGGTCATGATGCGGCCGCGCGCGCTGTCATAGTGGAGGTCGCCGCCGAAGCCCAGGAAGGCAAGCGTGAACTCGTTGTTGCGAGACAGCGCGGTCGAACCAACGACGGTGTTGTCGATTGGGTTGTTTGTCGACGCGGTGTAGTTGACGTCGAACAGGAGCTCCGGCGTGAAGTACTTCGTGTCCAGCGGCGCCTTGTGCTGGCGGCTGTTGCCGTTGAGCCAGGTGAAGTCGCCCCAGGCGAAGGGCTCCGACTGCGACTGCGCGTAGGCAGGCGGGTCGGCCGACGCCGGCGCCGGCGCGGCGGGCGGGGTCGGGGTCGTGGCGGCCGCCACAGCCGGGCCCGCTGCCGGCGCGGGCGCCGGTGCCGCTGTCGGCGGCGCCGCGGCTGGGGTTCCGGGGTCGGACTGTGCGCGCGCGGGTGGCGCCAGCGCGAGTGAGCCGGCCCCACCAAATATGAGTAGCGCAACTAGTAGCCGTCGTCGTGAGTCCAATGTCTCCCTCCTTGCGTGTATTTGTCGGTCAATGTGGGGGGGCGGTGTTTTCGTGACGTTGTTTTCAGTTCGTGCGGGTCGGACCCTAGCAATCGACGTTGTTAAAACGGCGTTAAAAAAAAGACGCCGCGGGCAACCACGGTCGATTCAATCAGACGGAAACGACGACGACATTTTCGCGAAACATCAGCACGTTGGATGCACCGGCGCGAAGCAAGTCCTCAATGAGCACGTTTGCCCGCGGCGACGGCATTAACGCGAACGTTAACGCCGTTTTTAACGCGCTTTTAACGACGCTCTGCTGAAGGATTGGGGTGGCGGCGACGATGAACGTCGCGCCATGAGTCGTCACACAGAGAGATGAGGAGGGTCAGATAATGAACGCGTATATCAAAGGAACAATCGGATCGATCGTGGGGACATGCGGCCTGTTGATCGTTGGCGCGCTGGGCGCAGGAGGGTGCGCCGGCGTCACGGGAAATCTGCCGCCATCCAGTCCGGCGCAGCTGGCGCAGGCCGCCGAGGACGCTTGCGCCGGGGTCCCGGCGGCCATGCGTGAAAAAGGTCTCCTGGCCTTTCGCGAGCAGTTGGCAAACGCGGCGCCTCTGTCGGAGGACATCACCGTCGGCAAGACCAAGATCAGCCACGTGCGCGGCGAGACCGTCACCTTGCGCGCCGCTCCCGAGATGACGGTGCCCTGGCTCGAACGGATCAACAGCTGCCATGTGGCGCTCACGCTGTCCGGCCAGCTCCCCGAGGTTCCCGCCGATCCCTTCGTCGTCGCGGGAACCACCGTACGCGTCGAGGAGACCTACACCGGCTACCTCGTCACGATTCACGCGAACAGCGACGGAGCTGCCGGTGACATCGCACGGCGCGCGAACACCATGCTCGCCATGTCGGGACGCCCGGTGACGGCCGAGGTGGTGGATCACTAAGTACGCGAGGCGCGCTCCGCGACGGGCCCAACTCCAGGCGATCACTCTTCAAGAGGAATCGGACAGAGCACCGCTCCGTGAACACTTCCAACAAGGCGAACGCTTGGCGGCGGGCCGCGGCCGCTTTCGGCCGCGACCTGCTCGGTCTTCTTGTCGTCGGTGCCGTCACCGCCGGCGGCTTGCAGTTCGGCGCCGCCGAGGACGTCACCAATATCACCGTCTCTTACCTGTTCGTGGTCGCCGCGATATCGATGTACCTGGGATATCGAGCCGCGCTGGTTGCGGCGACCGCGAGCGCCGTCTGCATCGACTATTGCTTTCTTCCTCCGCGCTACTCCTTCGTCATCGCCAATGGCCGCGATCTGGTGACCATGGCGGCGATGTTCGGCGTCGCCATCTTCATCAGCTCGTTGAACAATCGACTGAAGAAGCAGGCGCGAGCCGCTCGCCAGAGTGAGAAGCGAACCGAGACCCTGTATGTCTTGCTTCGTGAGCTGTCGACCGCCCATTCGGTCGGTGACCTCTGCATGGCAGCCGCGAAGCAGATCGGCGTTGCTTCCGGGGCCGCGTGCGTCGTCCTGCTGCGCGGGGCAACGGGCGGGCTCGCGCGCGCCTTCGGGGCGGGCGGTCCGGTGTCAGTCGGTGGTGAAGACACCGAGGTGGCGCTGTGGGCCGCCAATCGACTGGAACCGGCGGGACAGGGCACCCGTAACTCCCCGGAGGCGGGCGCCTGTTACCTCCCTCTGGTTGCGGCGCGGGGATGCGTCGGCGTCATAGGACTTCGGGCGCGCGAGCGCGGAGCGTCGCTCGTCCGGCCCTCTTCGCTGGTCATGGCGATGGTCGCGCAGTGCGCGATGTCGATCGAACGTACCCTGCTCACCGAGGAGAAGCAGGCCGCCCAGCTCGAGGCTGAGACCGAGCGCATCCGCAACTCGGTATTGAGCTCGGTGTCGCACGATCTACGCGCGCCCATGGCCGTCATCGGCTCGGCCGCGAGCACGCTGATGGAGCACGGCGACCGCCTCGACTCCCGAGCGCGCACCGAGATGGCGAAGATCGTCAACGACGAGGCCAGGCGCCTCAACGATTTGCTGAAGAGTCTCCTCGACATCACGCGGTTGCAGTCGGGCGGACTGCAGGTCAATCGCGAGTGGGAGAGCTTGGAGGAGGTGGTGGCCGGTGTGTTGAGAAGAGTCGAGGAGCAAGCGGGCGCGGGACAGCTGGTGGCTGACGTTCCGGGCACCTTGCCGCTGGTGCAGATCGACGCGGTCCTCATCGAGCAGGTGCTGGTCAACCTGGTCGACAACGCCCTCAAGTATGCGCGCAGCGGCCAGCCCATCGAGATCGACATCGCGCTGCGGAGCAGTGTGGAGGTCATGGTATCGGTGGTCGATCACGGAGCTGGAATCGCCGCCGGCGCGCTCGGCCGCATCTTCGAGAAGTTCTATCGGAACGGTGAGACGGTCGGGAACGGATTGGGCCTGGGATTGACGATCGCAAAGGGAATCGTCGAGGCGCACAGCGGTCGAATCTGGGCGGTTCAAACGCCGGGCGGCGGACTCACGGTTCATTTCACCCTTCCGCTGACGGCGCTGGCGCCGCAAATATCCGAGACCGAGCTGGGCGAGGGCGTTCAGCCATAACGACCGTGGCCAACGGGACCACCATACTCGTGGTCGAGGACGATCAGAGGATGGTGCGGGTCTACATGACCGCTCTGGAGATGGGCGGCTACCGGGTCATGGATGCCGCGAACGGGCAACAGGCCCTGGAGGTGGTGCGCACGCGCAACCCCGACGTCGTCATCTTGGATCTGGGCTTGCCCGATGCGGACGGGCTCGATCTCATTCCTCAGATTCGCGCCAACACGGCATCACCGATCATCGTCGTGTCGGCCCGCGAGCGCGAGACGGAAAAAGTCAGGGCGTTGGATTCGGGCGCCAACGACTACCTGACCAAGCCGTTCTCGGTTCCGGAGCTGCTCGCGCGGGTCCGCGTCGCCCTGCGCGGCCAGGCCCAGCTCGGCGGCCCGTCTCGAAGCAGCATCTCGTTCGGAGACTGCACCCTGGATCTCGAGGCTCGTCTCCTGACGCGGGGTGGGCATCCGATCCGCCTCTCCCCCACGGAGTTCAAGCTGCTGGCCACGCTGGCGAGACACGCCGATGAGGTCGTGACCACGAACGCCTTGCTCAAGGAGGCGTGGGGCGCGGCCTATCGCGCGAAACACGGGTACGTGCGCGTGTACATGCATTCGCTGCGACGCAAGCTGGAGATGGACCCGACCCGCCCTCGTTATCTCGTCAACGAAGCCGGCCTGGGCTATCGCTTGCGCACGTCTTTTTAACGCGGTCCTTAACACCCCCGGCGCTAGAACCTTCAACGAGATGCGTGGGCAGGGGTTCGCGCCGCACGTTCGGAGCGTCCTGTGGGCGCTGGCGGTCGGGTTGTCGTCCTGCGCAACCACCGACTCGCCGGCGCGCGCGCTGCAGTTCGAGAGCGGTCACTGCGATGCGGGCACGACTGCTGCCCAAGAGAGCCGTGTTCTCGACGGCAGCGCTGTCTTGCGGGTCGACCCGCTCTATAGCTACATCCACTCGGTGAGAACCGGGACCGAAACGCGTGTCAGCGGGGTCAAGCTCCTCGTCGCTCCGCCGCAGGGAATGGGCGCAAGCGAGATGCTTCGCGTCCTGCAATGCCACGCGGTCCGAGCCGCGCTCGGGCGATTCGATCCCTCGAGCCTCACCGACGACCCGTTTGCTCTGGCCGGGGCGTGGGTGGGCGTCGGGATGTCGTACGAGGGCGTGAGTCTGGCCGTCACCGTCGAGGCAAGCACGGTCAGCGGGAACCTCGAGCTGCTCGATCGCGCGCACGCTTACGCGGCGGCCCACCAACGTCACGACTGAAAGAAGGCGCTCACTCGAGGGTGTGCGGATGACCAACCGGACGAGGGCAGCCCGCGTCCGGTTGGCGAGGGACGGAGCTAAAGCGCCCCGAGGAAGGCCTCCAGGTCCCGCTTCTGCGAATCGCTCAGCGCCAGGCTGAAACGCGTATCGTAGTGGTTGATGACGTCGCGGAGGTTCTGGGCCTGTCCGTCGTGGAAGTAGGGTGCCCGCGCGGCCAATCCGCGCAACGGGGGCGCGCGGAAGCGGCCGATGTCCGACCAAAGCCCCGTCGACTGCGCGCGGCCCAGGTCGCAGCTGAGCTTGGTCTCCAGGGTGGTCTTGTTCTGGAACGTCAGCAGCGGCAGCGCCGGGCTGCAGTTGGGTGGCTCCGCCGTGCCGGTGTTGAAGAAGGCGACGACCGAGTGGCTACCCACGTTCGGGCTATCGTGGCAGCCGCTGCACTTGCCGGCGCCGTTGAAGATCTCCTGGCCGCGATAGATGGCGCCGCGCGCGCTGGCCGTGACGTCGTGGCCATTGGCGTTCGCATACTTGGCCCAGGCGTCGAAGATGTCGAACACCTTGGGATTGAACGGATGCCCCATCGGATCGTTGCCGGCGTTGTCGTTGATGCCGACGTAGAACTGCTGCGCCAGCAAGTTATTGGGGCCGCCCTTGGCTCCGTCGCTGTCGAGCGCACCGGCGCGGAAGTCTCGGCTTTGCGCGAAGATGACGCCGAACATGAAGTCGCCGGCAGCCGCTGCCACATCGGCCGGCGCGGGATTCGTCGGGTCGCGCTGCTCGTGCAGCGTGGCGGCGCCGGGCAGGAAGCCGCGCAGCTGCGTGATCACGTCGACGGTTGGCGATCCCGCCCAGGTGATGCTGGGCGCCTTGCTCTCGTTCGCGGTGGGGGTCGGACGCCGGAAGCCGGAGTAGGCGGCCGTCGTGGACCATCCGTACGGATCATCGACCGCGATCAAGCTGAACTCGGCGGTCGGGCTGATCTTGCGGGTGAAGCGGGTCAGTCCCTTGAGCGCCACCGTCGTCCCGAACGTGTCGAGGCGCGCTTTGAACGTCGAGATGTCGGCGTCGGGACGCGTGCCCGAGTCGACCAGGTTGAACAGCGGCGCCGTGCCCTGCGTGAACAGCAGCAACGCGCTATTGGAGAGCGTGTTTGTCGTCCAGCCCGACGCCGAGGAGTGGCACGTGGCGCACGAGCGCGGGTTCGTGCCCAGCTGTTGAAAGAAGGGGTTCGTCGTATCGATCGCCCCGCTGGTGTGAACGGTCGAGCTCACGCCGTAGGGATTGAGCGCCGCTCCGAGCGCGCTCTCTTCCGAGCTCAATTCGGTCGACGCGTCATCGGCCGGCGGTGCGCCGCAACCGGCCTGAGCCGCCCAAAGGCCTACAATGAGGGCTCCACTGAGTCGATCTGGTCCTTTCCGCGCCAACCGGAACCGGACGGGAGAGTGCTTCGTCATGCGGGGACTCCTTTCGCAGACCGCCCTCGCAACGTTCGTGCCTCGGCGGCGCGCCTGGCGCGAGCGCGTGGAACGGTGCGCTGCCTCACCAAGCGCCATCGCTCTCTTGCGCTCGGAACAGTGCGAGCGCTCGTTGTACCTCGAGCCACGCCGGACGCGCGGGGGCCGCAACAAACGTGACGGCCCTCGTCGATCGGGGCGCGAGACCACGTCCGAAGCGGCCTTCGGTCGGCGGCCGCCACAGACCTCCGGCGAAGCTCCGTTCGGTGGTTTCAGACCGCGGGCCGCGTCAGCGTGCGGCTTTCGTTGCGCACGGGTCTTGCTTGGAGAGGTTTCATGACGAGTCCCCACGCAGGCACCTGGCAACGATCGGGCAAGAACATCGTGATCGATTTCTCCGCGGCCTCGCCGGCTGAAACCGAATCGCTCGAATACGACATTCCGCCCACACCCGCGCGCCCCGGAGCGCCCCTGAGGTTGTCGCTGGCGGACGCGCGAAAGCAACTGCGTGCCTTTTTGAAGGATGCCAAGTCGCTCAAGGCCAACGCAAAGCTCGAGCCCAACTCCGCCGGCTCGCCACTCACCACGGCGTTTCAGGCCGCGCTGAACAAGGCGAGGGTGCTCGCAAGCTCGTACGCAAACGCGCTGAAGACGTACACATCGCCGCCCGCCCGCACAGTCGATGACGCGCGCAAGGAGATGCAAGGGTTCCTCGAGGATGTCGACCAGCTGCGCGAATGGGTCAACCCCACCGACGCCGCCGAGAAACCGTTCCTCGACGCCCATTCCGCGGCGCGCGACAGAGCCCGCGCCACCGCGGCCCGGTACGCCGCGCTGGTCAAGTAGTCCGCTGCAATGATCCGGGGCTCGCGGCCGCAGACCCTGGCCGACGCGCTCAATGACTCGCCCGTCGGCCTGGCCGCGTGGATGGTCGAGAAGTTCCAGCGCTGGAGCGACTGCGACGGCGACCTCGAGCGCCGGTTCAGCAAGGACGAGTTGCTCGCCAACGTCATGGTCTACTGGGTGACCGGGACGATCGGAACGTCGCCCGAGGAGTGGGCGCGCCGCTTCATCGACGTGCGGCGCTGGCAGGTGATGCCGCGCGGCGGGCACTTCGCGGCCATGGAGGAGCCCGAGTTGCTGGCGCGCGAGCTGCGCGCGTTCTTTGCCCGCTCCGCGAGCGGCAAGTCGCCTGACGCCGCAGGCTAACGTCGCAACGCCCGCGGATGGCGTCAGTCGTTTGGGCTCGCCCGCGCGGGCGCCTTCCGGCATGCTGCCCGACGTGATGAAGATCTCGAATCCGATTGGCGCTGTCGCGGCGTGTCTGGCGCTCGCTGCTGTTCTCTCTGCCGGCGCCGCCGGCTGCGGTTCCAGCGGCGGCGCGTCGCCCGACGGCGGGGGTGGCGGGGGCGCGGCGGGCGCCGGCACCATCACCTGGCAGGACGACGGCGTGGCGCAACAGACGCTGTTCGCCTCGGCGTCGCTCGTCGCCGCGTCGGGACTCCAGATCCTGCAGGTGGCCGGCGGCGAGCCCACCATCGGCATCGCGTTCGGCGTCTCGGCGAAGCCGACCGTGGAGCTCGGATCGTTCCCGTGCGGACCGGGCCCCGCCGCCGGCTATCCCATCACGTCGTTTAGCTATACCGCCAGTGGCGTCGATCCACTCTTCGTCAGCTGCACGGTCAGCATCACCGCCCTCGGCGCCGCCACCGGCGAGCACGTCTCCGGTACCTTCTCGGCGGTGCTCAACAAGACCGCCGGCGGAACCAAGGCGCTCACCGCCGGCGTCTTCAATCTGACTCTGAACGTCTCGCCGTAGCGACATCCGCGCCTCGGCGGCGCTGTTCGCAGGATTGTCCGATCGAGCGTTCCGTCGTTGGACGCGCGCGGAGCCGTCTGGAACGCTGTTTGCCTACTTTCGCGGGCATGAGCGACCGTCATCGACCCTCGAAAGCATCGAACCTCTCCGCCCGGCCTGTTCACCAAGCGCTGGCTGCTGCTCGACACCGCCACCCGTCCATTGGGTGGCTGCATCGACTCGCTCGTTCTCAGCTACGAAACCACCGCACACGAGCATGGCCGCGTCCTGCTGAAGTTCCACAGTGACGATTCGGGCGATTGGCGCAGCTCCGAATGGCAGTTCCAATCCTGCGGACAGGATCGGGGCCCGATGGACGGCGGCATGCAGTAAGGCGCCGCCGTTTCCAGTTGGCTACGCCGTCTCGATCTCCGCGAGCGGGCGGACGTCGATCTCCAGCGTGCCGCCGAGGATCTCCGCGTAGCGCCGGCACATGGCGATCGCCTCGTCCATCCCCGACAGCTCCAGCACCGCGAAGCCGCCGAGCAACTCCTTCGATTCGGAGAAAGGTCCGTCGAGCACGCGCAGGTCGTTGTTGGTGAACATCAGGCGCTTGGCGTTCTTGCTCGGCTGCAGCTGGGTGGCGCGCACGAGCACGCCGGCCTTCGTCATCTCGGTGCGCAACCGGGTGAGCTCGGCCTTCTGCTTCGGGCTTCGCGCGCCGGTCTCGGAGGCCTGATCGGCCTTTTCGATCATCAGGATCTGCAGCGGCGGGTTCTCGGGCGCTGGCATGAGACCGATGTCCCATGGCTCGTTCACCTTGCCGAGCTCGAGCTCGCCCGTGCCGAGGATCTTTCCGTAGCGCTCGGCCCAGCCGATCGCCTCGTCGCGCGTCCTGACCTTGAGGAGCCACATGGCCGCGGGCAGCTCGTGCTCGCCTCGATACGGGCCGTGCTTCACCGTGCCCTGCCCGTCGCGGAAGGTCAGGCGCGTGCGCGTCTGGCTCGCGCCCAGGCCCGCGCCGTCGATGAGGGTGCCGGCCTTCGCGTGGCCGCCGATGAACTCGCCCATCTTCTGGATCAGCTCCATGGGGGGCTTCTCGCCAGCCTCGCTGCGCGGATCGTTCTTGTGCATGATCATGAAGCGCATGGTCGTTCTCCTCTTCAGTATGACGTGGTCCGGCGCCGTTCCTCGCCGGCTCCTGCTGACACGACGAACGGCGCTGCGGGCGATCGACGCGAGGGCCAATCTTTTTTCAAGCGCCTGAAATCACACGCGATCATTCGGCCAGAAAGCCCATGATCATCGCGACACCGAGCTCGACCAACGCCGGGTGGGACGGTGACTCGGCGACACCCAGGTACGCGCCGTGCTGCGCGCCGGGAAGGATCGCGAGCTGCCCGTGCTTCACGAGCTTGGCGAGCTTCACCGCGTGCCCGGGGACAATCACATCCTGGTCGCCGAGCATGACCAGCGTCGGCGCCTCGATCGCGCGCAGCTTGTCATCGGGTAGGTCGGAGAAGCTCCTCATCATCGCCACGGTCTTCGCGACGAGCGCGCGCAGATCCGGGTGTGGCGCCGCGGCGAGGTAGGCGTCGCGGAGCGCCTTCGGCATCTGGTCGGGGTTCGGGGGCTGTTCGAATCCGTCGCGCAGGGCCGGGATGAAGCCCGCGTGGGCATAGAATCCGGAGCAGATCACCAGGCGATGGACCAGCGACGGGTGCCGGACGGCGAGCTGCAGCGCCGTCATGCCGCCGTTGGAGAAGCCGAGGATGTCGGCGTCGCGGATGTGCAATTGCTCGAGCAGGGCCGCGGTGTCGTCGGCCATCTGCTCGAAGGAGAGCGGGCGGTCGAGATCGGCGGTGTGACCATGGCCTTGCTCCTCGACGGCGATCACGCGACGTCCGCGCGCGAGGCGCGGGAGGATCGCCCCGAAGCTGGTCTGCACGGTCGAGCCGCCGCCGTGGATGAGGACGAGCGGCCGG
>CAZNCQ010000078.1:21555-26163 GCA_964571275.1 uncultured Myxococcales bacterium
CCCGAAGCTGGTCTGCACGGTCGAGCCGCCGCCGTGGATGAGGACGAGCGGCCGGGCTTGGTCCCGGTCTTGGCCCTGGTCTTGGCCCCGGTCTTGGCCCTGGTCCTGGTAGTACATGCGCAGGCCGCCGCCGACGTTCGCGTAGTGCGCCGTCTTAGACGCGACGGCGGGTGCGCTCGCGGCCGAGAGCAGCAGCAACGCGAGGGTCATGACGCCGCCTCCGTGGTCCACCAGCGGTGGCCGTTGGCGCGCACCGGGACGTCGAGCTCACCGCCGAGATCGACGAGGAGCTCGGCGTTGTAGAAGTAGTTCTTCAGCCCGGCGATGCGATCGCCGTCGAGCTCGAGCATCGTGAACGCGCGGACGTGGTCGCCGTCGCTGTGCTTGTACCAGTGCACGAGCACCCAGCGGCCGCGATGCCAGCGCGCTTCGATCCGCGGCGGCTCGAGCAGAACGCCCTGCGTGAAGCGCGCGTCGATGCCCGTGCTCGGGTCTGCGGCGGCCAGGCGGCGGACGCCGAAGAGCATGCCGGTGAGGACGGTGCGACGCGCGGCCTCGGGCCCGTACTGCGTGGTCGCGCCGACGACCTGGACCACCGCGGAATCGAGCAGCAACGACGTCAGGCGATCGAGGTCGCCGGCGTTGAACGCGGTGACGAACGCGTCGAGCACGCCGGGCGCCGGCGTCGTCTCGGTGGCGGGGAGCGCCGCTTCGTCGACCAGCTTGCCGCGCCCGCGATGCAGCGCCGCCTTGATTCCGCCCACGGTCGATCCCAGGGCTTCGGCGATCTCCTCGAGCGAAAGCTCGAACACGTCCTTCAAAACCACCGCGGCGCGCTCTTGCGGCGACAGCTTCACCAGCAGCGTGCCGGCGGCTTCGCGGGTCGCACGCGAAGCGACAGGGTCGGGGCTCTCGTCGGCGACGGGAGCGCTGCTGGCCGGCACTTCGCGGCGGCGGCGCACCTCATCGATCCACAGGTTCGAGGCCACGCGGAACAGCCAGGCGCGCGGATTTGGCGGGGCCGTTCCCATCTGGGCGAGCGTGACGAACGCGCGCGCGAGGGTGTCCTGCACCAGGTCCTCGGCGTCCCAAGGGCTGCGGGTCAGGTAGCGGGAGTAGCGGTAGAGCTCGGAGCGCAGCGGCTCGTAGGTCTCGAGGAAGTGGTGCCACGATCGTTTGGCGGTGGTGGGCAGGTCGGATGTTGTGCTCATGACCATCAAACGGAACCGCTTGGCGAAAAGATACGGGCCGACGAACGGCCTCCGAGGTGGTGCCCGATTGCCCTAGTTGACGATCGGGTCTTCGTCGTCTGCCGTGACGGCGGCGGGTCTGGGCGGCCTCGCTTTGGCCTGCGCCGGCGTCGGCTCGACGCGTTCCGGCGGTATCGGACGCAGGAGGGGCATCACCGATTCGGCGTTCTCGCCCAGCGCCGCGGTCAGCGTGGAAAGTGCGGCGGTCGGCTTCAAACCGGCCACCAGGCAGCGCGCGGCCTCCTCGACGGAATATTGCGCGCGGTCGCACAGGGTCCGCACGAACTGCCGGTTGAGGGCCCAGGTGACGCGGGTGGCGAACCCGTCCAGCTTGGACCTGATCCACTCATCCGCCGACGGCACGCGATCGCGTTGGGGCGAGATCCCGGCGGGTTCGAAGGTCACGTCGTGCTCGTAGCCCTTCTCGTCCTCGACCTTCTTCAGTCGCAGCGTCACCGGCGTTGGTGTCCCGATGTCGAGGCGGACGGTCACGTTCATGCCGTAGTGACCGCGCAGCTCTTCAGCGTCGTAGGTGAAGGTCCGGTTCATGGTGGCAGACGCGGCGCCAAACGTCGGCTCGTTGCCCACGGTTCCCACCCGGGGCAACGTCCGCTTGTTGCCCACGGTGTCGACGGGCCTGGGAGCGATGCCAAACGACGGCGTTGTGACGGTGATGGTGTCCTCGTACTCGGTGTGCAGCGAAACCGTCTGACGTCGAAACGACGACTCGACGGCTCCTTCGATGGTGCCGCGCCCCGTCGGGCCGCGCAGCGGGTCGTTCCAGAGCGACGCGCGAACCCACTCGGTGATGCGTCCGCGAAGGGCGGCCACCTGGTCGGCGTTCATGCCTTTGACGGTGCCGGTGATCTCGAACGCCGTGACGGGGAGTTGTGCCGCGGGGATCGGATTGGCGGCCGCCCCGAAGTGCTCGCAGTATCGGCCCACGGTCAAAGCCCAGTGCGGGCTGTCGCTGACCGGCGATTGTTGGAGACGCGTGCAGGTCGTCTGCCCTGTGGCGCGCGTCTTGTCGGCCGCGTCCTGTCGCGCGCGGGAGAGCTCGGGGTGACCGACGAGCGGCGCGATTCGTGCGAGTGCCTTCTCTGCGGCGAGCGGATGACCCGCGGCCAGGTCGCCGTCGATCAGGCCGGCCACCACCGCCGGGATCGCGGCCAGCTCGGCATCCAGCGCCGAGTGGGCCGCCGGCGACAGCCCATCGGCGCCTCCCCAACCGTGAATCTGTTTGAGGAGGCGATCGGTCTCGACCAATGCGGCCTCGCCGTGTCGGCCCGATCGAAAGCCCTGGATGCGAACGACCTCGCTCTGCGTGAAGCGATCGCGCGCCTGCTGCCGCAACGAGATCAGGCGAGCGTCGCCAGGGCGCGCGCGCAGGCCGTCGTCGGCCAGCGTGGCGGCGGCCGGGTCGTCGCCCCGGTCGTAGGCCTGCTGCGCGGCTCCCGTGGCGCAGCCGGTCACACCGAGAACGACCGACGACAACAGGGCTCGAACCCTTGGCATCGGCAGCAGGGTATCACCGCGGCCGCCGGTGCAGACGCATTTCCGCCCACCGGTGCTTGGCGTGAAGCAAGGCCGCCTCGTCGGCCGGCGCGGGCCCGGGGAGCGCCACGAGGATCTGGCGGATACGCGCATAGGCCGCCGCGACGTCGACCGATTGCTGAATGAACGTCGTGAGCGCGGTCCACAGCTCCCCGCCTGCCGGCGACAAGAGGTGCTCGAGCTCGCCGCGGATGGCCCCTTCTTCCTCGTCGTTCGCAGGCTGTCCGAGGTCGAGCACGGCGTCGAGGTCGGCCATGAGCTCCGACAGGGGACGCAGCCAGGCGAAGGCCGGATCGTGGACGACCAGGTGGAGCAGCGCGGCTCCGCCCGCGACGGGACCGTGTTCGGCTTCGTACGCGGCCTGCCCCGCCTGGAGCAGCGCCTTGTGCAGCACCTTGAGCTCGGTCGAGAGGTCCTGGATTGCGGCAACCGTCATCTCGTTCTCATAGCAAGCGATCGCGGTGGGCGGGGTCTCCTCTGTCCGTTGCAGAGCCGTTACCTGGCTGATGCAGAGACGACGTCGTGACGTTGCGACTTTGTCGG
The DNA here is from genome assembly GCA_964571275.1 of uncultured Myxococcales bacterium. Classification (GTDB taxonomy): domain Bacteria; phylum Myxococcota_A; class Polyangia; order Fen-1088; family Fen-1088; genus DASRQZ01. Next base: position 24,903 of record CAZNCQ010000078.1, read on the forward strand.
ACGCTCTTGACAGCGATTTTATGTATGCAAGGGCCCATGGCTAAATTTTTGAGAAATGGTTTTGTCGGCCTCGCGTTGGTTTCGCTGGCCGGGTATGGCTGCAGCGCCTCCTCGGGCACTCCGAACACGAACGTCACCACCGACGGTTCCGCCGGCAAGACGGGCACGGATGGCAGCGTCACCGACGGCAGCACCGACGTCGCGCCGACCGCGCTCAATACGGCGATTGAGAACATCGTCATCATCTACGCGGAGAACCGGACGTTCGACAACATGTTCGGCAATTTCCCCGGCGCGCACGGCCTCGGCGAGGTCCTCGACGACAAGGGCGCTCCGACGTCGGCCTATGTTCCGCAGAAGGATCGCGACGGCACGACGGTGCTCGCGAAGCTGCCGAAGACCTGGGGCGGCGTCACGCTCGCCGGGAACCCGACGGTGGTGACCGAGGCGCAGAGCGACGGCCTGGCCAACGCGCCGTTCGGCATCGAGAACGCCTACGTCGCGAACGGAGCGCCCACCCTCGGCACGCTCGACGTCACGCGCGACCTGACCCACCGCTTCTTCGAGAATCAGATGGAGCTCAACGGCGGAAGCAACGACATGTTCGCGGCATGGCTCGACGCCGGGGGCCTGACGATGGGCCACTTCGACACGACGCAGAGCAAGCTCTACAAGCTCGCCGAGCAGTACGTGCTGGCCGACAACTTCTTCTCGGGCGCGTTCGGCGGCTCGTTCCTGAATCACCAGTACCTGATCTGCGCGTGCGCGCCGGTGGCTCCGATGAGCTTCGTCACGATGACTCCCAACACGCCCGCGATCACGACGCTCGGTTCGCCGAACGGCAAGGGCGTTCCGCAGCTCTCGCTCGCCGCGACCTCGCCGCCGTCGGCGCTCACGGGGCCGCCCGGGTTCGCGCACAGCACGGCGGTTGCGCCGCTCGACTACTTCGGCGCCGGCGACGGCTACCGCGCGATCAACACGATCCAGCCTGCGTATCAGCCGAGCGGCAACACGCCGGCCACGGGCGCGACGGGGAACGACCTGCTGCTCGCCGACCCGGGATCGTCTTCGACCCTGCCGGCGCAGTCGCAGATGACGATCGGCGATCAGCTGACCGGCAAGGGCGTGGACTGGGCCTGGTACGCGACGTCGTGGGACGCCGCGACGACCGATGGCACGCAGGACCCGACGAAGGCGCGCAACATCATCTACACGCCGTCGACGGCGCGTGGGACGCCGGACTTCCAGCCGCACCACCAAG
>CAZNCQ010000079.1:0-10931 GCA_964571275.1 uncultured Myxococcales bacterium
GGCGGCCAGAGCCGCTCGCATCGCGAGTTGGACGGACCTCCTCACCCCGACCCCTCTCCTGCGCGCGGACGCGAAGGAGAGGGAGAAAAGGCATTTGGGTTCGAGCCATCCTCGTGGACATCCAATCCGCCGCTCCGCGTCTTGTCAGGTTCTCATTCTCGGAGTACCTGTGGAGAATGCCGAAGGTGAGCATCGGAATGCCGGTCTACAACGGCGATCGGTACCTCGGGCCGGCCATCGAGTCGCTGCTCTCGCAGTCGTTCACGGACTTCTCGCTCGTCGTCGTCGACAACGCCTCGACCGATGGCACCGAGGGGATCGGCCGCGAGTTCGCCGCGCGCGATCGGCGCGTGCGTTATCACCGCAACCCCGAGAACATTGGCGGCGGGCCGAACTTCAACCGCGCGTTCGACATGGCCAACAACGCGCCGTACTTCAAGTGGGCCGCCCACGACGATCTGCACGCGCCCGACTTCCTCGCTGAGTGCGTCGCGGTGCTCGATCGCCGCTCTGACGTCGTGCTGTGTCACTGCGAGACCGAGCACATCGACGAGAACGGCAAAGTCTTCGAGTTCCACGACCCCGAGCTGCCGGCCGTCGGCGACGAACGCCCCTCGGCGCGCTTCCGTAACCTGGTGATGAGCCGGAACTTCTGCATCGACATGTTCGGCGTCGTCCGCCGCGCCGCGCTCGCCAAGACCCCGCGCATCGCCACCTACGTCGGCGCCGATCGCCCCATGCTCGCCGAGCTCGGGCTCCTCGGACGCTTCTATCGCGTGCCGCGGGCGCTGTTCCAGAACCGCGACCATCCCGGCCGCTCGATCAAGGGCGCGCCGTTGCAGCTGCGCGGCGGGTGGTACTCGTCGAAGTTGATCGGCAAGGTCGCGCTGCTCAACTGGCGCCACCTGCGCGAGTACGCCGCCGCGATCGAACGCACGCCGCTGCCGCCGCGCGAGCGGATGGCCTGTTACGCCGCCCTCGCCGAGTGGGCGGTCCTCGACTGGGAGCGGCTGGTCGAGGACCTGCGCATCGGCTTCGATTTCATGCGCAAGAAATACGGCCTGAGCGGCGATCTCGCGGGTCAGCCCTAACCCGCGGCCGGCGGCGCGGGCGCCGGGGCGGCGGCGTTGGCCGGCGCCGGCGAGGCATGCGCCGCCGTGCCGTTGGGGCGTTCGAGCCAGCCCTCGCGCCAGTACGAGTAGATCGCGCGCGGGCAGAACAGCCGGCGATCGCTGTAGCGCGACTGGCAATAGACGTCGTCGAGGATCACCGCCTCGTTCTTGAACTGGAAGATCTTGCCGGTCTTCTCATCGACGATCTTGCTCACGCGCGAGCGTACCTTGTAGGTGCCGCCGCAGAACGGCACGAGCTCCGCGTCGAAGCGCATGCCGCGGTTGCGGAAGTTCTGGTCGACGGTCGCCAGGATCTCCTTGTACGGCTTGATGCGCACCAGCTCGCCGGGCTGAAGGTTCAGCTTGGAGATCGGCGTCTTCTCCCCAGGCTGCACCGTGCCGCGCCGACGCGGGTAGGGGATGCCGCGCCGCTGCTCCTGCACCCAATCGTACGCCGACATCAGCGCCTCCGAGACCTGCGGCCACTTCTGGCTGCGGCGGATCAGCTCCGCCGCGAACGCGTAGGCGAAACCGTCGACCATGCGCCGGATGCCGACGTTGCCCGACAGATAGTCCTCGACGTACTGGCGCAGGTCCCACCAGTGCAGCTCGGCGCTCGCGGCTGTCGCCTGCGTCGCCTGGCAGACGTAGGTGATCCCGGAGCCGTCGGTGGAGCGCTCGCCGATCGTGCCCGCCCTCACGTCCTCGACGGTGCAGCCGACGTCGCGGTCGGGGATCGTGCCGTTCGGTTTCTCGGGCAGGGGTGCCCCATCGGGGCCCGCCACCGGTTTGAGCCAGGCCATCTTCCAGAAGATCAAGCACCCGGCGCCGCACCCCTCGTAGTCGCGTCCCGCGCAACGCGCGCCTTCCAGGTGAACCGAATCGACGAGCCGCCGCCCGCCCGTCCCCGACGTGGTGTCGCAGGTCTTGTGCGCCGAGCTGACGACCCGCAGGCGGCGCCCGCAGTAATCGAACATCTCCGGCATGAACGGCATCTTGTCGAGCTGACCGCGGCGATCGAGCGTCCGCAAGATCTCGTCCTTGCTGCGGACCTCGACCCAGTCGCCGGCGCGAAGCTTCGGCCGGAGCATCATCGGGCCGGCTCCATGCGAACGCTCTCGGATCTGGCGGGCAATCGGGGGGGCAATAGGCTCATTGCTTGGTCCTCTCTCTTCGCGAGAACGGTATCAGAACCCGGTTATTCCTGGCCAGTGGCCGAGGCCCCTATTCACGCCTCACGCCCGGGAAAGGTCGGGACGCGACCGGTCGTGATATAGATGACGTCCGGATGGGCTACGAAGTTCGTTGGGTCGATGCCGTCGCGGTCCCAGACGATTTGCTCGCGGTCGGGCAACGGAACCTGGCCTTGTCGATCGGCGCGCGGCCATGGTTCGACTGGCTCTATGTCGACAACCCGGCCGGCCGCGGCGGGCTCGCGGTGCTGGAGACGGCGTTCCCCGGCGAACCTCGTCGCGTCGTCGGCGTCGCCGGATGCGCGGCACGCGCGTTCTCGTGGCGCGGGCGCATCATCGAGGGCGCGACGCTGGGGAGCCCGGTCATCGACCGCGAGCACCACACGCCGGCGACGCTGAACTTGCTGTCGCGCGCGCTGCACGACGGATCGCTGGCGCGGTTCGAGCTGATTCACACCATCGCCGACGAGCCGGCGGTGCCGGCGTTCCTGGAGCACGGGCACCGCAAGCTCGGCAATACGCGTCGGTTCCTGCTCACGCTCCGGCACGCGGCGCTGCTGAAGACCCGCCTCGGTGAATACGCGGGCATCGTCGCGGGTACCGGCCTCGATATCGCGCGCGGCGCCTTGCTGGCAGCCGGCTCGACGCGCGCGGCGTTCGAGTATCACTTGCAGTGGTCCGACGACGTCGACGAGCGCTTCGAGAACCTGTGGCGCGAAGCCAGCGTCGATCACTCGCTGGTCGGGGTTCGCGACGCCGCGTACCTGCGCTGGCGGTTCGCGCGGCGTCCCGAGGGCCGCGTCGAGTTCGCGATCCTCGTCAACCGGCGCACCGAGGCGGTCGCGGCCTACGCGGCGGTGTCGCGCGTGGAGACCAGCGTGCAGATCCGCGACATCTTCGCGCACCGCGGGACGTTCGAGCCGTTGCTCTGGCTGCTCACGGCAGCGCTGGCGCGCCAGGAGATGGAGACGATGTCGCTGCGCCTCTACGGCGCGCCGCCGCTGGTGACCGCGCTGCAGTCACTGGGCTTCCGCGAGCGGGCCGAACGTGGTGTCGTCGTCGGCCAGGCGACCGGCGCCGTGCTGAACGCCGCGCCCGAGATCGTCGACGCCGACCGCTGGTATCTGACCGACGCCGACGACGGGTCGTAGCCGTCGGGGCCCGCGCGCCTAGGGCGCCGCCGCCAGGACCAGCAGCCAGTCGCTGGCGCCGTCGGCGTGGGTGCCCGGGGGCGGCGTGAACGCGTGTGTGCCGGTGTTGGCCAGCGGCGCTTCGGCGACGGCGGTGTAGGCGCCGGTCGTGGGATCGAACCATTGCGCGTTCGCCGGCCCGCGCATCGCCGACAGGTCGACGGTGAACGGGCCGCTATGCCGGGGTGGCACGTACGTGAGCAGCAGGCCGCCGTCCGCGGTGATCGCCGCGGCGACATAGTCGTCGTTCCAGGCGTCCCTGCCGGGACGATCGAACGTGCCGAGCCCGGCCGTGATCAGCGTCCTCGTGCCGCCCAGCCCCGACGGTCGCAGCGTGTGCCAGGGGATCGACTGCATGAACGCATTCAGCCGCGCGAGATCACGCGTGCCGCGCGTGTCGTGGTGTTCTTTCCAGCCCGACTTGAACGGCCAGACGTAGCCGTTGCCGGCGACGTAGCCGCCGATGGTCGACAGCCAGCCCCACCATGCGTAACGGCGCACCGGCTGCGTCGCGTACTGGCGCGCCAGGTTGTTTCCGTCGGGGCCTTCCTCGTCGTACGGCTCCTCGAGCAGGAACGCCGGCATCGCGGCCTGCTGGCCGTAGGCGCGACGGCTCGCGCCGATCACGTTGCTCCAGGAGTAGGCACTGTTGAGCGTCATCGACGCACCGAACGGCGCCTGCTCGACACCATTCATGTCGCCCGACCACTCGGCGCTGAAGTGCATCGGCGTCGGTCCCGCGCCGCTCTCGAGGCCGGCGAGCAGGCCGCTCTCGGCGGCCGTCTGGCGCGGGCCGAACGTGCCTTTGTCACCGCCGAGCATCCACACGATGTTCCGGTGATGCCGGTAGCGGGCGGCGACGAAGGCGCCATAGGCTTCCATGCGCGCGCCGCCGTTGGCCGTGATCTCCTCCATCCAGCCTTGGTCCTGGTCGATGCCGACGTAAGCCGGAAAGAGCAGGACCAAGAGGCCGCGCGCTTCGCAGGCGACGAGCAAGCGATCGACGAACGTCCAGTAGGTTTCGTTCCAGGTGGTGAAGTCGGGCGCCTCGGTGGCGAGCCTGCGGTACTCGAGCGCCCCATCCCAGGCGGCGCCGTCGAGGCGTTTGAGGAACGGCACGTCGCCGCGCCCGTTGCGCGGGGGATGGTTGGTCTGCACATGCCCCGAGGGGATCATGAGCTCGATGGCGTCGAAGCCGTGCGATAGCGTGTCGTCGAGGAACAGGTCGGCTTCAGCGGCGGGGATCGAGACCAGACCCCAGGCGGTGCGGCCCGCGATCGGAAACGGCACGCCGCGCTGATCGACGAGATAGCGCCGGTCCGCGCTCGGTTTCAGCGGGAACGCCACGCTGTGGGTCGTGACCTCCAGGCGCGCGGCGTGCGCGGTCGCCTCGCCGAGATCGCTCGCGCCGGCCGAGTCGTTCGCGCCGGGCCGGCCATGACAGGCAGGGGCGCAGGCCAGCGCGAAGAGCATGGCCACGAATGTGCGACGACGGTCCGACACGAGTCTTTTGCTCCGTTTGCTTGCGCGGAGAGCGCGGCGTCAACCGACGCGCCCGATTTTGAACGGCCAATACCCTACCTTCCGACGCGGCGATCGGCATTGGTTTGCGAACAAACTCGCAACAACGAGTGGCTCAGGCCACCGGCGGTGCAACGGGCGGCGTGGCGGACGTGCCTTGGCTCACGGCGCTGCCGCCAGAGAGCATCTCGTTGATGACGAACCGTGATTTGCCCGCCGGGGTCTTCGCGACCGCGTCGACGTACTCGATCGCGATGTCCGCGTCCTGCCCCAGGTACTTGCGGAAGATGTCGTGCACCTTGGGCTCCTGCGCCGCCGCGTCGTAGCCGCGCCCGCGCACGATGCGCACGATCGCGTGGCCGTGGCGGCGCTGAATCACCTGATAGGCCTCGACGGCGTCGATCAGTCGGAACGCGTGCGCGCACAGCGCGCCCGTGATCGGCGCGCCCGCGCTGGTGAAGAGCACGTCGTTGACGCGGCCGTCGAGGCGCAGGATGCGCCCGAGGCTGCGCCCGCACTCGCACCCGGGGGCGGCGATCAATCCGGCGTCGCCGTTGCGGTAGCGGATGAACGGCATCGCGCGGTTGTCGAGGTCGGTGAGCAGGAACGCGCCCTCGCCCTCGCGCGCCGGGCCGTTCGGCGTCTCGACCTCGATCACCGCGTGCTCGTCGCAGGTGTGGAAGACGCCCGTCGGCGAATCGGGGCAGGAGTAGCCGAGCGACTGCACCTCGCCGCAGCCGTAATAAGGCAGCACCTTGGCGCCCAGCACGCGCGTGATGGTCTCCGCCCACTGCACGGGGATCAGCTCCGCGGTCGGGAAGACCGCCTCCATGCGCAGCGACAGGCCCTCGGTCTCGACGAAGTGGGCCAGCTGGTAGCAGGCCGACGCGTAGCCGACCAGGAAACGCGCGTCGGCACGCTCGATCGCCTCGACGTAGGCGGCGACGTTGTGGGGGCCGAGCTCGAACGCCGACAGGAACGTCTTGCCCGCGAACCAGTTCTTGACGCGGTTGAAGCGGCGGCCGCCGTAGCCCATCGAGCCGCCGAACAGCTGCACCCAGGGCTTGTCGAGCGTGAGTCCGCCCCAGGCGAACCCGCGCCAGTAAGAGGCGCGCTGCCAGGTCGTGCCCGCGCGATCGCGCGCCACGCGCATCGGCACGCCGGTGGTGCCGCCGGTGCTGCCCTTTTCGAGCTCGCTGTCGGGGATGTCGGTCGCGCGCAGCTCGTCACCGCGCGTGCGCAGGATGTCCTTGGTCATCACCGGCAGCTTCGGTAGATCCTCGACGCCGCGGATGTCCGCCGGCGTGACGCCGCGCTCGTCCATCAGCGAGCGGTAGCCGGGAATGGTGGCGTAGGCGTGCGCGACGATCGAGCGCAGCTTCTGGTCGCGCATCTGGTCGATGCGCGCGCGCGGCCAGCGCTCGCTCGCCAGCAGCAACGCCAGCCCGTCTTTGAGGTCGAACTTCGCCACGCGGGCGCGCAGCTCCCAGTGCAGGTCGTACGCGCGTCCGCGCAGGCCCTCGACCGCCGCCCGGAGCATGCTCTGCGCAGTCGTCATCGCGCCCTCAACATATCAGAGGACTCCCCCGAAGAGCGGCGGCGTGCCCGGTCCCCAGGCGAACGAACCCGCGATCGTGAGCATCACCGACTGGTAGGCCAGTGACTGCGTCGTCCCGCTTCCGCGCTGGGTCAGCGCCACGTAGGTCAGGGCGCCCGAGATCGGCGACCGGGGCGAGCGCACGAACAGGGACGCGCCGCCCTGGAACTGATCGTAGGAGCGCGCCAGGCTGCCCCCCTCGGTGGCCTCGCGTGCATAGATGTAGCTGCCGAAGCCGCCGACGTAGGCGATCTCGCTGCGCGTGAGCGGCATCGCGATGCGCGCGATCACCTGGTCGGTGACCGTCGCTTGTCCGATGAGCAGATTCGGCGCCGGCGCCTGGGAGGCCGTGAACGACATGAACCAGGGCAGGCGCGCATAGTTGACCGCCACCAGGCCCGCCGGCGACAGCACCGCGGGGCCGTCGATCTTGAAGATGATCGCCGGGCCCGCCTGCAGCATCGTCGACCAGGTGGGCGACAGCTCGTGTCCCCAACCGGCGAGCAGCTGGCCGAAGAAGACGTTCCCGGTCGTGAGCGGATCGGGCGGGCCGGTATTGGCCGCCGTGATCGGCGGCGCGTCCGCGATGGAATCGCTCATGATCGCGGTCAGGGAATAGACCTCACGCCCCTGCGCGCGGTGGCCGTAGAGCACGCCCGTGATGACCGATGTCGTGGGGACGCCGGTGTTGGTGTCGGTGTCCAGGAAGTGGATCCGGGCGAACGACAGCGTCTCGCCGAAGGTGTTCCGCGGCGTCGCCGCGTAGGCCATGTCCTCGGTCGCGGCCAGCGAGTAGTACGGCCGGCCGTTGGCGACAGCCCCCTGGGGCACCACCGTCGCCGGATCGGGGGTCGCGCCGACGCTGGAGGTTTGCGTCAGCTCGCCGTTCGCGAACAGCCGCAGCGTGACTCGACCGCTGAGGTTCAGGGACGACGTCGCCGCCAGCGACTGTGAGATGGTGTCGAGGCCGCTCTCCCTCGCGTAGCGCGTCAGCATGATTCGATAGCCGAGCGCATACTCGGAGAGCCGCGCCTGATAGCGCGCGCGGCCGACGGCGCTGACTTGAACGAAGCCGTCGGCGAAGTGCTCGTCGGGGGCGTTCGCGTCGGGGCCGGGGGTGACGTTGTCGGTGGCGCCCGCGCCGACCAGCGGCGACAGCTCGTAGACCAGGTGGGCGCGCGCCGGCCGTGTCCCGAAAGCGAACACGGCCAGCAAGCCCGCGACCCAGAGGCGCATGCGCGTGCCGGCGCCTAGAGGCGTCGCAGGTTCGCGTCGATCAGATGGCGATCCTGCAGCCCCTTGATGGTCTTGAGTCGGTAGTAGCGCGGGCCCATCCACTCGTCTTTGCTCAGGTGGTGCTTGGTGTACGCCGCGTAGAGCTCCTCGACACCCTTGCGCAACGTCCACTTTGGTGAATACCCGGGCAACTTGGTTTCGATCTTGGTGAAGTCAACGCGGTAGTCGCGCGTATCGGCCGACGCGCCGGGTGCGAACGTCACCTCCGATTTGGGGACGACCGCCGCCACGGTCTCGGCGACCTCGCGGATGCGGAAGTTCTCAGTTTTCCGGCCGACATTGAACGCCTGGTTGTGGATCGCGTCCTTCGGCGCCGCCAGGCAGCAGATGAACGCGTGGATGATGTCGCCGATGTGGACCAGCGGCCGCCAGGGCGAGCCGTCGCTTTGCAGCAGGACCTTGCCGGTGGTGACGGCGTAGCCGACCAGGTTATTGACCACGATGTCGGCGCGCAGGCGGCGCGACACGCCGTAGGCGGTGGCGTTGCGCAGGTAGACCGGCGTGAAGTTGGCGTCGGCCAGCCCCGACACCTCCTGCTCGACGCGAACCTTGGACTCGCCGTAGGCGGTCACCGGGTGGAAGGCGGCGGTCTCGTCGAGAAAGCTGTCGCCACCCGCGCCGTACAGGCTGCACGACGACGAGAACAGGTAGCGCTTGACACCCGCTTCCTTGGCGGCGCGCGCCAGCCGCACCGACGCGTGCAAGTTGATGTCGTAGGTCAGCTCCTTGTTCAGGTCGCCGAGCGGGTCGTTCGACAGCGCGCCCAGGTGAACGACCGCGTCGATGCCGCGGCAGTGTTCCGCGGTCACGTCGCGCAGGTCGACCTTGAGATCCTCCGTCGGATCCGGCGCGCTTTCGAAGTCGCACTCATCGTAGAACCCGGTGTCGAGCCCAACGACCTCGTGACCGGCGGCTCGCAGCGCGGGGACCATCTCGACACCGATGTAACCCCGGTGTCCCGTGACCAATACCTTCATCGTGTGTCTTCCTCTCGTTGGGGGCGGTGCTGTGCGGAGACGTTCATCTCACGGCGTTGCCGTCGACGTCGAAGTGCTCGTACTGCTCGGCGCGAAGCGCGTCGGCGAGCCGCCCGGGCGGCAGCTCGACGTCGTCGTAGGTGATGACGTCGTCCTTGGCGATGTCGCGCTTCAGCTTGCATCCTTCGACCAGCCCCTCGGGCAGATAGCGCTTCTCGCGCATCTCCGGGCTGTTCACCGCCTCGCCGTAGGTCATGTAGTGGCCGTACTCGTCCAGCACCTCGCCCGCCTTCAGGTCTTTCTTCGCGCAGGCGCACACCTCGACGAGCGGACCAGCCAGCGGGACGTCGGCGTCGCCGAAGATCACCACGCGCGCGACGGTGTTCGGCACCTCGAAGTGGCACAGGTGCCAGGGCGTGTAGAGGCTGTAGAGCGGCCCCTCGCCGAGCTTGTAGAGGTTCAAGTAATGCCGCTGCTTGGGATCGGTGTGCTCGGCGATGCAGTAGATGCCCGGGTTCGGCTGCGCGCCGACGACGTAGTCGACGATGCCGCCCAGCGCGCGCAGCTCCTCGACGTCGTAGTGCTTGGTCAGCGTGTCGACGTGCTCCTTGTGCTCGTAGCCGCGCGACATGCCGCGCGTCTTCACGTGCATGCCGCAGGCGTTGGCGACGATCGCCTGCTCGAAGCTGACCTTGGACCCGTCGGCGAACGACGTCACCATCGACGGATTCTGGCCCCACTTCTCGGCGAAGCCCTTCTGCGTCGTCGGGTTGCGGTAACGATCCTGGAGTCCCTTGATGTTGCCCATCACACGCGGGATGAGGCCCAGGCCTTTGACATAGCGCCACAGGTTGATCTCGACGCCCGGCTGGTCGCCGTCGCACGCGGAAAGCTTGACGTTGTACTTGCGGGCGTAGACCTGGAGGATCGGGCCGATCGTCGCGTCGAGCTCCGCGTTCATCAGCACCACGTGCTTGCCGTGCTTGAACGCCTCCAGCACCACGCGCACGCCGAACTCCACCGCGCCGGTGACGTCGACCAGGCAGTCGATCTGCTCCGAGTGGCAGAGCAGCATCGGGTCCTCGGTCACCACCGGCTTGCCGGCGTGGATCGCGTCCTCGAACTGCCCCTGTGTGTTCGCCACCACCGGCTCGAGGCCGGCGTACTGGTAGGCCTTGATGGCCTTGGCCGCGGTGCGATTGAAGATCGCGGTCATCCGTTCGCCCGGCACGGAGTGAACGATCTGATTGACCAGGCCCTGTCCCATGAAGCCCGCGCCGATCATGCCGACGCGAATCGGCTTGCCCTGGGCCTCTCTCGCCTTGAGGGCGTTATCTACGATGATCAAGGTTCGCCTCCCGCTGGTCTTCCTAGATGGTCATTTCTTTCTTGAGACGGTCGCTCCAGGTGTCGAGCAACGGAGCGACCTTGTCCTTGTCCGAAACCACGGTGACCGGCAGCGGCCAGGTCAGCCCGAGACGCGGATCGTCATAGCGCAGCGCGCGCTCGTTGGGCGGGCTGTAGAACTCGCCCACCTGGTAGCTGGTCTCGGTGGCGTCGGCCAGCACCTGGTAGCCGTGCGCGAACCGCTCCGGCACGTAGAGCGCGCGGTGGTTGTCCTCGGTCAGCTCGGCGGCGATGTGCTGCAGATACGTCGGCGACTCCGGGCGCAGGTCCACGATGATGTCCAGGATCGCGCCGCGCGTGCAACGCACGAGCTTGGTCTCGGCCGCCGGTGGAATCTGGAAGTGCATGCCGCGCACGGTCCCCTTCACCTTATTGTAGGCCAGGTTGGCCTGCGCGATCACGGGCTTCAGGTGATGGGCCTCGAACTCGTGCTGGCAGAAGGCGCGCGCGAAGAAACCGCGGCTGTCTTCGCGCCGCTCGAGGTCGATGAGAAACGCTCCTTTTAGCTTGGTCTCCGTGAAGATCATCGGTGGGGGGCTCCGCTCGCTTGGGACAGGGTTTTACCGAGGTGGGTTTTATCACTTTTTCGGATCGGCCGCTGCGTCGAGATCGTGTCTCACGGCCGTCGACTTCCGTCG
>CAZNCQ010000079.1:11031-26139 GCA_964571275.1 uncultured Myxococcales bacterium
CCGTCGACTTCCGTCGGCTTCCGTTCGGCGGCGCGGCGGTTGACACGTATGGTGTTTAGTGAGCAAGAACCTCCAGCGGGGATCGAACCAAGGAACGCACGACCGTCGATCGAATTCCCGGCGCCGCGTGACCTGAGATCGCCGCCACGCAATTCGCAATGAGTGCCATCGGCGCACGCAATCGGAAGACGATGCGCTGCTTCAGAACGACGGCGACCACAACGACGGCGACCACGACGACGGCGACAATCTCCGCCGCAATTGTGTAGCGGATCACGAACCGCGGCGTTCGCGCGTGGTCGTCGCAAACAGCCGCTGATTCAGCCTCGAGAAAGCACGCAAATTGCGTTTGAGATTTGATGACAGGTTGTTTGCAACCGGATACCGTGAAGACGGATGGCCTCCGATTCACCGCGGCTGCCCTCGTTAGATGGGATGCGTGGGCTCTGCATCTGCATGGTGCTGTTCGCGCACCTCATCGCCTCGGCCGGTTTTCCGCACCTGCCGACGCCGTGGCCCACGTTCTGGTCGACGCTGACGTCGCTGGGCGTGCGCACGTTCTTCGTGATGTCGGGGTTCCTGATCACGACGATCCTGATTCGCGAGGCGCGGCGATCGGGAAGCATTTCGCTGGGCCTGTTCTATTTGCGCCGCACGTTGCGGATCTTTCCGGTTTGCTACGTCTACGTCATTGTCCTCGTCGTCATGCAACGCGCGCATCTCTTCCATCTGAACCGCGGCGACCTCTTCGCGATCGTGACGTTCACGATGAATTACCACCGCGACCGCTCCTGGTACGTGGGGCACGTCTGGTCGCTGGGGATCGAGGAGCAGTTCTACCTCCTCTGGCCGGTGGCGCTGAAGGTCCTCGACGAGAAGAACCTCCGCCGCGTCTGCTGGGCGGTCATCGCGATCGCGCCGCTCGTGCGCATCGGGCTCTATCGCTTCGCACCCGCGTTCCGCGACGGCATCGGCGAGACCTACCCGACGGCGGCGGACATCCTGGCGACCGGATGTCTGCTCGCGCTCTGCCGCGAGCAGCTCGCCGCCAACCAGGCCTACCTCAGGTTCCTGGGCAGCCGCGCGTTCTGGCTCGTGCCGCTCACGATTCTCTTCGTCGCGGCCGAGCCGTCGGAGGGCTCGCGGTTCCTGATCGGCGAGACGGTCATGAACTTCGGCCTTGCGCTGTCGATCGATCGGTTCACCCGCTTCCCGAAGACGATCAGCGGCAAGGTGCTCAACTCGAGCCCACTCGTGATGCTGGGCCTCGCGAGCTACTCGATCTTCATGTGGCAGCAGCCGTTCCTGAACCGTGGTTCGACCTCGCCGCTCGCGCACTTTCCGCGTAGCTTGGCGCTGGCGCTGCTGGCGGGATTCGCGTCTTACCGCCTGGTCGAGCGGCCGATGATCCGCCTGCGCCGTCACTGGGAACGGGTGTTCTTTGGAGACGGCGGCGCCAACCTGCAGCCCGAGCTGTCGGGGAGGGGCGCCACCCGAGGCTGAAGCGCGGCGGAACCTTTCTCACGACGATGCACTGTGGTAGATACGTGCGCCTTGAGCGCCGAGCTACCGCAGCGAAACTGGGATGGGGACCGGGGCAGCGGGGTCGCGCCGCGCCGCCGGCCCGTGCGCGGGCTCCTGCGCGGGCTGCGGCCCAAGCAGTGGATCAAGAATCTGCTGATCTTCGCCGGCTTCGTGTTCACGATGAACGACCGCTGGCAGGCGTTCTCGCCCACGATGTGGGAATACTTCGGGCGGTCGGCGGTCGCCTTCTTGCTCTTCTCGCTGCTGGCGAGCTCGGTCTATCTGCTGAACGACGTCATCGACGTCGAGAAGGATCGCCAGCACCCGACCAAGCGCAACCGGCCGGTCGCCTCGGGCGAGCTGGCCCCGGCCGTGGCGATCGGCGCGGCGGTGGTGCTGATGCCGGCGACGCTCATCGCCGGGTACCACCTGAGCCCGCCGTTCGCGCTGGTGATCGGCGGCTACCTGATCATGCAGATCGCTTACGTCTTTCTGCTGAAGAAGGTCGTTCTGCTCGACGTGTTCGTCATCGCGACCGGCTTCGTGATGCGCGCGGTGTCGGGCGCGGTGGTGATCGGTGCGGCGATCTCGCCCTGGCTCTATTCGGTCACGCTGCTGGGCGCGCTGTTCCTGGGCCTGTGCAAGCGGCGGAGCGAGCTCGTGCTCCTGGACGCCAACGCCGGCGAGCACCGCAAGATCCTGCGCAGCTACACGCCGTCGCTGCTCGACAGCCTGATCAGCATCGTGGCGTCGTCGACCATCATGGCCTACTCGCTCTACACGTTCACGTCGCCCAAACTGCCGCCGCACAACCTGATGATGATTACCATCCCGTTCGTGATCTTCGGGATGTTCCGCTACCTCTTTCTCGCGCACACGCAGAACGCGGGCGGCAGCCCGGAAGAGGTCTTTCTCAAGGATCGACCGCTGCTGGTGACCATGGGCCTGTGGATCCTCACGACGGGAGTGATCCTGACTTTCCGTCGATGAACCTTGAGATGAGGTCCTGGGGCGTGCGCGTCTGGACGCTGGCCTGCCTGGCGTGGCTGATCCTCACCTGGGCGTGGGGCGGGCTCCCGCTGGCGATGACCGTCGACGACACGTTCTACTATTTCAAGACCGCGCTCAACGTCAGCCGCGGTCTCGGTAGCACCTTCGACGGCATCAACCCGACCAACGGCTATCACCCGCTGTGGCTCGCGTTGCTGGCCGGGGCGTTCTCGCTGTTCCGCGACGACCTGGTGTTTCTCACGCGGGTCGCGTTCACGATCCAGATCGTCATGGTGTGGGCGGGCGGGATGTGGCTCTCCCGCGTACGCGCGGCGGGCGGGCGCTGGGTGCTCTTGCCGCTGACGCTGGCGCTGCTGAATCCGTTCACCGCCAAGATCGTGCTCTGCGGCCAGGAGACCGCGCTGCAGTTCCTGATGTCGAGCGTGGCGCTGGTCTACTGGTGGAACCTACGGACATCATCCGCGCGGTCCGCGCCCGGTTCGTCGGCGACGTCGGCCGGGCGCTGGATCGTCCTCGGGCTCTTGTGCGTGGTGGCCACGCTGTCGCGGCTCGACACGATCTTCTTCTGCGCGGTCTTGCTCGCCATGCCGGTGGTGCTGCCCAGCGAGACCGAACGGCGGCTGGGCTTCGCGGGACGACTGCGTCTCAGCGTGATCGGCGGGGCGGCGATGACCGCGGGCATGCTCCCGTACTTGATCTTCAACGTCGTCAAGTACAAGCACATGATGCCGGTCTCGGGCGCGATCAAGCTGCGCCTTGAGGCGAGCGAGCTCTCGCCCCTGCCGGCGCGCGCCGCGGTCGTGGTGCTGTCGCTGGTCTGGCTCATCTGGCTCTGGATCGGGGCGCGCCGTCCGCGAGCGACCGGCGGCGGCGCAGGCGGTGCCAATGTTTCGGCCGATCCCGCCGTCGACCTCTCGTTCCTCGCGCCGCCGCTGGGCGCGTGCCTGGTCGGCGCGATCTACAACTTCGGCATTCGCGGCGAGATGTCGCCGAGCCTGGTGCGCGTCTGGTACCTCGAGCCCTATCTGCTGGGTGGCGTGGTGGCGCTGGGCGCAATTTTACAGTCGCAGTTGCTGCGCAGCGTGGTCACGCGGGCGATCACGCGCGGGGTGGTCGCGCTGTGGGTCGTCTTCAGCGCTTTCACCTGGCGCTATCGCCTGGAGCCGCGCTCTTACAGCATCTACGCCGCGGCGGCGCGATGCTCCGAGTGGTTCGACCACAACAGCGCGCCGACGGCGGTGGCCGCCGCGTGGGACGCCGGCTTCGCGGCCGCGATGACGCGCAAGCCGGTGATGAACCTGGACGGGCTCATCAGCTCGTGGGAGTTCAAGGAGAACTACCTCGATCGCGGCGACGTCGATCAGTTCATCGACCAGCGCCATCCGGTCGATTACGTGATTCAGTACGCGTGGCCGACGACGCTGCGGAACATCGCCCGCCGCAGCGCCGCGGGCGGGTCGACACCGCCGCCGCACATGACCTCCGGGCGGTGGGGCGTCGACCTGTCGTCGTTCTACGTCGCGCACGTCGAATGCGTCATGGTTTCGGTGGCGTACAACCCGGCGGAGACGCTGGGTCCGGTGCAGTACTTCGTGCTCAGTCGCGTGCCGGCCGGTGATGGCCCCCCGTTGACGCTGGCCGAGTTCGCCCGGCGCAACGCCGGCCGCGAATCCTGCAACTGAGGATCCGGCGTCGGTCCCGCCCGCGACGCGTTGGCGCCGGGGCGCGAGACCGCTATCATGGCGGCGTTGACCGCCGCACGCACTGAAGCCGAGCTCGAGCCCGCCGTGAGACCGCGCGTGACGCGTCTGCACGGGCGCATCCCGTCGCTCGACGGGCTACGCGCGCTGTCGATCGCGCTGGTGATGTTCGCGCACCTCAACGACACGCGCGGCTTCATCTCGTCGGCCGAGGTCGAGCGCTGGCAGCTCGGCAACCTGGGTGTGCGGGTGTTCTTCGTGATCTCGGGGTTCCTGATCACCACGCTGCTGCTCGAGGAGAGCGACCGCACCGGCACGATCTCGCTCGGCGGCTTCTACATGCGGCGCTTCTTCCGCATCTTCCCGGCGTTCTATGTCCTGTGCGCCGTGCTGTTCGTGCTCGACGCGGCGGGGGTGATCGCGCTGCACCCGGGCGATCTGCTGACCGCGGCGACCTACACCATCAACTATCACCACGATCGCGCGTGGTACGTCGGGCACGTCTGGTCACTCTCGGTCGAGGAGCAGTTCTACCTGCTCTGGCCGGCCATCTTGCTCATCGCCGGCATCCGCCGCGGGCTGGGCGTCGCCGCTGCGATGGTGTTCATCGCACCGTTGCTGCGCATCGGGCTCGGCCTTTTTCCGGCATTTCGGCCCGGGATCGGCGAGACCTTTCCCACGGTGGCCGACTCGCTGGCGACCGGCTGCCTGCTCGCGGGCCTCGGCCCGCGCCTGGCGCGCTCGGCGCGCTGGCGCGCCCTCATCGAAGGACGGGCCTGGTGGCTGGCGCTGATCGCGATCGCCGTGTTCGCGCGCAACCCGTTCACCAAGGTCGCCTGGCTGTTCGGCGAGACCATCCTGAACGTCAGCATCGCGGTCGTGATCGCGCGCGTGATCACGCGCCCCAACGATCGGTTCGGGCGCCTGCTCAACACCGCGCCGCTGGTCTGGATAGGGACGCTCAGCTACTCCCTGTACCTGTGGCAGCAGCCGTTCCTGAACCGCCACGCAGCGTCGGTGATGCAGGCGTTCCCGTTGAACTTGATCCTCGCGGTCGCGGTGGCGCACGCGTCGTACTTTCTGGTGGAGCGGCCGTTCCTGCGGCTGCGGCAGCGCATCGAACGGCGAGAGCGACGGCCCGCGAGCGCCCCCGGGGCGGTCGCCGTGGCGGTGGCCGTCGCCGATCAGGGCGCGGGCACCGCGGCGGGCGGCGAGGGCACCTCGAGATCCGCGACGACCGGGAAGTGATCGGACGCCGCGCTCTGAATGACCCGGAAGCCGACGACGCGGATCCGCCGATCGGCGAGCACGCGGTCGATGCGCATCCAGGGATGGCGCGGCGCTGGAAAGGTGTAGCCGAACCCGGCTCCCGCCTCTGAAAAGCCATCGCGGTAGTCGCCGAACCAGCGCGACAGCGCCCAGCTCAGCGTCGGCAGGTTGGTGTCGCCCGCGATGATCACCGGCGCCGGCTGGGCATGCGCGTCGCGGGAGATCATCTCCAGCTGCTGCAGGCGCAGCCCGGTGTTGTCCATGACCTTGCCCGACGCGGTGCCGTGCAGCAGGCGGCCGCTCTCGATCTCGTTCTTGAGCCCCTCGCCGCGGATCTCGGCCAGCGCCTCGCGCGGCGAGATCGGGTGCACGTTGAAGATCCGCAGCGGACCCGCGGGCGTGGTCACTCGGTACGAGATGAAGCGCGGCGAGCGCGGCCGGTCCCGGTGCTGGATCTGGGGCGGCTCGATGGTCTCGTCGACGTGAAAGTGGGTGGCGATGAGAAACTGTCCCCAGATGTGGGTCTCGTAGCCGGCGAGCCCCTTGGCGAAGGCGTCGAACTGGTTTCGATCGGTCTCTTGCAACAGGATGATGTCGGCGTCGGCGCCGCGCAGCTCCTCGAGGATCGCCTCGGGACCGTGCGCGCCGGTCGCGATGTTGTAGCTGAGCAGGCGCAGGTGAAACGCGCCCGAGGCCGGCGACGGCGCGCCCGGCAGGCGCAATCCCATGAGCGGAAACAGCAGCAGCAGCAGCGCCACCAGCTGGCTCGCCAGCAGCCACCAGCGCCGGCTGAGCAGCAGCAGCAGGCAGAGAAAGGGCAGGGGGAGCCCGAATCCGACGCGCGGCAGGTAGAGCAGCGCCGCCGAGAACCACCAGCGCTCGCCCACGAAGTGCAGCGCGAGGATGATCGCCACCAGCGCCGCCGGGTAGCCGACGGCGAGCACGCGCAGGATCCAGGTCCCCAGTCCGACCGGGCGTTTGACGGCACCCTTCATGGCAGAGGGTGGATCCCCCGGCCGATGACATCGAACTGCAGCACGCCGGCGTCGTTGGACATGACCGCCACGCCGGGACCGCTCGAGGTGATCGTCACCGTCAGCGGGCCGTTCTGCATGGCGTTCGCAGGCTCGACCCGCACGCTGTACCGGCGCTTGGGCTCGAGATCGAACACGTGGTGGCGGCTCGCTCGTGCGCCGCCGGCGCGATAGCGCACGACCGCGACGGCGGGGACGGTCGCGGTCGGCGACATGGCGAACAGAACGACGCGATCGCGATCGGCAGCCGATGCGCCACGCGCCTGGATCGCCGCGCCCAGCATCAGATCGTGCTCGACGCTGACCAGCGCCGCGTCGGGCGCGGGCGCGTTCCGGTCGCCGGCGGTGATCACGGTGAGCGCGTCGAGATCGGTGCCCGGCGCCGTCGAGACGATCGCCAGGCGCGCGTTCAGCTTGTCGTTGCCCACGGTGTTCCAGGCGGAGGTGATCGACGCCCCGCGCGGCGCCAGCGCGCGCACGTGCAGCGCCGACGATCCGATCACGCTGGTCGCCAGGTTGCCGCTCACCGTCGGAGCCGTCTTGGTCCCGAGGTGGAAGCGCAGCTCCTTGACGTAGGTGGGCTTGAGCATGCGCACGCGGTCGAACACCACGAAGAGATCCGGCCGCAGGTAGACGAAGTTGCGCACGAACGAACGCACCGATCGCCTGTCCGGATCCTCGCCGCCGCGCTGCCGCTCGTAAGCGCCGGTGGCGTCGAGCTTCGCCCAGGTCAGATCCGCGGTCTGCAGGTACGGAAACGCGTGGTTGTCGGCGAACGGCCCCTGCCCGCCGAGGTAGCGCGCGTCCTTGTAGAGATACTCGCCGCCGTCGTCGGCGAACAGCGTGTTGGCGTAGGCCGACGTGGTCTCGAACTGTTGCGGGCGGCCGGTGAGGCCGCTTTCACCCTTCCACTGACCGGCGAAGATCAGCAGCATGTCGTTGCCGCGCTGGATCGCCAGGTGCCCCGCCGCGCGCGCCTGGTGCGCCGACAGCTGCGCGAGCGCGCCGCTGAACGACGCCCAGACGGCGTCGCGCGCCCAGGTCGATCGCATGAACAGATGCTCGTCGCCGGGCGAATGAAAGAAGAGCGGTTCGCTCGCCGCGGGGTCGGCGGCGGGCCGGTCCGGATCCCAGTAGAGCAGGCTGTCGAAGGTCGGGCGATCGAGCGCGAGGCCCTCGGGCGGTGAGCCGAGATCGCGCAGAAGGTGCTGAAGCAGCGCGCCCGCCGGCGTGCCCTCGAGCAGCTGGCCCAGAAGGAGAGGCAGTCCCAGCGAGAGGATGCCGGTGGTCTCGCCCGCGTAGGCGCCCTCGTCGGGGACTTGCCAGTGATTCGGCTTGACCGCGTGGATCAGATTTCGCGCGATCGCGGTCGCGTAGTCGCGGACCGGCACCTTGTCGGCATCGCCGCCCTGATTGGCCAGCAGCGCGTACTCCAGGAGGCGCTGGTAGTGATTGGTGCCGTAGACGTAACCTTCGATGGGGAACCCGCCGCGGAACGGCCCGTCCTTGAACGCGGGGACGACGACGTCGCGGAAGCGGTGCCGTTCGTAGTCGATGATCTCGCGCGCGCGGTCGTTGTCGCCCCGCGTGGCGTAGCCCGCGGCGCCGAAGCCGAGCAGGTGGCCGCCGAAGTAGTTGCCGACCGCGGGGCCGTCGTGCTCGTAGGCGTGCGCCGTGTGCCAGTCGAACCAGCGGTTCAGCGTCGACACCGTCGCCGCGCGCTCCGCGGGCGAGAGCTCGCCGTAGATCCAGTCGAAGCCGAGCGCCAGCCCCAGCGCCGCCGTCCGCGAGGGAAAGCCGCTGTCGGTCGAGATCGGCTCCAGGTTGCCCGCGGCGGCGGTGGCGTTGGCGACGCGCAGGATCTCGGCGATCTTGCGCGCGTAGGCTTTCTCGCCGGTCACCTGGTAGGCGACGCCGAGCGGGAGGATCGCGTCGAGCCAGCCCGAGCCCTGGTAGGGATAGGCGACCGCGTCGCGCGGCGCCTCGTTGCGGTCGTACGGCGCGACCGGGCTTCCGGCGTAGCGGTCGGCGCTCTTGCTGAGGTCGATCCAGTCGGGATCACGCGCCGCCGCTTTTCGCTTGAGGCGCGCGAGCACCTCCGCGGAGAGAAAGAGCCGCGGGTGGCTGCCGGTCGCCGCGCCCGCGGTCTCGGCGGCCGGCGCGCTGACCGGCGTCGGCGGCACCGACGTCGCCTGGCAGCCGAAGAGGAGCACCGCCCCCGGCAGCGCACAGGCAGCAGCCCGGCCCAGTCCGCGACTTCCCACGTTCAGATTCCCTTGGAACGAAGATAGATCGCGATGCTGGCGACGGCACCCACGTCCAGGCCGACGACCCAAAATAGATCGCGCCAGCGCCAGCGCAGCTTCCAGCTGGGATCGTGCCGTAGGACCACCGCCTGGATCGAGCCGGCGAGCCCGACTTCGATCCAGAACGCCACGTGGTAGGTCAAAGACAGAAACAACGCCGAGGCCACCATGCCCACCAGCCCCGCGAGTGTGGCGAAGGCCGCGGCCCGCACGTCGGCCGCCTCGGGGCGATTGGCGAAGTCGCGCTGCACCTGCAGAGTGGTCTTGAACGCGACGTAGAGCGCGATCGTCCACAGGAGCAGGCCGAGCGGGCCCATCTCCGACAGCGCCAGCAGCGCCGAGTTGTGCGCGGTCAGGTAGTAGTGCTGGCCGAACTGCTTGGCGCCGATGCCCAGGATCGGGTGCTCCCGCCACATCGACAGGGCCTCCGACCAGCACTCGAGGCGCTCTTCGGTCGAAGACTCATCGCTGCGGCCGCCGAAGATCAGCACCGGGATCGCCAGCACACCGCCGACCGCGGCGCCGCGCACGCCGAAGCGGCGCAGGAAGTAGACGCCCAGCGTGGCGATGAGCGAGATCTGCCCCGACCTCGACTGGGTCATGATGTTGCATAGGATCGCGGCCAGCAGCACCGGCAGCGGCAGGAGGCGGCTCAGCAGCCGGCGGATGGCCGACCGTTTCTCGCCGAGCCAGATGAACACGAACGGCAGGCTGATGCTGGTCGCGCACGCGAGCTCGTTCGGATCCTGGAAGATGCCGATCGAACGCACGCGCCCGCCGTCGGAGCGGGTGCCCATGAGCCCGACGTGCTCGCAGAGGAATTCGCCCGGGCCCAGGCCCGCCTCGGCGCACTCGGTGCGCGAGTGACACTGGCGCACCTTGCCCTCGCTGT
Organism: uncultured Myxococcales bacterium; assembly: GCA_964571275.1. Classification (GTDB taxonomy): domain Bacteria; phylum Myxococcota_A; class Polyangia; order Fen-1088; family Fen-1088; genus DASRQZ01. The sequence goes on from CAZNCQ010000079.1 coordinate 20,768, forward strand.
CCTCGGCGGGTGGCGCGTTGGAGGTGGTGTCGGGGATGCACACGCGCGGTGTCAGCCCCTGGTGGATCGCGACCAGGACGATCACCATCGTCACCGCCAGCAGCGTCTTCGAGACGACTTCGAAACCGCGCAGCGTCTGCACGCCCTGCGACGTGGCCAGGAACAGCGCCGCCGGCGCGACGAAGTAGAGCGCGCTCTCGTTGATCATCTCGGGCGCGCCGATCGCGACGGTCAACATCGCCCAGCCGAAGAACGCCAGGGCCACCCAGAGCAGCAGCGACCGGCGCGGCGGACGAGTGATTCCGGTCGCCAGGTCCAGCACGTAACCCAGCACGGCGAATGCCAGCACCAGCGGAAACGTCAGCCAATGCATCGACTCGAACGTCTCCTGCGGCCGGACGTAGAGGAAGGCCAGCATGGCCCCAATCCCGAGGATCACGAACATCGATCGGCTCGCGAGCAGTCTATGTCATGCACGCGGCACAGGCCATCGGCGCGCGCTACGGAACGTAGACCGTGTCTCCCGGCAGCAGCGTCAGGTCCTGCTCGGGGTGCACCCCGCTCAGGATAGACGGAAAGTCGATCGGGATCCGCCGCGTTCCGCGCGTGGCGTCCGACCGGATGATCATCGTCTGGTCGGGGTTCGCGAAGCGGTTGGGCCCGCCGGCCATGACCATCGCCTCGACCACCGTGACGTAGCGGCTGCTGGCGAAGCTGCCCGGGTGCTCGACGTTGCCGGTGACGACGAAGCGATAGCTGTTGATGCCGACCACGGCGACCGTGACCGTGACCGACTCTTCCTTGATGAAGGTCGCCAGGCGCTGCACGATCTCGTCGCGCAGCTTGCTGGGTGTGCGGCCCGCAGCCTTGAGGTCGCCCACCAGCGGCAGCGAGATCGCGCCGTCGGGGCGCACGGTCGCATCCGCCGACAGATCCGGGTTGTGCCAGATCGCGATCTTCAGCATGTCCGACGGGCCGAGCACGTACTCGCTCTTGCGCGGATCCGGCTCCGACGCGTAGTCATACGGCGGGTGAACCGTTGCGCAGGCCGAGCCCAGAGACAGCGCCCCGCAAAGTCCCAAGAGCCCAACAAACGTCGCTCGCCGACTCAACACGGCCCTTTCATTATCACACGCCCGTCCGCATCGCCTTCCGAAACCTCCAGCTACCAGGTCACGCGCTGGCGCCCGGTCAGGTGCCGGCCGAGGCCGACCACGGCCGCCGCGTTCAGCACCACGAACGTCCGGGCCACGCCGGCGAGGCGGCCGCCACGCGGACCGGCCAGCGCGGCCGCGTAGAACGCGGCCTGTCCCACGAGCAGGATCCACATCGCGGTCGCGACCGTGCCGGTGCTGGACAGCGCTGCCGCGATCGACGCTGCCGCGAGGATCAGCATCAACCACGGCGCGCACAGGCGCATGACTTTGTGAGAGATGGTCTCGAACCAAATCGGATTCGAAATTGGGCTCAGAAGCGCGGGAAGCAAGCCGAAGAGCTGATAATTTCCAGCCAACGTGCGCGCTTTGCGCTTGAACTCTCGGTCATCCTCGAAGGCTGCATCGCGCGCCTCGGCCTCGGCCACGAAGGCGACGCGCTTGCCCTGCAGCGCGAGGCGCATCGGGATCCAGACGTCGTCGAGGATCAGGTCGGCCGGCAGCGGCACGAAGTCGGCGCGCCTCATCATCGCCAGCGGACCGGTCATGCCGACCACGCCGCGAAACGCCGACTCCTGCGCGCGCATCCAGTTCTCGTAGCGCCAGTAGACGCCGCTGCCCGCCGGACCGTCGAGCACCAGGTTGCCCGTGGCGCAGCCGACGCGTTCGTCGCGCATCGCGCGCGCGAGGGCCCTGAACGCGCCCGGGTTCAGCGGCTGTCGCACGTCGTTCATCAGCAGGAGCTCGCCGGTCGCCGCCGCCGCCATGGTGTTGAGCGCCGTCGGCTTCCCGCGCCGCTCGGGCGATACCAGGACGCGCACGCGACCGCGCGCCTCCTCCGACGCGGCGACCGCGCGCGCGATCGACTCGGTGTCGTCGGTGCAGCCGTCGCAGTAGATCAGGATCTCGATGCTCCGCGCGGGATAGTCCTGCGCCAGCAAGCTCGCGATCTTCGCCGGCAGATACGAACCGCCGTTGTAGACCGGCAAGCACACGGTGATCGGCGAGGGGACGTCGATGTCGGCTTCGCTCCAGCGCACCGGGAAGAGCCGCGCCAGGACGCCGAGCAGGATGGGATAGCCGAAGTAGGTATAGGCGAGGAGCGCGATCGTCAGGCCGACGCAGGCGAGCGCCATGGTGTCTCCGATTCCTCAGGTCCCGAGCGCCCGCAACATGACCAGCGGTGTCTTGACCAGGATCTCCAGCTCGACGGGCAGGAAGTGCCAGAGGTTCTCCGTTGTGGCGCTGTAGGCCAGGTCGTAGAGCAGCTTGACGCGCATGTGATCGGCCAGCGCGTCCTCGGCGCCCTCCATCTTGAACGGGTTGGTGAGGTCGGCCTCGAACTTCGCGACGTCGCTGTCCGGGTGCGGTTTGCCGGTGTACGAGAGCGAGATCTGCGCGAGGCCGGTGATGCCCGGCTTGACGTCGCGCATCCGCTCCTCGAAGTACGGGATCGCCATGGCCAGCTGGTCGGCGAGCTCGGGGCGCTCGGGACGTGGACCGACGATGCTCATCTCGCCGCGGAGCACGTTGAGGAACTGCGGAATCTCGTCGAGGCGCGTCTTGCGCAGGAGGCGCCCCACGCGCGTGACCCGCGGGTCGTTCGCGGTCGCCAGCACCGGCCCCGACAGCTTCTCCGCGTCCATGCGCATCGAGCGGAATTTCAGCATCCGGAACTGGGTGAACTGGGGGCGGTGCGGTGCGCCGTCGCTGGGCAACCCCGACGCGGTCGGGGCGACACCGTCTGGCGACTCCGACGGAGTCGGGGCCACATTGAGTCGGCCCGCGCGAATCTGCTTGAAGAAGATCGGCCCGGGCGACTCGAGGTAGATCGCGGCCGCGATCACCGGATAGAGCGGCAGCGTGACGCAGAGCCCGATCGAAGAGCCGATGACGTCGATAGCCCGTTTGACAATCCGGACGGAGCGGTGCACAGGGTCAGTACCCTACAACGAAATGACCCAGCAGCCCATCGCGTGCGACGCGAAGAAATGGCATGATGCAGAAGGACCTTGATCAGGATTCAAATGCTGGGTCTGCTGGAACATCGGGATGTGGCGTTGCGCGCGGTCTCGGCTGCCTGCAAGCTGGTGTCCCGGCGTCCCTACCGGCCCGAGCTCAATGAGTTCCGCATGCATGTCGTGTCCGCCGTCGGAGAGGCTTTCAACAACATCGTGCTGCACGGCTATGCCGGGCGGAACGACGGCGTGATCGAGATGGAAATCAGGACTGACCCGGATCGCATCACCGTGGAATTGCGCGACTATGGCGACAGCTTCGACCTCGACGCCGTGGCAACCCCCGATCTGGACCTGCTTCCTGAGTCCGGACTGGGAATATTCATCATCAGAGCGTTTATGAGTATCAGATATCGCCCTGGTCGACCTAATGTTCTCACCCTGTCCAAATGCCTCGCGGCAGATCCGAAAGACGTGCCGAAAGAATCGGTGCCGCGCGGGAATCCGTCCGAAGGAGATTCATGACCTTCTCGATATCTATCAACGAGGCTGGCGTCATTCGACTGTCGATCGAGGGCGAGCTCGACGCCGTGACCGTCTCGGACTTGCGTGCCGAAATCGAGAAGCTGTTGATGCGCCAGATCGGCCGGGTCGAGGTCGACCTGTCGCAGTTGCGCATGCTCGACAGCTCGGGAGTCGGCGCGCTGGTTTCACTTTACAAGCAGGTCCGCGCGCGGGGTGGGGAAGTGGTGGTGCTGGGCTTGCGCGACCAGCCGCTGGCTATCTTTCGCCTGCTCCGACTGGATCGCGTCATGGTGGGCGCCGAGCTCAAAACGCCGGCGTCACCGTCACCGTCCAAACACCCGAGCTCGTCGTCCTAGGTTCCACGCATCGCGCGCCATCGGGAGGCCACGGGAGTGCCGGTCGCGGAAACTTGGAAATGTCGCGATCCCGTTACACGCGTGCGTTGAATTGTGTTGTAACACACTGTTGGACGGAGCAATATCTCGTCGCTGTGTTCAATTCTTGGGGCAGCACTAACTTACGTGACCTCGGGTGGGGGACGAGTCATGGAGTCAACCATTAAATCTATCTCTGATTTCACGCCGATGGCGAGGCCTCTCGCCGTCGGTGCGCCCGCGGTGTCCCCGCAGGCGATCCCGGTGCAGCAGGCGCTGGCCGCCATTGGCGAGCCGGACACCACCGTCGATCTGGCGCAGCGCCTCTACGCGACGATCGCGATGCTCTGGTCCGAGGTCGCGGGCGCCGACATGTTCCTGCCCCAGGGCGGCTCGGGAGAGCTGCGGGGCGTGCGTGATGCGCACGGCGGCGTTGCGCTGCTCAGCGCCGTGGGTTCGCAGTACGGCAACGAGTCGAGCGTCCGCGTCGTTCCGGTGACGCCGACGCTGGTTCCCGGCGACGTCACCTGCGATCGCGGCGCCAGCATGTCGGTGCCGGTGATCTCGGAAGGCGCGCTCGAGAGCTTCATCGTGGTCCAGCGCCGGCTGGGAGCGCCCAGCTTCACCACGCGCGATCTCGAAGCGCTGATTCAGCTCTCGCGCGGGGTCGGTGAGCTCCTGCCGCGCGTGCGCGCCCGCGGCGGTCGGTCGGTCACGGCCTGGTTGCAGCGAGACCTGGCCTCTGCGCGCGACATGCAACGCATGTTCTTGCCGCGTCCGCTGGAGAACAACTCGGCGCACGTGCGCGTTCTGGCCGAGTACCTGCCGGCGTTCGCGGTCGGCGGCGATTTCTACGACTTCGTCGATCTCGGCGGCGGCCGCCTGCTGGCGACCATCGGTGACGTCTCCGGCAAGGGCGTGACCGCGGCGCTGATGATGTCGCGCGTGACGTCGGAGCTGCGCCGCCTCGCCCACGAGTGCTCGGGACCGGCGGAGATCCTCACGCGCCTCAATCGGTCGCTGCGCGGCATGCAGGACGACCGCTTCGTCACCGTGGTGTGCGTGCTGCTCGACGTGCCCAACCGCCGGTGGATCGTCGCCAACGGCGGCCACGTCGTCCCGTTGCTGCGCCGCCGGTCGGGTGTCATCTCGGGGCTGGCGTACTCGCTGAATCCGCCGATCGGAATGATCCCGATGCCGGAGTACCGCGACGAGATCTTCCCGCTGGAGTCGCAGGACATCGTGCTGCTGGCGACCGACGGCGTGCTCGAGATGTTGTCGGGCGGGCCGCGCGACGTCTGCTCGACGATGGGGCAGTGCCAGCTGGTCGACATGCTCCGCAAGGCGCCGCACGACCTGGC
>CAZNCQ010000080.1:0-25236 GCA_964571275.1 uncultured Myxococcales bacterium
GGAAGATCACCATGCCCCGGCCGACGCTCGGATAGCTGATCAGGTAGCCCGCATAGACCCGCCCTACGCCGAGCGATCCGTGCTCGCGCCCGTGATCCCGAATCTTTCTCGCGGTTACGCTGACCACGCCTGTGCTTCCTCTTGAATGTTAACACACTCGCGCTTGGTCGACGGACCCCCCACAGCCACCGGGAGCGACACGGTAGGGAATGCTCCCCCAGACTCAAAGGAACATACCCAAAATGTGGCCCCGTGGGCAGACTTTTGCCGCGCCACCGGTACGATTTCCGCGCGGGAGTTCAGCACGACGACGGGGTACCGACTCACCACGCGGGGCCTCACCGTGCTAGTCGACGGCTTCGGGTCATCGCTTGACTCTTCGGTCATTCCGGCTCCCGGAACCGTGATTCCTGGCACATTCGGCCCCTTATGCGTGTGGGTTATACTGCGGAGCTTGCTGATGCCAGGCCGTGCGCGCGCAGGAAACCTGACAGCCGCGCTGGTGTTCGTGGCCGCGATGGAGCTGGTGCTCAACCGCCTGGCCAACCGCCTTTTCCTGCCGCGGTCGATCATCTCCAGCGCCGCGTCAGGGGCGTCCGTCATGGCGCGTGCGATCGCCGACGCGGGTCCGTTCCTGTTTCACCTGACGGGCATCCTGGCGCTGGTGGTATTCGCGCTGGCGCTGACCGGCCTGCTGCGGCGGGGCGAGCTATTCCCCAGGCCGGCCCCGGCGCGCGTGGCCGTGAGCACCATCGGGATCGCCTTCTGGACGCTGGCGACGCTGGTCATCCTGGTCGGTCAGGTGCCCCGCACGTTCGCGCTCCCGCTCGAGGGCAGCTTCGGGTTCCTGTCGCTGCTGATCGCCGGCGCTCTCCTGCGCGCGCGCGTTCCGACGCGGGTCAAGGTCGGCGTCGCGCTGTTCGCGCTCCCGGGGATCTTTCACGTGATGTCGATGGTTTTCGAGCGTCTCGGCTGGACGCGCGAACGTTCGTCGATCGGTGACCTGTTTCCGTGGGGTGAGGCGAGCCTGATCCTCGCCGCCCTGACCGCGCCGTTCACGCTCGTGCCGCGGCGGTCCAGTGAAACCGGCGGCGGCGCAAATGCGCTGGCGCTGGTGCTGGCGGCCGTCGTGACCGCGACGTTCAGCGTCGCGCTGGCGACGCGTTACGATCTGATGCAGGCGATCGCGACCTACGGGCCGCACCTGGAGATGCCGCGGCTCGCGTCGTTCATGGGCCTGGCGTATCTGATCGCGGCACTCTGCTGGACCTATGCCGTCGTGCGCCTGCTGGCCCGCCCCGGCGGAACGCGGCTCGCCGGGTATGGCCTCTTGCTGCTGGCGATCGGCGGCTACCCGCTCGGGTCGCCGGTCGAGCTCTCGGTCAGCCTGCTCGGACTGCTCGCGCTGTCCGTCGGCGAGCTGCGCGCGCTCGGCGGCGCGCACGGCGCCGCGTCGGAGAGCGAGACGCCCAGCTTGAATCGCTCGGAGTGGCGCGCCTGGATCGGCCGCCTGGCCACCGCGGCGAACGACGGCAGCGCCGAGGCGCTCGGCCCGCCCGAGGCGGTCGTGGTCGAGGAGGACGATCTGGAAGCCAGCCGGATCCGCGGCCAGCGACGGGGCCGCGGCGTCGGCCTGCGCTTTCTGCGCCGGCGCGGGCGCATCACGGAGGTGGAGCTCACCGTCGGAGATCCCGGCCACCGCGAACCGAGCGCGAGCATCGAGCGTCACCGTAGCTGGCTCGCGCGCAACCCCGATCAACGCCTGGCGCTGCCGCGCGTGAAGACCGGCGATACCGCGTTCGATCAGAAGTTCAGCGTGCACGGCAACGCACCGCTCGCCGAGGAGTCGGTTCGCAAGCAGCTGATGCGCCAGGACGACGGCGTGTTGAGCCTGTGGACCGGAAGCGCCGCGCGCTATCAAGCGGCGACCGGAACCCCCGACACCGACGCCCTGCTCGCGCTGCTCGACTTGATGATCGATCTGGTCGAAACCAGCACGACCAACGCCGCCTGAAGGGCGCGACGGCGCTACGGCGTCTTCTCGATAGCTGATGCGGCGGCAGGCTCTTCAGACTTCGAAGTCTCTTTCGCGGGCGCCGCTTCCGGCGCTGGCTTCTTGGGCATCAGGCTTTCGATCTCTTTCAGCTGCCGGCGCGCGGCCGGCGCGTCGGGTGCGGTCGGCGCGACCGCGATGTACTTGCGGTAGTTCTCCGCGGCGGGTCCGATGTCGCCCTGCGCGCGATAGGCCTCGGCCAGGCCGAAGAGCGCGGGTGGAAACTCGGGGGAAAAGCCGAGCGCGCGTTTGAAGGTCGAGATCGCGGCCAGCGGCCGCGAACGGTCGAGCTGGAGGTACGCGACGCCGCTGAGCGCGGCGACGCCGTTGGGTTGCATCGCCAGCGCCTCGTCGAGGAGCTTCTGCGCACGCGCCGGCTGGCCGTTTTCCATCAGGCGATCGGCTTCGCCGACCAGACGTTCATAGGTCTTGGGCTTCGCCGCAATCGCTGGCTCAGCGTTGGGGTGCTCCGCCGGCGCCGCCTTGGCTGCGGCGAACGGATCGACCGGCGCCGCAGGCACCGCCGGAGGTTGCGCGGACGACGGCCCGCCGGCGGGCGGAAGGGCGGGAGCCTGGGCGGCCGCGGGCGCTGCCACGACCGGAGCCGCTGGAGCGACCGGCGCCGCCGGAGCTGCCGGCGGAACATCGACCGCGCGCGCGGTGGGTGGCTTGACCGGCGACCATTGCGGACGGCGAAACCCGATGACGGCGGCGACGATCGCCAGGCCGACGAACCCGGCCACGGCTGCAATCTTCAGATTGCGGCCCTGCCGGAAGATCGTCATCGTCTCGAATTTTTCTTCCTCGGCGGGAATCATGCCCCCGTCCAGGGAAGGCGTCGGGCCGGAGTCGATGCGCGCCGACAAGACGCTGTCGTCGCCCACGCCGTTGGCGCGACGGCGCGTGCCAGCTCCCGAAACCGCCGGCTGACGCGTCGGCGTGGACCGCGCTATCAATCCATCAGCGGAGCGCCCGCCGGATCGGCGCACGCCTTCCGTCGAGCGCGCACGATCCGCCTGCTCGACCACCGCGAAAAAGGGAGCCAGCTCCTCGACTTCGCCGAGCGGCAGCCAGGGTCCACCGCGCTGCGAGACCCGGTCTTCGCGCGTCGCCTTGCGCTCGACGACCCACTTTTGCAGCGTGGTCAGATCGCGAAAGCGATGCGTCTGGCCGTCCTCGGTCGCCAGCAACCAATCCGCCGCCTGCGGGCCGAGGTCCGCGAGGCCGCCCGGAGGCGTGGGCACGATCTGGGCGATGGTGACGCCATCTGGACCGACGACGAACGTGTGGCCACACGTCGTGCACTGTACCGACGCGCCCCCCTCGGTGACACTCTCGTCATCGAGCTCGTATTCGGTCTGACAACGATCGCAGCGAACGTCCATCTAACCGTCCATCTACCCCGGCTGGGCGCCTGCGGGCCAACGGGCAACCCAACGTGCGTCCGACAATAGCACGTCCGGACGCGTTCAGAGGCTCTCGGGGAAGAGTGCGTAGAGCTGGGCCGGCGGCGGCCGATAGGCGCCTGTGACCATGAGGTTGCCGAGGTGATCGACGCGGAAACCGCGCTCGAACGCGCGGTGAAGCACGGCAGGCACGGCGGCCGAGCCGCGGATCACCGCGGGCCGGCCCGGCAGCGCCGCGGCGACGGCGTCGACCAGGGTCGCCAGGATCTCGGCCGACTCGCCGACCGCAGGCCCGATGATCACGCGCGCCGGCAACGAACGGTAAAATAGATAGCCAGCGACTGTCCGTGGATCGCCCTCCTCGACCACGAACGCGGAGCCGCTCTGCGCGAGGAGAGCGAGATCACGGCTCCGATCGGCGCCGGTGCGCGACAGGTCGTATGCTTCCAGCTGGCGCAGGTCCGACGCAGAGGCCGGGCGCACGGCGCTCGGGCGGACCGTCGGTGGCAGCAACTGATCGGCCAGCAGATACGGCGCGACGTCGGCGACGCTGTAGCCGAGGCGCGTGTAGAAGCCGAACGAGTCGGGGTTGAAGCTGTCTTGAAACAGTCGCACGCTCTCGCACCCCAGCGTCACCTGGTGAAAATGCGCCATGAGGGCGCGGCCGACACCGCCCGGCGCGCCGGGCCGCGCGGCGATCGGGCCGATGCTGGCGACGGGCCCGCGCCGGTGAGAGAAGCCGACGCCCATCGCGTAGCCGTCGTGCTCGGCGAACGCGCAGCCATCTGGGTCGAGATCGAGGTACGCGCGGCAGAGCCAGGCCGCGCTCTCGACGTTGGGGAACGGCGGCGTGTGCCCCCGCTGGCGGTAGACCGCCGAGAACGACTCGTAGAGCAGCCGTGCGGCGTCGTCGACATCCTCGTGGGTCAGGCGGCGCACGTCGATTGTAGACGACAAATTCATGATGATGATGGGCTCCCACGGCGGAGCCGTCTACGCCCACACGTTTTCAAACGAAGTCCCGGCGGCGAAAGATCCAGACGGCGAGTCCTAGCACGAGCAGCGAGTAGCCGGCGCCGTAAGCGGTCACTGACGCCAGATAGTCGGCGCCGACGAACTGGCCGTGAATCGAGACCTGACGCGCGCCGACGATCGCGCCCGACGGATAGAAGAGATGCAGGTTGGGCACGAGGTATGACACGAAGTCGATCGCCCGACCGACCGAGCCGCCCACGCGCGCGGTCACGAGGCGGATGTCGGGGACCGAACGGCCGACGATGAAGACACCCAGCGAGAAAAAGCCCGACAGAAACGGGCTCGAGAACGACGAGAACAGGATCGCCACCGACGTCACCACGGTGACGTTGACGAACAGCAGCCACAGCGCCTTGACGATCGCCGCGTCGAGCGGCGCGCCTTGCGCGACGGTCACCAGAGCCAGCACGACACCCATGACCGCAATTTGTAGCGCGAGCGTCACCAACATCCCTAGCCATTTGCCGAGCACGAACTGCCAGCGCGCGATCGGCTTGGGCAGGATGGTGTAGACGGTTTTCAGATCGAGCTCCTTGTAGAGCAGATTGACGCCGACGAAGATCGCGATGAGCACGCTGAACACGTCGACGCCGAACAGGCCGAGATCGCGCGTCATGCGCACTTCTTCGTTCATCGACAGCTCACCCAGCGCCAGCGCCGAGACGATGAGCAGGATCGCAAAGAAGAGCAGGCTGTAGAGGATCTTGTTGCGCGCCGCCTCGCGGAAGGTGTTGCGCGCGATGGCCAGCACCGCGACGGTGCCCGCCACGAAGCCGCCGTGCGCGCGCGTGTGAGACGTCCCGCTCAGGACCGTCGGCGCGACGCTCACGACGCCGCCCTCGCTGCCGACACCGGCGCGGGCGCGGGCGCGCCGCCGGGACCGCTCGACGCGAGCTGCGCCTCGCGCACGAAGAGATCCTCGAGCGACTCGCGGCGCGGCGACACCGACAGCACCGAGGCACCGGCCGCGAGCGCCGCCCGCAAGAACGCGTCGACGTCGGCGGTCTCCGGCAGCTCCAGGCCCACGGCGCGATCGCCGGCGACGTACTGCCGCGCGCCGGGAGGAACCGCGAGCGCCGCGATTCCGGCCGCGGGCAGGCGCAGGACCACCTCCGTCGACAGCAACCGCGCCGACAGGAGATCGCCGAGCGGACCTACGTTGCGCAGGCGGCCGCCGATCACGATCGCGACCCGATCGCACGTCATCTCGACGTCGGGCAGGATGTGCGTCGAGAAGAAGACCGTCTTGCCCTCCTTGCGCAGCTCGAGGATCAGATCGCGCACCTCCTTGCGCCCCAGCGGGTCGAGGCCGGTCATCGGCTCGTCGAGGATCACCAGCTCCGGGTCGGCCATCAGCGCCTGCGCGATCCCGATCCGCTGCAGCATCCCCTTCGAGAACTTGCGCAGCGGCCGCCCGCGCGCATGGTCGAGCCCGACGCGCGCGATGAGCCGGTCGGCGCGCGCGCGGCGCGCGGACGACGGCAGCGCACACAGCGCGCCGATGAAGTCGAGGAACTCCTCGGGCGTGAGGTAGTCGTAAAAGTACGGGCTCTCCGGTAGGTACCCGAGCCGACGCTTCGCCGACAGCGACGGGACCGGCAGGCCCAGGACCTCGGCGCGCCCCGAGGTCGGAAAGATGAGGCCCATGAGCATCTTCAGTGTCGTGGTCTTGCCGGCTCCGTTGGGGCCGAGGAAGCCGAAGATCTCGCCGCGGTGGACCTCGAGGCTCACGTCCTTGACCGCCTCGACCCGCCGGCGAAAGAAGCCGACGTGGAAGGTCTTCGCGAGGGCGTCGGCGCGCAGCACCACATCGCGGGGAGAGTCGGCGGTCATGGCCACCGCCATCATACCCGGGTTATGGTCGAGGGTGATGTGCATCCCGCCACGACGACCGGGGGCGCGGCTGGCGCCGGTCTGCTACCGTAGTCGCGCTACGGAAACCGCGCTTGAACACCCGCGCCCAAATCGATCTCGAAGCGCAGCCAGCGGACGAAGCCCACGGTGTCGCCGAGCTGGACGTAGAACCCCAGGTCCGGCATGACCTCCCACATCAGGCCGTTGCTGTTGTGAAAGCCGAGGTCGTAGCCGGTGAGCGTGCGATTGTGCTGCTCGGTGGTGTCGTAAGCGAGCTGGAGCGTGGCGAAGAATTTCAAGCGCGCCTCGGCGTCGGTCCAGTAGCGAAAGCCGGGCGCGAACGCGAATTGGTGGGTGCGCGCGAAGTCGGCCTCGAGGCCGAAGCGCAGGTCGACCAGCACGTCCCAGTGCGACCCGAGGCCGTACGAGGGTTGCACGTCGAGGAAGAATGGCAGGCGCGCCGAGCAGACGCGTTCGTTGAGTTGACCGCAATAGACGTTCTCGCCGTACGGGACCAGCACGCGAAAACCCGAGCCGGGCAGCAGCGCCAGGCCGAACTGCGAGCGGTGACTCAACGACGGGGGGACCAGCGGCGGGAAGTCGGTGGCGACGGCGGCCCTGGAGGAGCCCAGATCCAGGAGGATGGCCGCGAGCAGGACGGCCCGCACCGCCGGCAGCGAGCCGCGGGTGAGCCGCCGATCGGTGGCGCACGTCATCGGTCGGGCAGCATAGTCGAAAGCCCCGGCGCCGCGAAGGGGCGGTCCAAGTGAATAACGACGACAACAGCGACGACAACAAAGACCACAGCAACAAAGACGGCCTCAACGACGCCCGCCCGGCGGGTTTCTCGCGCCGTCGTTTCGTCGCCGGAGCCGCCGGCGCGGCGGCGCTGCTGTCGGCGCCGCGCTGGGCGTCAGCGATCGGCGATCGGTCGCTGTTCCGCTTTGCGCGCCTGGCGCTGCCGGGGCTGCCCGACCCCCGGCCGACCGCGCTGCAACGCCTGGCGTGGGAGCTGGTGCGCCGCACGAGCCTGGTCACAGCATCGGACCGCGCCGAGCTGCGCCCGACCGATCCCAACCTGTTTCGTTTCCCGTTCTTGGTCTTGTCGGGCGATCGCTCGTTCGCGCTGCCGTCCGATGCGGAGATCGCGCGCCTGCGCCGCCACATCACCTACGGCGGCTTCCTGCTGATCGACTCGTCGGAGGGGCGCGCGGGCGGCGGCTTCGACGAATCGGTGCGCCGGCTGCTGGCGCAGATGCTGCCCGGCGAGCTGCCGACGCGCATCCCCGACGAGCACGTGCTGTGGAAGTCGTTCTACGTCCTGCACGGCGCGCCGGGGCGCATCCTGGCCGCGCCGTACATCGAAGGCGTCGAGCGCGATCGGCGCCTGGCCGTGGTCTACACGCAGAACGACCTTGGCGGCGCGCTCGCGCGCGACGGCTTCGGGCGCTGGGAGCACGAGGTGATCCCCGGCGGCGAAGGGCAGCGCGAGGAGGCGTTCCGGCTGGGCGTCAATCTGGTGATGTATTCGCTCTGCCTCGACTACAAGACCGAACAGGCGCACATCGATTACATCCTGCGCACGCGGAGGCAGCCGCGGTGATGGACGCGCCAATGGGTGGACCGCCAACGGGTGGACAATGACGGGCGGCGAGTTCAACGACTGGCGCGTCGCCTTGGGCGGGGCCTCCCACCTGGGCCAGATCGGCGTGATCCTGGCCGTGGCCGCCGCGGCGGTGGCGATCGGTCTGTCGGCGGTCTCGCTGATCGAGGAACGGCGCGGGCGCTGGTGGCTGCTGCTATTGCTGCGCACCGCGGGCGTGCTCGCCTGCTTGATCGCGGCGCTGGAGCCGGCGATCGAGCTGCGCCAGATCATTCGCGTCGCCAACCACGTCGCGGTGCTGGTCGACGTCTCGCGCTCGATGGAGGTGCGTCCGCCGAGCGGCGGCGCGTCGCGCACCGAACGCGCGGCGACGCTGGTGCAGCGGGCGGCGCCGCGCTTCGCCGCCTGGGAGCAGGCCGGCCACCGCGTCGACCTCTACAGCTTCGGCGAGGTGCTGGCGCCCGCGACGCCCGATTCGCTGGCGGCGCGCCCGACCGGCGAGGCGACGCGCATCGGTGAGGCGCTGGCCGAGGTGCGCGCGCGCTACGCCGGTCGCGACCTGGGCGCGGTGGTGCTGATCTCGGACGGCATCGACACCGGCCGCATCGGCGAGGGCCCGCTCGACGCCACCACGCGCAACACCATCCAGGCGCTGGGGGCGCCGATCCACACCGTCGGCGTGGGAGAGAGCTCGCTGCGCGACGTCTCGGTGGCCGCGGTGCTGGCCGACGAGTTCGCGTTCGTGCGCACGCCGGTCACCGTCGAGGCGGTCATCCGGCAGCACGGCCTGCCCGACCGGCAGATCGAGCTGACGCTGAGCCGCGACGGCCGGCCGATCGCCACGCGCAGCGTGATCCTCAAGGGCGATCACTCCGAGGAGCGCGTGTCGTTCGACTGGCTGCCCGACCACCCGGGCAACTTCGTGTTTCAGATCGCGACGCCGGTGCTGGCGGGCGAAGCGCTGTCGAGCAACAACAGCCAGGTCTTCACGGTCAAGGTCATCCGCGATCGCGTGCGCGTGCTGCACCTGTGCGGCCGCCCGTCGTGGGACCAGCGTTTCCTGCGCGCGATGTTGCGCCGCGATCCCAACGTCGATCTGGTGTCGTTCTTCATCCTGCGCACCGAGACCGATGAGCAGCCCTGGAACCGCAACGAGCTGTCGCTGATCCCCTTTCCGACGTTCGAGATCTTCGAGGAGCAGCTCAAATCCTTCGACCTGGTGATCTTTCAAAACTTCAATTTCGCGCCCTACGGCGTCGAGCCGTTCCTGCCCGGCGTGCGCGACTACGTCGAGGAGGGCGGCGCGATCGCGATGATCGGCGGGGATCTGTCGTTCGCCAGCGGCGGTTACGGCTCGACCGCGCTGCGTGACGTGTTGCCGGTCGAGCTGCCGCCGTCACCGCCCGGTCTCACCGGTTCGAACGACGCCGACCTGACCACCGACAGCTTCCGTCCCAAGCTCACGCCCGAGGGGCGCGCGCACCCGGTCACGTCGCTCGTGCTCGATCCACGCGAGAACGAGCTGCACTGGGGCAAGCTGCCGCCGCTCGAGGGCGTGAACCGCGTGCCGCGCGTGCGGCCGGGCGCCGCGACGTTGTTGACCCATCCGACGTTGCGCACCGACGGCGGCAAACCGGCGCCCGTGCTGGTGGTCGGCGAGGCCGGCAAGGGCCGCTCGATGGCGCTGCTGACCGACAGCGCCTGGCACTGGGGGTTCCTGGCCGCGGGCGAAGGCGACGACGGGCGCGCATTTCAGCGCTTCTGGGAGAACGCGATCCGCTGGCTGGTGCGCGATCCGGCGCTGACGCTGCTGCGCCTCGAGCTGGACCGCATGGAATACCGGCGCAGCCAGCCGCCTTCGGTGCGCATCCGCGCCATGCACCCCGACTACTCGGCGGCGCAAAAGGTCGACATCACGGTCGATGTCAGCGCCGCCGAGGGCGACCCGCAAGCGAAGCCGCTCAAGCACCTGGAGGCGACGACCAACCAGGACGGCGAGGCGCACGTCGACCTGGGGACGCTGCCGGCGGGCGCTTACCGCGTCACCGGGCGCGCAATGCTCGACGGGCGCGCGGTCACCGAGGACAAGACGTTCGTGGTGCGCGCCGAGGGGCGCGAGCTGGAGGACGTCGCGTTTCGCGATCGCGTCCTGCGCGAGATCGCCGACGTCAGCGGCGGGAGCTACCACATGGAGGATCTCGGCGACGTCAGCATCTCCGATCCGCGCGAGGTGCGCGTCGGGCGCCAGCGATCGGTCGAGCTCTGGTCGAGCCCCGAGCTGCTGGCGGTCGGCATGTTCCTGCTGATCGCCGAGTGGTACCTGCGCCGGCGCGCCGGCCACAGCTAGTGCGGTGCACCCGTCAGGGCGGCCTCAGCGGCGGCGGCGGACGATCAGACCGAGCGCGACGCCCGCTAGCAGGAGCATGCCCAGGGGCGACGGCGCGCGGCTGCCACGGCCGGCGACGCTGCAGCCGGTATTGGCCATGCCGTCGGCGGGCGCGCCATCGGTCGGCGCGTTGACGGTGATGGTCGTCGTCGCGGTCTGGCCGCGCGTGTCCGTGGCGGTGACCGAGATCGTCTGCCGCCCGCTGATGTTGGTCAGATCCCAGTCGTAGGGAGGCGTGACACCGACAGCGTGCAGAACCTGCGGCATGACATTGACCTCGACCTTGCTGACCTCGCAATCGCCCATCGCCTTGACGTGCATGGTGAAGTCATGGCCGACCTGGCTGCCGTCGCCGGGTCCCATGACCATCACGGTCGGCGGTTTCGAGTCGGCCTGACAACCGAACGCCGACGGTTTCGGGCCGCCGGTCCAGGTGCCCAGGCGATCCTTCATCATCTGGTACGAGTTCTGAGTCGTTCGGTTGCAACGGTCGCCGGTGACCGGGTTCTCGACGTTGGGAAAACCATCGCAGTTGGTGCAAACCGTCGGCAGCATCAGGTCGACGTCGCTGGTGCTGTGCTCGAGCCCGACCAGGTGGGCCTGCTCCTGCGCGATGATGACGGCGGTCTGCTTGGCGTCTTCGCCGCCGAGGAAGGTGTAGGCGACGCCGCCGTCGAGGTCGTTGCACAGGAACGGCGCGACGCCGGCCACCTTCGCCTCGACGCCGCACCAGGCGCCTCCGCCCGAGCTCACCACCTCGGTGTAGAACTTGCCGCTGGTCGGTCGGGTGAACGTGAAGATCACATTGAAGTCGGCATACCACCGATCGAGATACGACTGGACCTGTCGTTGACAATCGAGCAACGACGAGCCGAAGTTGCAATGAAACTTGGGCGGCGTTCCGTGGCACGCGTTGACGTTGGTCTTGGGCAGCGCATTTCCGTCGGCGTAAAAGAGGTAGATGACCCGGGGCTCCGCCTCGCTGCCGTCGCTACCGCCCGTGCCCGACAGCGCCGAGCGCGTCTCAGCCACCTCGTCGGTTTCGGGCGGCGAGACCAGGTCGTCACCAAGCCCAGGCATGGACGATGCGACGCTTTCGGGACCGACGGTGGGTCCGATGCCCGACGGTGACCACTCTCCTCCACAACCTGCGCCGGCGGCGACGCCGGCGAGAATTCCGGCCACGAACATGCGAGCCAGGGGCGCCTTCGACTTCACTGATTCTCTCCTGAGTTCCACTCTTGGGTTGGCGACGAACCGCGAGTCGTGTCAGGGTCACGGCTCGATCTTCGACACCACTAGCCATCGACACCTCTTGGAAAGCCTTGACGGTGCACCGCATCGAACGACAGGATTGAACGCCCATGGTGACAGCCGACGGATTCGTAACTGAGCTCGACGCCAAGAATCACGCGTCAATCGAGCGCCTGATCGGATCTTTGATCAGCGGCGTCGCCAAGGAGTCATTCGACGTCCCCGATGTGATGCGATTGATCTTGAAAGCGTCGATCGAAGCGGCCGAGGTCGCGGCATTGTGGATGGCCGACTGCGATGATTTGGAAATGAAGCTGTTGCTCGCCGAGCAATGCGGTGAGGGCGCCAAACAGTACCGCGCACTCTCGGCGCGCCTGGCGGCGGTTGGCGCTGATGTCGCCGGCTACGACCCGCGGCACGGTGGGTATTCAAAAGTCTTCGCTTTCCTACGTTCACTCCAAACGCAGGAAGAGCGCTCGTCGGCCGGCCACGTCACCGCCAAGGCGCTGTCGATGGCGCGCCTGGAAGCCCTGGCGACGTTTTGCGACAACAAAGGCGACGCGGACACGGCGCACCTGTTTCGCGAGCAGCTCGCGATCGACGAGCGCCGCTATTACGAAGAGGGCAAACGCATGCTGGCGGCGGCGGCGGCGACCGAAGAGAGCCAGGCGCGCGCGCGCCGCGCCGCGTACCGGACCCTCGAGCTGGCGGGCGACATGCACGAGCCCATCCAGCTGCGCAAGATCCTGCTCAAGAAGCGATAGCCAGTAGCGGTTGCGACAGGCGCTCGGCGCGGCGCGCGCGGCGGCAGTCAGCCGCGGCCGAAACGCCGCTGGAGGCCGATCAGATCGGCGGCCGCGGGTGTTATAGTCATGTTGAATGTCAACCGAGGGTTCAGTGGCGCTGCCCTCGCAGTTCGGCCGTTACACGTTGATCGAGAGGCTGGCGGTCGGCGGAATGGCGGAGGTCTTCCGCGCGAAGATCGTTTCGTCGCACGGCTTCGAGAAGGTCATCGTCATCAAGCGGATCCTCCCGCATCTGGCGGCCGACCGGACGTTCGTGTCGATGTTCATCGACGAAGCCAAGCTGACGGCACAGCTCAATCACCCGAAGATCGTCCAGATCCTCGACTTCGGTGACGTCGCCGGCCAGTACTTCATCGCGCTGGAATTCATCGACGGCTTCGATGCGCTGGGGCTTTTGCGCACCTGTGCGCAGAAGCGCGTCAAGGTGCCGGTGCACATCGCCGTGTTCATCATCATGGAGGTGCTCGAGGCGCTCGACTACGCGCACAACGCGCGCGACATGGAGGGGCGCGCGATGCAGATCGTCCATCGCGATATCTCGCCGTCGAACATCTTCATCTCCAAGCGCGGCGACGTGAAGCTGGGCGACTTCGGCATCGCGCACGCGCAGCAACGCGAGTCGAAGACCCAGGCCGGAACGCTCAAGGGCAAGTACGGCTACATGTCGCCCGAACAGGTGACCGGCGCCGTGCTCGATGGGCGCAGCGACCTGTTCGCGGTCGGCATCGTGCTGGCCGAGATGCTGATGGGCAAGCGCCTCTACACCGCGCCGGCGGATCTCGACGTGTTGCTGATGGTGCGCGATGCGCGCACCGACCGGCTCGACAAGCACGCCGCCGATCTGCCGGCGACGCTGAACCACATCGTGCGCCACGCCTTGAAGAAGGATCCCGCCGAGCGGCACCAGAGCAGCGTCGCGTTCCGCGACGAGCTGGCGGACTACCTGTTCGAAGCGGGCAAGCGCGTGAGCGCGGCCGATCTGCGCGCGTTCGTGGCCGAGCTGTTCCGGTCGGGTGCGCCGGCGACGGGTGAGACGTCCGTGAAGGCCGCGGCGCCGGCGCCACCGAAGCCGGCACGCGCGCCGACGCCTCCCCCGGTTCCCGCGTCCGCGCGGCGTCCGCCGCCCGCTGCGGCCGTGCGCCCCACGCCGCCGGCGGACGCGCCACGGCCGACGCCGCTCACGACGCCGGCGGTGATCCTGGCTGCCGAGGCGAGCGCGGTCGCCGCGGTCGCGGCGCTCGGCAACGCGCTGGCGCAGCCGCTGGCGGTGGTCGATCTCGATCAGTGGTCGGGCGAGCCCGATCGCCAGTCGAGCGGCGACAGTGGCTGGACGCCGATCTCCCGCGCCAGCACCGACGACAAGTCACGAAAGCAACGCGCGGGCCCGAATCAGGGGCCGCGCGCTTCGGGGACGCGCAGCGACATCGGGCGCTTCGTATCGGGCGCGCCCGCGCGGCCGCCTGACAGCGCCGGCGACGTCGGCGTGATCTCGCCGATGCGGCTCTTCGCCGATCTGGCCGTCGCCGGTGAAACCGGTCTCTTGCGGTTCGAGGTCGCGGGGCAAGCCAAGGAGATCTACCTGGTCAAGGGCGTGCCTCAGTCGGTCAACTCGAGCTTGCCGGGGGAGCGCTTCGGCGAATACCTGGTCGCGCGCGGTCACCTGGATCGCGCCGACCTCGAGCGCGCGCTCGCCATGCTGCCCCACTACGGCGGCAAGCTCGGCGACACACTGTCGGGGCTGGGACTGATGAAGCCGCTCGACGTCTTTCGCCTGCTGTCGCAGCAGGTCCGCGATCGGGTGATCGACGTCTTTTCCCGCGTGCAGGGGACGTTCGCCTTCTATCGCGGTGTGATCAACGACAAGGAGAGCTTCCCGCTGGGCCTCGACACGTTCGAGATGCTCGGCGCCGGCGTGCTCACACTGCCAGTCGAGGTGCTGGAGCGGGGCTTCGCGCCGCTGCTCGACTTCCGCCCGTCGGCGACGGGGCGCACGCACATCGTGCCCGATCGATTCCGCCTGGGGCCAACACCCGGCGACGTGCTGCGGTTGCTCGACGGCGCGCGTACGCTGCGCGCGTGGCAGGCGCACTTCACCGCGCCCGCCGAGTGGGTGACGTTCCTGCGCTCCTTGCACCTGCTCGTCGAAACCGATCTGGCCCAGTTCGACTGAGCGGGCTGCGCGCTACTTGAACGGGTCGATGGTGACGTCGCTCGAGAGGCGGTGCGCGGGGCGCTTCTTCGCGGCGTGCGCGCGTGCCGCCGGCGGCGGATCGATGGCAGGCGCTCCCTTCGCCGGGTCGGCGGCGCTCGCGACGGGCGGCTCCGGGGGCGTCGCAGGCGGGACCACCGCGACGTTCGCGGCCCGCGTCGGCCAGGTCGGGGCGGGCATCTGCGCGACGGACGGCGGGTGCTTGTGGTGCGCCAGGGCCCAGACGAAGCACGCGATCAGCGTCGCCCCCGCGGCGGCGGCCACCAGGCCGCGTATCAGGGGGCGCCGATCGGGAAGGACCTCCGAGAGCGAATTCGACTCGGCGGTCGTTGCCGCGGGCGCCGGCGCCACCATCGCGGCGAGCTCGGCGGCGGCGGTCGGCGGCGGCACGTCGGCCTCCATCTCGAGCACCGCCGGCGACAATTCCGAAGCGCTGGTCATGACGCCAGGCAGAGTCGTGCCGGCCGCTACACCCAGCGCGGCGAAGTCGGGCGTCTCCTCGACGTGCTCCTCGCCGAACAGATCGTGCAGCAGCCGGCCGAGCGCCGAGCTGTGGCAGGGCACCTCTTGCAAGAAGCGCTCGAGGTCGTCCGCGAAGTCGCCCGCGCTGGCGTAACGCTTGCTGCGCTCGCGCTGCAGGGCACGCTCGACGATCGTGTCGAGCGCCGGCGGCACGATCGGTCGCTTCGAGGAGGGCGGTGCGATCGGTTGCGAGAGCACACCGCGCATGGTGAGGAGCTCGTTCTCGGCCGCGAACAACCGCTGGCCGGTGAGCATCTCCCAGAGCACGATGCCGAGCGTGAAGACGTCGGAGCGCGCGTCGAGCCCCTCCAGACGCACTTGCTCGGGCGACAGGTACGCGAGCTTACCCTTGACGCGCCCGCCGCCGGTCTCGACCTGGCGCGCGAAGTTCGTCGCCTGCGCAATCCCGAAGTCGAGCACCTTCACCGCGCCGTTGCGCTGGAGCATGATGTTCGACGGCGTGACGTCGCGGTGAACGATGCCCAGCGTCTTGCCGTCGGCGCGCGACAACGTGTGCGCATAGTGCAGCCCGGTCGCCACCTGATGGGCGATGTGCGCCGCGATCGGCGGCAGCACCGCACTCTTCACCGCGCGCACTGCCCTCATCACCACGGCGAGGTCCTTGCCGCGCAGGTACTCCATCGCCAGGAAGTAGGTGCCGTTGATCTGACCGAAGTCGTAGACCTGGACGATGTTGGGGTGATGCAGCAGCGCGGAGAGGCGAGCCTCGTCGACGAACATGCGCGTCAGCTCGACCGACGCCGACTTCTCGGGACGCAGCCGCTTGATGACGAAGACGCGCCGAAAACCTTCGACGCCTTCGGCGACGGCGCGAAAGACCTCCGCCATCCCGCCGCGGCCGATCCGTTCGATCAGGCAGTAGCGCCCGTAGCGCTCGACGCCGGGTAGTGGAGCTCCCGTGCTGGCGTTGTTGGCCGCGGCCGGACGGGGATCGTTCTCCATCTTTTCTGGCGTCTCCCCGCGGCTAGACCACGACCACGGTCTGCGCGCTCACATCGACCGCTTCCGTCCACGACTTGAGCGAACCGCGCAGGCGAATCAGGCCGCCGAGGTGAGCCGCGACGACAGCGAATCGTCGCTGGGAATCGAGAAACGAAACGTCGTGCCTCGCCCCGGCGACGACGACACGGTCAGCGTCCCGCCCATCTCTTTGCAGGCCCAGTAGCACGCCGAGAGACCCGCGCCGCGGCCCGAGTAGATCGTCGCCTCGCTCTTGGTCGACAGCCCTCCGGCCAGGAGCGCGGCCACCAGTTCCTGGTCGGTCGCCGCCGGCAGACCGCGCGACGTCGCCAGCGCGCGCACGCCCTCCCAATCGACGCCGCGGCCGTCGTCGCTCACTTCGAGCACGATGCGATCGCCAGCTTCCTTCGCCACCAGCGCGAGCCGCCCCGCCCGGCCTTTCCCCGCGCGCTCGCGCTCCTCGGGCGCTTCGATGCCGTGATCGACCGCGTTGCGCAGCAAATGGATCAACGACGACCAGAACGCCGCCCAGCGCCGGCTGTCGAGACGGACGCCGTTGCCCTCCGTGACGACGTCGATGCCCTTGCCCAGGCCTGCCGCCAGGCGCCGCGCCTGATCGGCCAGGCGCGCCAGTCGCGGGTCGACGGGGTCGCGCTCGATGTGCCGCAGCAGGCGCGTCAGCTCGGCTGGCGGCATCCCCGTCGTCACCGCCTGCGTCACGCGCGCGAAGTCGGCACGCGAGATCTCGACCTGGTCGTGCTGGTTGCCGCCGATCAACACCTGGACCTTGTCGGAGATCCTCGACCAGACCTCCGCGAGCCGATCGATGTCGGCGTCGGGCAAGCCCTGGCCGGTGTCGACGATCTTCGCCTCCAGCTCGTGGCACAGCGTCGCCAGCGAGGTGAACCCATACATGCCTGCGTTGCCCTTGATGGTGTGCAGGGTGCGCAGCAGCGCGGGTCGATCGGGGCAGCCGCAGTCGAGGATCAGTTGCACCAGCCGATTCAGCTCGGCGAACGCCTCTTCGAAGTTCGGGCCGTCGATGCGCGCGTGCTGGAACATCATCAGATGCTCCTGCTGCTCTTCCTCGCGCCGCTCGCGCTCGAGATGCTCGGTCACGTCGGAGATCACGATGAGCACCTTGTCGGGAAGGTTCGCATCGCCGATGGGCCGGTAGCTGATGCGATAGCGCCGCCCCGTCGCCGCCGCCTTCAGCTCCGCCGGCAGCTGGCCGAGCGCGACGTCGACCGGCAGGACACTGTCGCGCAGCTGCTCCCATCCCAGCTCCAGCCAGGTCGATGCGCCCGGGTCGACCGGTCGCAGCACATCCCACAGCGGGCTCTCCGGCTCGGCCGACGGGAACCAGGCATCGAGCAGCGCCGACCGCTCGCGGCCGAGGCGCCCCGCGAAGTCGACCGTGACCAGCGCCTGCTCGACGTTGTCGAGCACCGCGCGCAGATCCCGCGTGCGCTCGACGACGCGCTCCTCGAGGCGCTCGTTGCTGGCGGCCAGCGCCCGCGCCGTGTGCTGCAATCTACGCACGCCGTAGGCCAACAAGCCCAACAGCGCCACGCAAAGCGCGTACAGCACCACGCGATAGCGCTTGGCTTCACGCTCCGCGGCGGCGTAGCCCGCGTAGTAGACGCGGGCGACCTCGTCCTCGTGCTCGATGATCGGTTGTCGGAAGATCTGCGAGAGCAGGCTGTCGACCGCCGGCTTGACCTTGAGCAAGCGGTGGATGTTGGTGATCAGCGTGCGCAGCCGGCGCCGGATCGCCGGCGAATCGGTCCGCTCGGCGCCCGCCGAGAGAAGGCCGAGCCGCAGGCCGATCACCGGCGCGTACTCTTCGTCCGACGTCAGGTTGTAGAGCAACACCATCTGCAGGACGTTATCCACCTGCTCGCCCAGGAAGCGGTCGCCGTTGTCGGAGGCGGCGCGCGCCAGCGCCGTGCCCGCGCCCGGCAGGTACTCGAGCAGCTCGCGCAGATCGGCTGACCGATACTTCACCTGTTCGATCAGCCGCTGCTTCGCGGTGACCGACGCGCGGTAGTCGTGCACCGCGGCGGCCAGGCGCTGCTGCGCGTGGGCGTCGAGAAACCGCGGCGGCGACGCAATGACCAGCTCCAGCTCTTCGACGCGCCGGTAGCTGCTCAGGACCGGCTCATATGAATCGATGAGCTTGTAGCGCGCGCGCAGGACGTCCTGGTTGATGGTGCGGTCCAGGCTGCGAAGCTCGCGCAGCGCGGCGTCGAGGTGCGAATGGTCCTCAGGATTCAGGCTTTGGGTCTTTTGCCAGAGCCACGTCAGAGCCGCCGCCAGCACGACGAGCAGGGCGGCGACCACCAGGCCGCCGCCCGCGCGGACTCCGCCCGGCAGAGCCCAGCTCCGTCCATCAGTCTGAACGTGATTCGGCCCCGCGGATCCCACCGTTCCCAGGTCAACGGTACCTCTCGCACGGCACTTGAGGCTGTGGCGCGAACCGGCACGGAATGTGCGGTCGACTCAAGTTTCCCCACCCGAAGCCGTTGATCGCCGCAAAGAAAGTGCGTCGCTTGAACCCCCGGATCGCGCGGAGCTCGACGGCGGCGGTCGTCCTCGGCGGCGTTCTGCTGCTCGGCAACGGAGCATGCCAATCGCGGGGCGACGCGCGGGAGGCGGGCCCGGCGCAGGCGCGCGAGCTGGTCGAAATCTTTTCGTGGTGGTCGGCACCGGGCGAAGCTGACGCGCTCGAAGCGCTGGTCGCCACGCACCAGCAGAGACACCCGGATGCGCGTATCTTCAACGCCGCCGCCGCCTCCGGCGCCCGCGCGCGCGAGTGGCTGGAAGAACGACTCGACCGCAACGAGCCACCCGACATCTTCCAGCAGTACATCCACGAGCTGCGCGCCGCCGCGCGCCACGGGTCCGAAAAGCAGGTGCCGCTCGACGACATGTTCGATCGCCTGGGACTGCGCCACGTGGTCTTTCCCGAGCTGATCGACGACGTCACGCGCGACGGACACGTCTACGCGATGCCGGTCAATGTGCACCGCGAGAACACGCTCCTCTACAACCGGCGCCTGTTCGCCGCGCACCACCTGGCCGTGCCCAAGACGCTGCCCGAGTTCCTGGCGGCGTGCCGCAAGTTCAAGGCCGAGGGCGTGGTGCCCCTCGCGACGGCGGACCAGGGCTGGATCCTGCGCATCATGTTCAACGCGCTCGCGGCGGGACAGATGGGCGGCGCGTCCTATCACGACTACTTCATGGGCACGCGCCCCATCGACATCGCTCCGTTCCGCGAAGCGATCGACCTGTTCGCCGAGGTCCTCGAGAACTACGTCAATGCCGACGCGGGTGACGACGGCTTCGGATGGACCAACGCCGCCCAGGCGCTGTACGACGGCGACGCGGCGATGATGCTGCACGGGGATTGGGCCAAGGGCTACCTCCTGCAGCTCGGCTGGAGCGGCGAGAGCGACTTCGGCGTGATCGCGGCGCCCGGGTCCGCCGACCTGTTCCTGTACGGCGTCGATGCCTTCGCGCTCGCGCGCGGCGCGCGCAATGAAGAGGGCGCGCGCGAATTCCTGGAGACCGTGGCGTCACCGGCGGGCCAGGTCGCGTTCAACCGCATCAAAGGGTCGAGCCCGATCCGCCCGGACGTCCCGCGTGACGAGCTCGACCAGCTGGGCCGTGAGACGCTCGACCACCTGGAGCACGCCAAGATTCGCATGCTGGTGCGCAGCCGCCCGGTCTGGGAAGAAGCGCTGGTCGCGTTCTCGCGCGATCACGATCGCGGCAAGCTGCTGCGCGCGTTCCTGGACGCGCCGCCGGGAGCCTAGGCTCCTAGTGCCCCGCTCTACCGCGGTTCCTGCTGCGTCATGCAGTGGAGCGTGCCGAGGCCCCAGACGAGATCGACGGCGTGGATGCCGACGACGCGACGGCCGGGGAAGAGGTCGGCCAGGATTTGCAGCGCGCGCCGGTCGTTGGGGTCGTTGAACGTCGGAACCAGCACCGCGTGGTTGCCGATGTAGAAGTTCGCGTAGCTCGCCGGCAGCCTCACGCCGTCGAGCCGCAGGGGCGCCGGCATCGGCAATCCGACGACGCGCAGGCGCTCGCCGTCGGCGTTGGTCATCGACTCGAGCCGCATGCGGTTCTCGGCCAGGTTGGCGAAGTTGTCGTCCGCTGGGTCGGCCTCCTCGGCGATCACCACGGTGCGCTCGTCGACGAAGCGCGCGAGATCGTCGACGTGGCCGTGAGTGTCGTCGCCGGCGATGCCGTTGCCGAGCCACAGCACTTTGCGCACGCCCAGGTGCTCGCCGATCACGCGTTCGAGGTCCTCGCGCGAGACGCCGGGGTTGCGCGCCTGGATCGGGCTCAGCAGACACTCCTCGGTCGTGAGCAGCGTGCCGCGGCCGTTGACGTCGATGCTGCCG
Source organism: uncultured Myxococcales bacterium (assembly GCA_964571275.1). GTDB lineage: Bacteria > Myxococcota_A > Polyangia > Fen-1088 > Fen-1088 > DASRQZ01. The sequence continues at coordinate 20,522 of CAZNCQ010000080.1, forward strand.
CCCTCGAGCACGACGCGCCGCGGGCGCGGCCCCGCGCCCAGCGCCGGCGTCCAGGACTTGCGGCGCAGGCGCTTTGCCAACCACTCGTTGACCGCGTCGTCCTTCTTGTGATTGGGGTACTTGCCCCAGCCGTTGAACTTCCAGTTGGTGATCGCGACGTCGCCGTCGTCGCGCGACTTCACGAACAGCGGACAGAAGTCGCGCGTCCAGCTGCGGTCGGTCGGTACGCGAAAGAAGTCGATCTGCCCGAGGTCGACGCCCACACGCACCAGGAGCGCGCGCGCCTTGCGCTCGGTCGTCGCGTCCTTGACCAGGATGCGCACGCGCTCGCCCGGGGACAGGTGGCGCACCACCTCGCCGTAGACCCAAGGGATCGGCGCCAGCTTGCCGGGCCAGTCGGCCCGCTCGTGCGGCCACGACAGCCAGGTTGCGGCATGCACCTCCCACTCGGCCGGCATGCGGTAGCCGAGCTCTACCGGAGTCTGTGACGGTTTCATCAGTCGGTCGGATCGATGAATCGCCGAGCGATCGGCGGATAGGCGTCGATACGCCGATCGCGCAGGAACGGCCAGTGGCGCCGCACCGTCTCCTGATGGCGGCGATCGCACGGCACGATCAGGATCTCTTCTTCGGTGCGCGACGCCTCGGCGAGCACCACGCCGAACGGATCGCTCACGAACGAACCGCCCCAGAACTCGATGCCGGCGCCGCCGACGCGCGCGAGCGTCTCGTGCCCGACGCGGTTCACGGCGGCGACGTACACGCCGTTCGAGATCGCGTGCGCGCGCTGCATCGTGCGCCAGGCGTCGGCCTGCGCGGCGCCGAACTCCGCCTTCTCCGACGGATGCCAGCCGATCGCCGTCGGGTAGAAGAGCACGTCGGCACCCTGGAGCGCGGTGATGCGCGCGCCCTCCGGATACCACTGGTCCCAGCACACCAGGGTGCCGATGCGCCCCTGCGCGGTGTCGAAGGCTCGGAAGCCGAGGTCGCCCGGCGTGAAGTAGAACTTCTCGTAGTAGAGCGGGTCGTCGGGGATGTGCATCTTGCGGTACATCCCCTTCATCGATCCGTCGGCGTCGATGACCACCGCGGTGTTGTGATAGATGCCCGCGGCGCGCCGCTCGAACAGCGAGCCGATGATGACGACTTTCTTCTCGGCGGCGACCTTGGCCAGCGCGGCCGTCGTCGGCCCCGGGATCGGCTCGGCGAGATCGAAGTTCGCGTGATCCTCCGACTGGCAGAAGTACTGTGTCGCGTAGAGCTCGGGTAAACAGATCACCTGCGCGCCGCGCGACGCCGCCTCGCGAATCTTCGCGAGCGCGCGCTCCCGGTTCTCGGCTGGGTCGTCCGAGCAGCGCATCTGGATGAGACCGACCGTGAAGATCTGATTGGCCGACATGGGAGTGCCTACTATTCTCGCCGAGGCGGGAATTGCAAGCGCGGCGATGGGCGCGCGGGCACCTCCGTCAGTCTGCCGGTCCGAAAGTTGCGAAGATGTTACGGAGCAAGCGATCGCCGGCCTGCGCCGCATCGGGCATGAAGCGCTGAGTATCGGCGAGGATGCGCTCGCCGCCGCCGGGTCCGTTGGCGCCGAGCACGTAGTCGGCGTCGTCCCGCACCCAGGCGGCAACGGTGTCGGCGCGCAGCTCGCAATGAAATTGCAGGCCGAACGCACGATTGCGGATCTGGAACGCTTGGTTGGGGCAGATTGGCGTCGCCGCCAGGTGGACCGCGCCCGCCGGCAGATCGAACGTGTCGCCGTGCCAGTGCAGCAGCATCTCCTCTGCGCGGAGCCCGCGCAGCGACGGCTCGCGTTCGATGCCGAAGAAGCGAACCGGCGCCCAGCCGACCTCGCGCCGCGCAGCCGGGTAGACGCGCGCGCCCGCGGCGCGAGCCAGCAGCTGTGATCCGAGGCAAATACCCAGCACCGGACGATCGTGCGCGATCAACCGCTCCAGCAACGCCAGCTCGGCGGCCAGGTAGGGAAAGCGCGGGTCGCCCGCGTCGGAGACGCCCATCGGCCCGCCCATCACGATCAAGATCTCGTCGCCGGCCAGATCCGCCGGCACGGGGTCACCGCGGTAGACGTGGCGCACGTCCAGCGTCAGCCCCTGTTCGATCGCGAGCTCACCGGCTCGGTCAGGCCCCTCGGTCGGCGTGTGTTGCAGGACGATCGCGCTCCTCATCGTGCTCCTCTTGAGAGCCGCGATTCTAGCCGACGATCAATCGACGGACGATCAGCCCATGATCTTGGCCCACGAGGGCGGCGGCGCCTCGATCGAGATCGACTCGCCCGACATGGGATGCCGCAAGCGCACCGACTCCGCGTGCAGGCGCACGGACGTCGCGCCCAGCCGCTCGGCGACGTCGCGCTCGGGTGCGTGTCCGTAGAGCTGGTCCCCGACCAGAGGATGCCCGAGCGCGGCCAGGTGCGCGCGCACCTGGTGCGCACGGCCGGCGTGCAAGCGCACGCGGAGCAAAGTCGAGTCGGCACGCAGGTTGATGACCTCCCACTCGGTCGCCGCCGGCAGCGGGTTGCGCCCCTGCCCGCCCACGACCACGCGGCTCCCGCGACGGCCGCGGCGGCCGATCGGCTCGCGCATGCTGCCGCGCGACGCCCCGGGCCGGCCGACGACCTCGGCCAGGTAGCTCTTCTCGCAGCTCGGTGCCTTCAGGGCCGCGCGCAGCGCCAGCCAGACGTCGTGGCGGCGGGCAGCCAGGATCACGCCGCTCGTGCCGTTGTCCAGGCGATGGCCGAGGCCGGCCTCACGCCGATCGTCGCCCGCGCCGGCGCACTCGGGAAAGCGCGCGACCAGTGCGTTGGCCAGCGTGCCGCGTTCACCGGCGAGCAGCGGGTGGGACGGCACGCCCGCGGGTTTGTCGACGGCGACCAGGTGCGCGTCGGCATACAGGACCGCCAGCGGCAGCTCGGGCTCGGGCGTCACGAATGCGTCCCCGCCGTCCAGCTCGACTGCGACCGACTGCCCGGCGCTGAGGTGTTGCCCTTTTTTCCCATCGCTGGCCGATCGTCCGTCCAGGCTGACTCGCCCGTCGCGAATGAATCGGCGCGCGGCGTGAACGCTTGAGCCCGCGAGACGCGCAACGAACTGATCGAGACGCACACCGTCGTCGGCGACGTCGACCGTGGCGCGCGGCACGCCGCTACTTCTTCTTGGGCGGCGGCTTGGTGGGGTGAGCCGCGACCGAGCGCGACGACGATGTGCCGCCGGACCTCTCGCCGGTCTTCTCCCCGGTCTTGCCGCCGGACTTCGCCTCAGCGCGCTCGCTCTTGTCGCTGCGTTCACCCTTCTCGCCGTTTCGTTCACCATTCTTGGCCACCAGCGACGAGCTCTTGCCGTGCGGCAGCGGGCTCGGCGGACGCTTGCTGTCCGAGCGCTTCGCCTCGGGAGTCAGGCCCATCGTCACCTCGCGCGGCGCCTCGCCGGTCGGTGAATAGACCACGATCTTCTGGCCCTCGTGCAGCTCGGTGTTGTACGAGAAGCGGTTGATGCGCGCCAGATCGCCCGCGGTCAGTCCGTAGCGCCGACCCACCTTGGCCAGCGTGTCGCCGGTCCTGGCGGTGTAAGAGACGCGCTTCTTCCCGCGCCGAGCGGTCTCGAGCTCGAGAAACTCTTCGGACCCGAGCGTGACCACGCGAACCTTCGAGGAATCGACCAGCAGCACGCCGAGCGGATCGAAGTCCTTGCGCACATAGACCTGCAAGATCAGCTTGGGCTGCAGCTTCGCGGTCGGATCGAGGTTGTTCCACTCGATGAGATCGTCGGGTAGCACCGCGAAGGTCTCGGCGATCTCGTCGATCGAATCGCCGTCGCGCGTCCGGTAGAAGATGCGCTCGCGCCCCTCGTAGCTGAAGATGCGGTCGGGGACGGCGACAATGACCTGATCGTCGTCGGACGTGTCCGCCGAATCGCCCTCGCGGTCGCCCTTCTCGCCCGAATCAGCTTTCTCGCCATTCTTGTCGGTCGTCTTCTCATTTTTGGCGATGATGGTCCGCTTGGGCACCACGATCGTCACACCGGCGCGCAGCTCGCCGCTGTCCTTGACGCCGTTCAACTTGCGCAGCTCGCGCGGCGACAGACCGCGTGCCCGCGCCACCTCGTCGATGGTCTCGCCGAAGCGCAGCACCACGGTATCGACGCGATCCCCGGAGCCGCGCGCGTGCTCGAACGCTTCGGCGAAGGCGGCGCCGGTGCCGACGGGGATGCGCACCGCGATCGGCGAGCGGTCGGGAGGCGTGCGCTCGCGCAGCAATTGCGAGTTGAGCGACGCGACGACCTCGGGCCGCGTACCAGCCGCGCGCGCGATCGCGGCGAACGTCGTGCCCGCGGGCGCGTCGACGCGATCGAAGACGTAGGGCGCATCGGGCGTCAGGTCGGCGAACCCGAACGCCTCCAGGTTGTGGCCCACGATCGCCGCCGCGATGATCTTGGGCACGTAGATGCTCGACTCCCAGGGCAGCCCCGATTCGTGGCGGCACAGCTCCCAGTAGTCGTTGGTGTTGTAGCGCGCAATCGACGTCAGCACGGCGCCGTAGCCGGCGTTGTAGGCGGCGAAAACCAGCGGCCAGTTACCGAAGCGGACGTACAGATCTTTCAAGTAGCGCGCGGCCGCGTCGGCGCTGCGCTCCGGATCGCGTCGTCCGTCGACCCAGTAGCTGATCTCGAGACCGTACATGCGCGCGGCGCTGGGCATGA
>CAZNCQ010000081.1:0-16376 GCA_964571275.1 uncultured Myxococcales bacterium
TGCCGGCGACCGACTTCGTGATCGTCGACGGCATCCCACGCAACTTCAAGCAGGTCGAGCTGCTGAACCGCATCGTTCAGGTCATCAAGATCTTCAAGCTATCAATCTACGACGAGGCGGTCGTCATCGAGCGCCTGCGCCGGCGCGCGGTGGCCCAGGGCCGCGCCGACGACACCAGCGAGGCGGTGATCAAGCACCGGCTCGAGGTCTACCGCCGCGAAACCGAGTCGTGCATCACCGCCTATCCGGGCCCGATCCTGACGCGCATCCAGTCGAACCAGACGGTCTTCGACGTGCACCTCGACATCATCCACGCGCTCGGCAAGATGCGGCAGATTCAGTTCGTCTGAGCCGCGCCCAGCTCCGCGAGCCGGCGCAGCAGGAACCGACCTTCGGCGTCGTTGCCGACCAGCGCCAGCGCCTCGCGGTACGCGGCGGCGGCTTCGTCGACGCGGCCGAGGCGGCGCAGCAGATCGGCGCGGGCGGCCGGGAGCAAGTGATAACCCGCCAGCGTCCCCGCGGCGGCGAGCGCATCGAGGCGGCGCAGGCCTTCCGCCGGACCGTCAGCCATCGCGACGGCCGCGGCGTGGTTCAACGCCACGACCGGCGACGGGTGGCGCGCGACCAGCACCGCATAAAGAACGGCGATCTCGCGCCAGTCGGTGTCAGCGGCGCGCGCGGCGCGCGCGTGCACGCCGGCGATTGCCGCCTGAAGCGTGTAGGGGCCGAAGGGATCGGCGCGGAGCGCCTCGTCGACCAGCGCCAGCCCTTCAAAGATCGCGTCGGCGTGCCAGCGCGATCGATCTTGAGCCTCGAGCAGCACGACTTCGCCGTCCACGCCGACGCGCGCGTCGCGCCGCGCGTCGGTCAGCAGCATGAGCGCCAGCAGCGCGCGCGCCTCGGGCCGCGACGGCATCAACGCGACCAGCAAGCGGCCGAGGCGGATCGCCTCGGCGCACAGGTCGGCGCGCACCAGCTCCGCACCGGAGCTGGCGGCGTAGCCTTCATTGAAGATCAGATAGACGACCGCGAGCACCGGCTCGAGGCGTTCGGGGAGCTCGTCGGGATCGGGCACGCGATAGGGAATGCCGGCGTCGCGGATCTTCCCTTTGGCGCGCACCAGCCGCTGCGCCATCGTCGCGGGCGGCACCAGGAATGCGCGCGCGATCTCGTCGGTCTCGAGGCCGCCGAGCGTCCGCAGCGTCAGCGCCACCTGCACTTCGATGGCCAGCGACGGGTGGCAGCAGGTGAAGATCAACCGCAGCTGGTCGTCCTCGACCGTGCGCTCGTCCCCGAGGAACAGGCCGGGCGCGGTGGCCGCGTCGCCCTCGGCGGCGAGCTCGGCGTGCTTGGCCTCGTGCAACGTGGACTGGCGCCGCTGATCGATGGCTTTGTTGCGCGCGGTTCGAATCAACCACGCGCGCGGGTTGTCGGGAACGCCACCCTCGGCGGGCCACTGCGCCAGCGCCGCTTCGAAGGCCGCGGCCAGCGACTCTTCGGCGAGATCGATGTCGCCGAGGAGTCGAATCAGCGTCGCGAGGATCCGCCGCCGCTGCTCGCGGAACACGCGTTCGACCGCCGCGACCTCGATCCGCATGTCAGCACCGCAAGGATAACCAACGTCGGCGTCAGTGCACGTGCACGAACCTGCACACGTGCACCTCCGCAAGCGGCTAGCGTCCCGGCCGCGGATAGTCCGCCGGCAGCTGCATCACCGGCCGCACCTCGATGCCGCCGACCTGCGCGCCGGGGATGCGCGCGGCCAGCTTGGTCGCCTCGTCGAGGTCCCTCGCCTCGACCAGGTAGTAACCGCCGAGCTGCTCGCGCGTCTCGGCGAACGGGCCGTCGGTGGTCAGCGTCTTGCCGTCGCGCACGCGCACCGTGGTCGCGGTCGCGGTCGGCTGGAGCGCATCGCCGGCCTTCATGTTTCCGCTCTGGATGATGCTCTTGGTGTACTCGGCGTAGGCGCGGAACATCGCATCGCGGTCGGCCTGCGTCGCGGACTTCATGGCGGCTTCGTTTCCGTAGATCAGCAGCATGTATTGCATGGCGTCTCTCCTGTCTCTGGTGGTTGAAAGATTAGCGTCCGCCAGTGAGTCGATCCACGCGGCGGCGGATCGACAGCGCCTCGAACTTTTTTACGCCAGCAGCGCCAGCAGATCCTGCTTGGTCAGCCCAGCCGCCGCTGCGCCATCGCCGAGCGCCGCGTCCATCAGCGCGCGCTTGCTGTCCTGCAGCGCCAGGATGCGCTCCTCCACCGTGTTGGCCGCGACCAGACGATAGACGAAGACCGGCCGTTCCTGGCCGATGCGGTGCGTGCGGTCGGCCGCCTGTGCTTCCACCGCCGGGTTCCACCACGGATCGCACAGGAAGACGTGATCGGCGGCGGTCAGGTTCAGGCCGCTGCCGCCGGCCTTGAGCGACACCAGCATCACGGGCGGCCCGCCGGAGGCCTGGAATCCCGACACCACGGCCGCGCGATCGCGCGTGCTGCCGTCGAGCCGCGTGAACGGCAACTCGGCGCGCGCCAGCGCCGGCTCGATCAGGTCCAGCAGGCTGGTCCACTGCGAAAAGACCAGCGCCTTGTGTCCCTCCGACGCCGCGGTCTCCAGCGCCTCGACCAGCGTCTCGACCTTCGACGACGTCTCCGCCTTTTGTCCCGGCACCAATGACGGGTGGCAGGCCGCCTGGCGCAGGCGCAGCAGCGCCTCGAGCGCTTGCATCACGCCCTTGCCCTCGTCGAGCAGCGCCAGCAGATCCTTCCGCGTCGCCGCGCGAACCGCGTCGTAGACCGCGCGCTCGCTGTCGCCGAGCTCGACGCGCAGCACGGCGTCTGTGCGCGGCGGCAGCTCGGGCGCGACGTCCTGCTTCAATCGTCGCAGCAGGAACGGCTTCGTGCGCTGGCGCAGCGCCGCCGCCGCGCCCGGCTGCCCCTCGGCGATCGGCCGCGCGTGGCGCTCCGCGAACTCCGATCGACCGCCGAGCAAGCCGCGGTTCGCGAAGTGCATCAGGCTCCAGAGCTCGTCGAGCCGGTTCTCGACCGGCGTCCCCGTGAGCGCCAGGCGAAACGACGCCGACAGCGCATAGGCCGCGCGCGCGGTTTGACTGTCGGGGTTCTTGATCGCCTGCGCCTCGTCGAGCACCAACGCCTGCCACTTCACCGCCGACAGCGCTGTCGCGTCGAGGCGCAGGAGGGCGTAGCTGGTGAGCGTCACGTCGGCCTTGGCGTCGAGAGCGCGCGCGGCGCCGTGATAGACGCAGACGCGCAGGCCCGGCCGGAAGCGCGCGAGCTCGGCGGCCCAGTTGAAGATCACGCTCGTCGGGCAGACGACCAGCGTGCGCGCTCCGTCTCCGCTCGCAAACACGCACATCGCCTGCAGCGTCTTGCCGAGACCCATGTCGTCGGCGAGGATGCCGCCGAGGCCGGCGCTGCGGAGAAACGCGAGCCAGCTCAACCCCTGGCGCTGGTACGGCCGGAGCGTCGCGGTGAGATCCGCGGGCAGCGGCGCCTCGGGCAGGCGATCGAAGCCGGTGATGAGCGGCGCCAGGCGATCGAGACCGGGCGGCGGCGGATGCTCCAGCTCGGCGCACAGCACCGCCAGCGCTGGCAATGCATGGCGCGCCAGGCGCCCGTCGGCCTCGCGCGCCGCGAGGAGATCGGCGACCCGTTGACCGTGCTTCTGCAGCCAACCAGCCGGCAGCGACGCCCAGCCGCCATCAGAGAGCGGAACGATGGTCAGCCCCTCCTGCCAGGCGCGCACGACCGCCGCCGCGTCGACCGACGCGCCCGGCTTGGCGGCGTTGCTGCCGGCGCCGGCGCCGACCGCCGCGAACGTCAGCTCGAAGCGCACCGCCTCCGCTCCGTCGGCGCCCGGGCCCGCGGCCACCGACAGACGCGGTTGCAACGTCACCTGCGGCTTGACGATGCCGGCGGCGTCGCCGGAGAGGTCGCCGCGCCAGCGTTTCAGCTTGTCGATGAAGCGCGGCGCATCGGCACCGCTGTAGTTCGTGCGCCGCCCGGGCAGAAGGCCGAGCTCGCTGCGCAGCCGTTCCAGCGCGCGTTGCTCCGACGGTGCGTCGCGCACCGGCACCGGACCGCCCAGGTGGACCAGGCGGTCGGCGTCGATACGCGCCACCGGCGGCGACCCGTAGACCAGCGCCGGCAACACGCTGAGCCCGCCCGCGATCTGGTCGAGGCGCAGCACCACTCGCGGGGCGAGGTCGCGCACCACCGGCGGCAGGCGCCGGCTGCGCACGTCGAGCAGCGTGCGCCGCGCGAGGTCCGGTAGCCGCTTGGTGACCAGCTCGCCGAACTGCGTCTGACCGAACGACTCGCGCTTGGGCAACCCCTGCAGCCATAGACCGCCGGCGAGGTCGGTCTCCCCGAGGCGATAGAGCGCCGTGCGTCCGTCCTCCTCGCCGAGCGCCACGCCGGGGCTCACGACGGCGCGCACGCGCGGGTCCGCCGTGATGGTGAGCCGCACCTCGGGCGTGCCGCCCGGCCCGACGGCGTCGGTGAGCGTTGCTTGCGGCAGCAACTGCTCTTCGGACATCACGATGGGCCGGCCGTCGAGCGTCAGGCCCGGCGCGCCCGCGAGGATGTGCATCAGCCCGTCGAGCTTGCCGGGCGACAGCGCCGCGCGCGGGGCGCCGGTTCCGAGCAGGCGATCGGCGGTCAGATCGCGGTCCTCGATCTGCACGCGCGCCGCGCGCGACGGATCGGCGACCAGCGTGCCGAGCGAGCCTTCGAGCGGCGCTTCGCCCCCGTCGGGGCCGACGAGGACGCGCGCGAGCTTCAACCCGTCGGGCGCGCGCGTGAACCGGTAGCCGACGCGCGCGTAAGTGTTTGCCGACGCCAGCGCCGGGGTCGGAGGCGCCGCGGACGGCGCTTCGGATTCCCCGGCCGCCCTCCCATCGGGGCTCGCCGCTTCCGGGGCCTCCCCCGCCTCGTCCGGTGCCGTCAGGGCGATCGTGGCCGCCGCGACGTGCTCACAGGGGCTCACGCGCGACGGGCAGTCGCACTCCCACTCGATCTCCGTCGGATAGAGCACGACCGTCGGCGCGACGACGCGCCCGGGCGAGCGCACGCGCAGCACCACCTCTTCGTCGCTGCGCGACTCGACCGTGATACCGCCCGCCCGCGCCAGCGCCACGCCCTGCGACCAGAGGCCGGAGCGGCAGTTGCGGCGGATCGACGCGACGAGCGCGGTGAGGCTGGGACCGGCGGGGGACATGCGATGCGCTTTGTTACCACGCCGTACGACGATCAGCGTCGGACCGCGACCGCAGGGGCAGCGCCGGACGCGATCTTCCCGTATATTTCGCCCCCTCGATGATGTTGTCTCCCAGTCTCCCCACGGCTCCGGCGGCTCCGCCGGTTCCGACCGCACCGTCGGCGCCGCGGCGCGCCCGATGAGCGCGTTCTGGAGGATCCGCGAGAACCGGCTCGCCGCCGAGATCGGCACGCTGCGCAAGCAGGCCGACCTGACCTTCGCGCTCTGCTATCCGAGCCCTTACTTCGTCGGCATGTCCTCGCTGGGCTTCCAGACGATCTACCGCGGGCTGCACGCGCTCGACGGCGTGAGCGCCGAGCGCGCCTTCCTTCCCGACGACGCGCGCGCGGCGCGCCAGAACGGCGAAGGGCTCGCGACCTACGAGTCGGGGCGTCCCATCGGCGACTTCCCGGTGGTGGCGTTCTCGCTCGCCTACGAGCTCGAGCTCGCGGGCCTGGTCGATTGCCTCGACCTGGCCGGCATTCCGGCGCTGGCCAGCGACCGCGCCGCACGAGGCGGCCGCCTGCCCCTGATCGTGATCGGCGGCCCGCTCACCTTCTCGAACCCGCTGCCGGCGGGGCCGTTCGCCGACGTGATCGTCATGGGCGAGGCCGAAGAGCTGATCGCCACGCTCGCCGATGTCATCCGCGACCAGCCGGACCACGCGTCGCGGCTGGCGCACCTGGCCAAGCTGCCGGGTTTCTACGTTCCGTCGCTGCACGGCGAGCGGCTGCCGGCCATCGCCGCCGCGGGCAACGACAAGCTGCCGGCCTATTCGCAGATTCTCACCGCCGAGACCGAGCTCTCGGCGATGTTCCTGATCGAGCCCGAGCGCGGCTGCCACCGCGGCTGCACCTACTGTGTGATGCGCCGGTCGACCAACGGCGGAATGCGCACCGTCGCGCCGGCGCGCGTGCTCGGCCTCGTGCCCGCCGACGCCCGCCGCGTCGGGCTAGTCGGCGCCGCGGTCACCGATCACCCGGGGCTACCGGAGATCTTGCGCGCGCTGGTCGACTCGGGCCGCGAGGTCGGCATCTCCAGCCTGCGCGCAGACCGCCTGAACGACGAGATCGTCGGCCTGCTCAAGCGCGGCGGCTACCGCACGCTCACGACCGCCGCCGACGGGGCGTCGGAGCGCATGCGCACCGCGATCGATCGCAAGACCAAGGAACGCCACCTCCTGCGCGCCGCCGAGCTCTGCCGCACGCACGCGCTCAAGCAGCTCAAGCTCTACGTGATGCTGGGCTTGCCGGGCGAGACCATGGACGACGTCGACGAGCTCGGGCGCTTCAGCCTGGAGCTGGCGGCCATCGCGCCGCGGGTGGCGTTCGGCATCGCGCCGTTCGTCGCCAAGAAGAACACGCCGCTCGACGGCTCGCCGTTCGAGCCGATCGACGTGGTCGAGGCCAAGCTCTCCCGCTTGCGCGCGCATGTGCGCGGTCGCGTGACCCTGCGGCCCACGTCGCCGAAATGGGCCTTCATCGAGTACCGGCTGGCACAAGGCGGCTTCGCCGCGGGCCTGGCCGCCGCGGCGGCGACGCGCGCCGGCGGCCGCTACTCTGACTGGCGATCGGCCTTGGCGGAGGTGCCCGAACCGCCGGTCGTCGTGCCGTCGCCGCCGCCGCGCTCGTTGATGGCGCCCCTCGCGGGCTGATTGTCGTCGGCGGGCTGGTCGACCCGCTCGCGCTCGCCGACCGGCGACACGTCGACGGAGACCCGCAGGTCGTGGCGGCTGCCGCCGACGATCACGCCGCGCATCGGCGTCACGTCACCGAAGTCGCGCCCCCACGCGACCGTGATGTGCCTCTGGTCAGGCACGACGTCATTGGTCGGATCCGTCGGCACCCAGCCGATGCCGGGACAGTAGACGGCCAGCCAGGCGTGCGAGGCGTCGGCGCCGACGAGCCTCGGTTTTCCCGGGACCGGCAGCGTGACCAGGTAGCCGCTCACGTAGCGCGCGGGCAGGCCCATCGCGCGCAGGCACGCGATCTCGAGATGCGTGAAGTCCTGGCACACGCCGCGGCGCAGGCGCAGCACCTCGTCGACCGGCGTCGACACGCTGGTCGCGGCCTGGTCGTACGTCAGATCTTCGTAGATGCGGTGGGTGAGGTCGGCCACCACGTCGAGCAACGGCCGTCTCGGCGCAAACGACGGCCGCGCATAGGCGACCACGTCGTCGGAGATCCGGATGAACGGCGACGCATAGGTCATCTCGCACGCCTCGAGCAGCGCCGTGTCCGTCGGCTGGCGCACGCGATCGCGCACGGTTTCCCACGCCGGGCCGCCGCTCGACGGAGGCGCCGGAAGCGGCAGCAGCTCGACGTCGCGCCGCGACTCGACGGTCAGGTGCCGGTGCGGCTCCTGCATTTCGAAGTATGTCGTCCGGTTGCCGAAGTGATCCAGCCGTTCCGCGTGCGAGGCCGGCGTTGGCGCGACCGTCAGCTCATCGCACCGGCAGACCTGGCGTTCGGTGTCGCGCGGCGCCAAGTGCAACAGGTGATGCGACGTCGCCACCGGGTCGGTGTAGCCGTATTCGGTGACGTGAACCACGCGGTAGATCACGAGCGCGCCGCCTCGGCGAGCTGGCGCGACACCAGCGCGTGGCTCAGGTACTGGCCGCTGAGCGCGTCGGACAGCGCCGGCAGATCGCGCACGATCGAATCGAGCAGCGCCGTCAGCGCCGGCCGCCGCCCCTGCGCATCGGCCGCGCACACCGCGACCAGATCGACCTCGCGCAGCCGCGCGATCGCGGCTGCGATGATTCCGTCGGGCGTGCCGGCCGCCATGCGCGGCTCGACGCCCGTGCCCAAGGTCGGCGTCGGGAGCCTCGGCAGCTGCGGCAGGTGATCCGCCAGCGCCTGCAGCTGAAAGATCACCGAGCGCGGGTTCGATTCGTCGGTGACCAGCAGGTCGACCACCGGGACCACGTGCAGGCTCGCCAGGTAGCGGCGTCGATACGTCATCCCGCTGTCGGCCACGTCGAGCACCGACTCCAGCAGCTGCGCCTCCCGCTCCGACGTGCGCGTCACGGCCACGCGCAACGTCAGCACCAGATTCAGTGCGCGCTCGAGGCGGCGTCCCATGTCGAGAAATCGCCAGGCCTGGCCGCGCGTCATGCTCTCCATGACCACGCCGCCCACGGCCGCCAGGCGCATGATCACGCGATCGAGCCCGGTGGTCAGCGTGCCCAGCGTGCTGCCGCCGCTCGATCGCTCCGCGTCCATCTCGGCCAGCTCTTGCTGCAGCGACGTCAGGATGCGCCAGGTGTCGGTCGAGATGCGATCGCGTACGACGCGGCCGACCCGGTGGGTGGCGTCGATCGCCGAGCGCAGCGTGCCCGGATGGTCGGTCGCGAAGACCGCGTCCAGCAGCTCGCGCTCGATCGAGCGAAGAAACTGCGGATCGGTCGGTGCCACCGCGCCCGCCGCCGCGGCGTGCGTCTGCTGGCGCAGCGCCGCCAGCAACGGGCCGAGCTCGCCCTCACGCGCGCGATCGACGTCGGGCTGCTCGGCCAGCCGCGCGCTCACCGTGCGCGCGAGCCGCGCGATCGCATCGGCGCGCTCGGAGTACCGGCCGAGCCAGAACAGGTTGTCGGCCACTCGGCTCGGCAGATCGCCGCCGCCACGCGACAATACCGTCGGATGGCTGGTGCGCGGCAGCAGGCTGAACGTGCTGACCGGCCCGCCGCTCACCACCCAGGTGTCGTTGCTACCGGCGCCCCGCTGCATCGAGATCTCGCGCTCGGTCGGGCTGCCGCCGACCAGGCTGAGCGCGCCCGGCATGACGTCGTAGTCGGCGACAGCGTTCGTGCCCGCCCCGCCGCCGCCCTGACGGGCCACGAGGAAGCTGCGCAGCACGAGCTGTCGCGACCGCAGCTCGCCCCCGTCGATCACCGGCGTCGTCGACAGCGGCACGCGCGCCTGCGCGACCCACAGCCCCGGCGCCGCGCGCACGCGCGCCTTGACCTCGTCGCACGCCGCCGGCCCCAGCGCCTCGCCGAAGATCGGGTGCGACGCGCCGGTCGGATAGGCCGGCTTCAAAACCATCTCGCTCAGGTTCGCGAGAACGTGCTCGCGCGCAACGGGATCGCCGCACCACCAGGTCTCGACCGACGGCAGCTTCAGCTCCTCGTCGAGCAAGCCGCGACAGATGCGCGGCAGAAACGGCACGATAGCCGCCGTCTGCAGCACGCCGCTGCCCAGCGTGTTGGCGACCGCGACCTGCCCGGCGCGCACCGCCTGCAGCAGGCCGGGGATGCCCAGCGTCGAGTCGTCGCGCAGCTCCAGCGGATCGCAGAAGTCGCCGTTGAGCCGGCGCAAGATCACGTCGACCGGATGGAGCCCGCCCAGCGTCTTCAAGTACACGCGGCTGTCGCGCACGGTCAGGTCGGCGCCGTCGACCAGCATGTAGCCGAGGTACTGCGCCAGGAACGCTTGCTCGAAGTAGGTGGCGTTGTACGGCCCCGGGCTGAGCAGCACGATGCGCGGGTTGTCGTGGCCGGCGGGTCCCAGCGACGCCAGCGTCTCGCGCATCGTCCGAAAGAATGTCGCCAGGCGCGCCACGTTGCAGTCGCGAAAGACATCCGGCAGGACGCGCGACATCACGATGCGGTTCTCGAGCGCGTAGCCGGCACCCGCGGGCGCCTGGGTGCGATCGGTGAGCACATGGAACATGCCCGTCGGCCGGCGAACCAGATCGGCGGCGTAAAAGTGCAGGAATCGCCCCTGCGGCGGCGTCAGACCGTCACAGGCGCGCAGAAATCCCGGGTGCGCCAGCACCAGCTCGGGCGGCAGCCAGCCCTCGGTCAGCGCGCGCCGCGGGCCGTAAAGATCCGCAAGCAGGCGATCGAAGAGGCGCGCGCGCTGGGTCAGGCCCGCCGCGATGCCCGCGAACTCGTCGGGCGCGATCAACACCGGGATGGGTGACAGCTGCCACGGCCGCTCCATGCCGCGCGGGTCGCCGTACACATTGAAGCTGATGCCGTTGTCGTGAATGAGCTGGCGCGCCTGCTCCCAGCGCTCGGCGAGCTCGCCCGGCCCCAGGTTCTCGAGACAGGAGACGAAGGTGCGCCAGTGCGGTCGAATCGATCCACTCTGATCGAGCAGCTCGTCGTACGCGCCGCCCGAAGCTGGATAGCGAAGCAGCAGCTGTTGATCGGCCAGCGAGGCGCGCGAGGGAAAAGATGACATCGAGCTCGGATCGCCACGATAGTCCAAACCGACGACGAATGGCGAGCGAAGCGCGGATCGGCGTGCGCAATGAGACGCGGCCCGGCCGCGAGGTAAACGCCGGGTTTCCTGGTGGTTTAATTTTTGTAACCGATGAATTCGGCGATGGATCTCCTCGGATCGCTGGCCGTAGAGTAACTTCGTGTTACTCGACGAGAAGCGTCCGTTGCTGCTGGACGGTTATCACGCCCCCGAAGGAACCTACGATGAGCTGATCGACAGCGACGGGCAACCGCGACCCCATGCGCGGACCGCGACCCGGTTGCTCGACGGGCTTTCAGCCGACGAGTTCTCGCGCTGCCAATCGCTCGCCGACCTGGCGCTGATCGAGCAGGGCGTGACGTTCTCGGTCTATTCCGACCAGCGCGGCTCGGAAAAGGTCATGCCGATGTGCCTGGTGCCGCGCGTGATCGCCGCGCAAGAATGGAGCCGCATCGAGCGCGGGCTCGTGCAGCGCCTGCAAGCGCTGGAGATGTTCCTGGCCGACGTCTACGGCGAGCAGCGCATCATCTCCGAGCGTGTGATCCCGCCGGAGCTGGTGCAGCAGTCGAAGCACTTCATCCCCAAGCTCCGCGGCCTGCGACCGCCGGGCGGCGTGCGCATTCACATCGCGGGGATCGATCTGATTCGCGACCCCGCCGGGGAGATGCGCGTGCTCGAGGACAACCTGCGCACACCGTCGGGCGTGTCGTACGTGCTCGAGAACCGCGTGGTGACCAAGCGCGTCTTCCAGCACGCGATGGAGCGCGCCGGCGTCCGCCGCGTCGACGAGTACCCGACGCAGCTCGCGGCGGCGTTGCGCTCGGTGGCGCCGGGCGATCCCGAGGAGGCGACGATCGTCGTGCTCACGCCCGGGCCGTTCAACTCCGCCTACTTCGAGCACAGCTTCCTCGCGCGCTCGATGGGCCTCGAGCTGGTGGAGGCGACCGATCTCTTCGTTCAGGGCGACCGGGTGTTCGTCAAGACCACGCGCGGGCCGCGGGCCGTCGACGTGATCTACCGCCGCACCGACGACGCCTACCTCGATCCCGAGTTCTTCCGGCCCGACAGCGTGCTCGGCGTGCCCGGCCTGATGCGCGCCTACGCCGCCGGCAAGGTCGCGCTCGCCAACGCACCCGGCAACGGCGTCGCCGACGACAAGGCGACCTACGCGTTCGTGCCTGATTTGATCCGCTTCTTCCTCGACGAGGAGCCGCTGCTGCAGCAGATCCCGACGTATGTCTGCGCCAAGCGCGCCGACCGGCAGTACGTGCTCGAGCACCTCGGCGAGCTGGTCGTGAAAGCGGTCGACGAGGCCGGAGGCTACGGCATGCTCATGGGTCCGCAGTCGACCGCCGCCGAGCGCGAGCAGTTCCGGCAGCAGATCCTCGCCGACCCGCGTCGCTACGTCGCCCAGCCGCGCATCGAGCTGTCGACCTGCCCGACCTGGATCGCCGACCGGCGCGGTGTGGAGCCCCGCCGGGTCGACCTGCGGCCGTTCGTGCTCAGTCACGGGAGCAACGATCCCGCGCGGGGCGCGGCGGCTGCCAAGGCGACACGCAGCCCGGCGTCGCGCAACTGGGTGCTGCCGGGTGGGCTCACGCGCGTCGCGCTGCGCGCCGGCTCGTACGTGGTCAACTCCAGCCAGGGCGGCGGCTCCAAGGACACTTGGGTTCAGGTGGAGGGTCTATGATCTCTCGCGTCGCCGATCATTGCTTCTGGGTGGGGCGCTACCTCGACCGCGCCGAGAGCACGTCGCGCTTGCTGCAAGTGACGCGCGAGCTGGCGTTCGACGCCGAGCTGCCGTCGCTGGAGTGCTGGCGCCCGGTCATGATCGTCTCGGGGCAGTACCCCGACTTCGTGACGCGCTTCGACAGTGAGGCGGCGGGCAACGGCGAGGTCGTGCAGCGCTACATGACCTGGGCGCTCGAGAACCCGGTGTCGATCCGCAACGCGATCCGCGCCGCGCGTGAGGGCGCGCGCTCGATCCGCGAGGTGCTGAGCCTGGACATCTGGCAGACCACCAACGAGCTCTACCTGTGGTTCGCCAGCGAAGAGGCGTCGCAGCAATACCTGCAAGACCGCGACGAGGTCTACAAGCACGTGCGGCGCTCGACGCAGCTGAACCTGGGCCTGGTGCGCAGCACCATGCTGCACGACACGCCCATGGACTTCCTGTGGCTGGGCGTGCTACTCGAGCGCGTCGGGCAGACCGCGCGCATCCTCGACATGCACCACCACATGCTCGAGGGCGCCGGCGCGCAGCACCAGATCGTGCACACGGCGCTCTGGCTCTCGCTGCTGCGCAGCTGCTCCGGCTTCGACGCCTTCATGCGCATGCACCGCGGGCGCGTGTCGCGCAGCGAGGTCGTCTCATTCCTGTTCTTCGAGACCCGCTTCCCGCGCTCGCTGCGCTACTGCGTGCAGTCGGCGCTCAAGATCATGCGCCACATCTGGGCCGACGAGGAGAGCACCGACGCCGCCAACGCGATCGAGGTGCTCGCCGAGCTCGACGCCTGGCTCGGCGAGCACGCGCGCGCGCCGCTGCCGACGTCGATCCACGAGCTGCTGACCCACGTCGTCGACGAGACCTCGCGCGCCTGCGGCGCCGTCCAGCAGAACATCTTCGGAGAGAGAACCGCCCCGCAGAAGCTGCAAGCGCAGCAGCAGTAGCCAGGCTATCTCGAGGGCGTTTCGCTCAACGAGAGCCCGGGAGCACCGCCCGGTATGGTTGATTTAGCCATATGTGTACGGTAAAAAATAGTACGTGAAGAAGACCCTCCATATCGATGACCGTCTCCTCCAGGAGGCGCGATTGGCCTGTCGGGCGGAGACCGATACGGAGACGGTTCGGCTCGGGCTCGAGGCACTCGTGCGGCACGCGGCCTATGAGCGGCTTCGGGCGCTGCGCGGCACTGAACCTTCGGCGAAAGACGTGCCCCGGCGACGGGAGGGCCGTCCCAAACACAAGGCAGCCTGATGGTGCTGGTCGATACGTCCGTCTGGATCCGCTTCCTTGCAGGCAAGGAACCCTACTCTACGTCTCTTGCAGGCTTGCTCGGTCGCGACGAGGTCGCGGGACACGAGATGGTGTACGGGGAGCTGCTCATCGGCGATCGGGGGGGCCGCGCGACGCTCCTAGAGTCGTACGCGAGGATGCACCAAGCCCCGAACATTCCTCACACGGAAGTCGTGGATTTCGTCCGAGCGCGGGGACTCTTCGGGAGGGGGGTCGGTTGGGTCGATGTCCACCTCCTGGCGTCGGCCGTCGTGGGCCGAATGGAGGTCTGGGCCGCCGACCCGCGATTCGCCAGCGCGGCGGACGGTCTTCAGGTCGCCTTCAAAGGCATCTGAGCCGCCGCTCGGCGGAGCTCACAGCCCGATGTCCTTGCAGAACTCCGGAGTCACGTTGGCGGCGGTGCCCCAGCGGCCCTTGTTCCACTTCTGTTCGTAGCCGTAGAGGAGCGAGAAGACGTTGCGCATCTGGCGCAGCGCGATCGGGTGATCACCGGCCAGGTTCTTCTGCTCGCGGCGGTCGTCGAGCTCGTCATAGAGCTCGGGCTTTTGCGAGGCGTTCTGCACCAGGCGGTAGCGCACCTCTTTGAGGCCGCGCGCAATCTGGCCATCGATCGTGAACGCGGCGCGCGGGCTGCGGCCGACCTCATCGCTCGCGAGCGGAAGCAACGACGTTCCCTGCATCGCGGGATCGGGCTTGATGCCGGCCAGGTCCAGCAGCGTCGCATAGAGGTCCATGACCTCGACGTCGGCCTTCACGACCTTGCCCTTGGGGAAGACCCCGGGGGCGCGGATGATGAGCGGGATGTGCACCAGCTCCTGATAGACCGAATGACCGTGGCCGAGACCGCCGTGCTCCCAGAACTCGTCGCCGTGATCGGAGACGACGACCACCGCTGAACGATCGTAGAGGCCGGCCTTTTTCAGATCGTTGATGAACGTCGCGAAGAACGCGTCGCTCTCGGTGATTTCGCCGTCGTGCAACGCCTCGAGATAGGCCCGGTCGTTGTCGTTGATCTTGAGCTTGCCCGCCTTGATCAAGCCGAGCTGCACCCCGCTTTGCGTGGGTTTGATGGGGCCCTTGTACGGTTTGTTCCAGTACTTGATCAAGAACCGCTTGGGCGGGTTGTAGATCACGTGCGGCTCGACGGTGGCGAGGTAGGCAAACTCCGGCTTGCGGATGTTGCCCAGCACCCACGGTTTGGCGATCTTCCACAGGTAGTCGGCGCTGTTGGGTAAATTCTCGCGGATGAAGTTGCGATAGGCGTCCCAACCGCGGTCGAAACCCCATTTGGCCGACACATAACCGTTCGACGAGAACATCGCGGTCTGGAAGCCGGCCTTTTTCATCTGCTCGGCAATGAAGGAGACGTCCTTTGACAGGCGCGCCTCGTGCGCCACGGCCTTGTGCACGCTCGGGTAGACGCCGGTCAGCAGCGACGCATGCGACGGCAGCGACCAGGTTCCCGGCACCTGCGCCCACTCGAAGCGCGTGGCGTCGGCCGCAAACGCGTCGTAGTTCGGCGTCTGCACGCGCGTCTTCGAGTTGTAGGCGTGCATCTTGTCGGCGCGGAAGGTGTCGACCATCCAGACGAAGATGTGATCGATCTTCCGGTTCGCGACCGCCGCCGCCCGAGGGGGCGCCTTGACCACGATGCGCGGATCGCCCCACGCGACGTCGCCGCCGCGCGCGATCAGATCGATTCGCGCGGCGCGGCCCACCGCGGCGCCGAGCTCGACCGCCGTGTCGACCCAGCTCTGACCGGCGCGCGCCTGGTAGATCGTGCGTGTCGGCTGTCCGTCGACGGCGACGCGGACGGCGACGTCGGCGGTGCCGGCGGGCGCGGCGAACGACATCGCCAGGCGGCCGGTCTCGGGCACCTGTAGGTAGAACGACAGCCGCGACCCTTTCGAACCGCCGATCACCAGAGCGCGTTTGCGCTGGCCGCCGGCCTCCACGTCGCGCGCGGCGACCGGCGCGGGGTCGAACGCGGGCGGCCCCAGCGCCGCCGGCCCGAGCGCGATCTTGGTGAACGCCGCGGCGCTGCGATGACCGTCGCCGGTCACACCGGCGCTGCGGAAGGTGAACCGTACGCGGTTGTCACCCACGTGCAGAGCAGACGCCGGCAGCTTGACGTCGTAGCGCCTGGGCGCGCCGCCGACGTCGATGGTCCCGGCCGGCTTCTCGTTGATGAAGACCGACACCTTTTGCCCCGGCGCGAGCGCCCGGCAGCTGAACGACAGCATCTCGTCGGAGAGAGATGTGCCGCCCGCGCCGTCACCGTCGGTGTCGAGCGGAAAGAAGATCAGCGACGAGATGTTATTGACCAGCGCTGCCGGCTTGCCCGCGTCCTTGGCGCCGAGGATCCAGGACGTCTTCCAGTCGCCGTCGATGTACTTCAGGAAATCGGGGGTGCTCGCGTCGGTGACCAGCCGACCGTCGCGGTGCGAGACGGCCTGCAACCGGTTGGGGACGAGATCGATGTCGGTGCGGTAGCCCTCGAGGTCGGCGGGAGGAGGTGCCGCCGGTGGCGGCGGTGGGGCCGCGGTCACCACGGCCGAATCGACCGCCGCGGGCGGGCGCCGCCCTCCGCAGGAGGCGGCGATCACCAGCAGCAAGAGCGCGACAGAGCGACCGGGCCGACGGAACGTCAAAGACATACGCACTTAGCCTGGCCGGCTGCACGCCGTCAAGCTGAAGAATCGGGTGAGGTCTGGGTTCTTACATCGTTGTTGGGCGGCTTTCTGATCGCGTCGAGCGTAGGCGGGTCCCCCGCCGGAGCTCATCGCGGGAGGTTCGGAACCCTTTGAGGGTTCCGAGGTCTACGCGTCGAGCGTAGGCGGGTCCCCCGCCGGAGCTCATCGCGGGAGGTTCGGAACC
>CAZNCQ010000081.1:16476-25201 GCA_964571275.1 uncultured Myxococcales bacterium
CGAGGTCTACGCGTCGAGCGTAGGCGGGTCCCCCGCCGGAGCTCATCGCGGGAGGGTTCCGAGGTAGGCGTTGTCTTGCCGGTGCGACCGTGGTAGCTGCTTCGGTTCACGTGCGGATACGCGACCTCCACGGCCCCGTCGCCGCCTCGGTGTTCGCCGGGCTGCTGGGCGCTGGTCTGACCGATGTCCTGGTCACGGTGGCGCGCGCGGACGGCCCCGCCCCGCTCGGCCCGCTCCTCTTGCTGGCGGTCGGGCTCTACGGCCTCGCGGGTCTCGTCGCGGGGGTGACAATCAGCGCGCTCGCCAACGCGGCGATCGGCGCCATCCCCGGCGGCTGGCCCGTGATTCGTTACGACGAAGAGCGCGACCGCGAGATCGCGAGCCGGCTCATCGCGGCGCTGGCCGCCGTCGTCATCGTGGCGATCGTCGCCGCGCTCGGGCAGCGGCTTTTCGTCGGCAAGATGGCGAGCCAGAAGCTGGCCGCGATCGCCTCCGCCGGCATGGTTCTGCTGGCGTCCCCGGTCGCGGGCGCGATCGCGCTCGGCCTCTATCCGAACGTAGCGCGCGCGATCGCCGCGCGCCTGCCGCGCCCGGACCGTCTGGGCGCGACCGGCTTCGTGCTGCTGGTGCTGCTCGGCAGCGGCGTCCTCGCCGGGATCGGCGCGCTGTCACGTGCGGACTGGCGCGTGCTCGACCTCGGACCGCTGGTGGCGCTGGCCATCGCCGCCGCCTTCGGCCTCGGGCACGGCTTGTTCTGGTATCGCACCAAGCGCGGCGCCGCGCTGTCACGGCGGTTCTTTCGCCGTCCGGTCGCGCTCGAGCTGGCCGCGGTCGCGGCGGTGATCCTGGCGCTGGCGCTGGGTGCGCGCGTCCCGGAGTCGTCGGCGCTCTGGAAGGCCGTCGGCGACGGATCGCTCGGCCTGCGGTTCGGTACGACGATCGCACGCGCGCTGACCGACCACGACGGCGACGGTTTCTCGGCGCGCTTCGGAGGCGGTGACTGCGACGACACGCGCGCCGACGTTTACCCAGGCGCCGAGGACATCCCCGGCGACGGTATCGATCAGAACTGCGAGGGCGGTGACGCCGTCGCGGTCGCGGAGCCGGCCGAACCGGAGCCGCCACCACCGCCGCCCCCACCCGCGCGCGCCGGCGGGGGGCCGAAGGCGAAGTCGCCGGAAACCACCGGCCCACGCTCCGGCTCCTTCCGGGGCAACATCCTCATCGTCACCATCGACGCGTTCCGCGGCGACCGGCTGGGTGTCGCCGGTTACGCCCGCCCGCCCGGCCGCTCGCTGACGCCGACGCTCGACGCGCTCGCGAAGCGCGGCGCCTACTTCCGCCGCGCCTGGTCCGAGGCGCCGAACACGCCGCGTTCGTTCCCCTCGATCCTCACCAGCCGTTACCCGTCGGAGATCGCCTGGGACAAGCCGACCGTGAACTACCCAAACCTGCTACCGTCGAACGTCACCTTCTTCGAGGGGCTGGCGGCGGCCGGCTGGAAGAACATCGGGATCTTTTCGCACTTCTATTTCACCGCCGAGCGCGGCATCAACAAGTCGTTCGCGGAGTGGTCCGACGACGGCGCCGGCACCATCGCCGAATCGAACAAGGACATCGCCTCGCCGCGCATCGTGCCACGCGTGATCGATCGGCTGCGCAAGGCGGCGGCGCACAAGGAGCGCTTCGCGCTGTGGACGCACCTGTTCGAGCCGCACTCGAGCTACATGGTGCACAAGGAGTTCCCGCCGACGCTGTCGGGCGTGCCCGGTCTGGTCGAGAAGTATGACTACGAGATCGCCTACGTCGATCTCTGGCTGAAGAAGCTGTTCGCGGCGCTGAACCAGCTGGGCCTGGCCGACGACACCGCCGTGGTCGTCATGGCCGATCACGGCGAGGCGTTCGGCGAGCACAAGATCTTCTTTCACGGCCAGGACCTGTTCGACGAGCAGCTGCGCGTGCCGCTGATCATCGCGATCCCGGGCTTGCCACCCCACGTGTTCGAGGACCAGGTGTCACTCGTCGACGTGGGCCCGACGCTGCTGGACCTGGTCGGCGCGCCGATCCCGCCCAGCTTCCGCGGCAAGAGCCTGCTGCCGCGCATCCGCGGGGACGAGCGTGCACAGCGGCCGGTCTTCTCCGAGCTCATGCCCGCCACCGCCTGGCCGCACCACGCGGCGATGATGGTCGACGGCAAGTACAAGGTCATCCACCGTATCAGCGACCGGCGCTGGGAGATGTACGATCTCGCGGCCGACCCCGGTGAGCACCGCAACCTCGCGGAGGCATCCGCGGCGCGCGCGACGTTCGAGGCGCTGCGTGGCAAGCTGTTGCGTTTCGAGGAGCGCAGACGATGAGCCACGGCCCACCTGAAACCCCGCGCTTGACCGTCGACGCGATCATCGAGATGTTGCCCAACTCGCCGGCCGGCGGACCGGCCGGTCTGCATGGCGGCGCGAGCGGCATCGTGCTGGTGCGCCGGCGCTTCACGCCGCTCGGCTGGGCGCTGCCCGGCGGCTTCGTCGACATCGGCGAGACCGTCGCGACCGCCGCGCGCCGCGAGGCGCTCGAGGAGACCGGCCTCGACGTGGAGCTCACCGAGATGCTGGGCGTCTACTCCGACCCCAGGCGCGACCCGCGCGGCTTTCACACCGTGGGCGTGGTCTTCATCGCGCGCGCCAGCGGCGAGCCGGTGGGCGGCGACGACGCCGCCGAGGCGCGCATCTTCCCGATCGACGCGCTGCCGGCCGACATCCCGTTCGATCACCCGCTCATCATCGAGGACTACCGGCGTTATCGCAGGGGATTGGGGCGCCCGCCGGTCGGTCGCTGAGCGACGGCGCCGCGGGCGCGCCCAGCGCACGTACCGACGGCGCAAGCGCCGAAGGCGCAAGACCTGACGATTCGCTCGGATCGAGCGCGGCCGCAGCGCCGGCGCGGCCCTCGGGCGGCGTTCGATCCAGCACGTAGGCCAGCACCGAGCGCCAGTCGCCCGCGCCGGGATCGCGCCGCATGCAGGCGATGGCTCGGCCCCAGGCGGGGTCGTCGGGCTCGTCGCGCCAGCGCGCGGCGCGCAGCCAGGCCGCGCAACCGAGGCGCACCTGCCCCACCCGCTCCCAGACGCTGGCGGCGCGCAGCAGACCCTCATAGCGATCGGCCGTGAAGTAGACCAGGTCGACCAGCTTGCGCTCCGCGCCGCCGGTGCGGCCGGCGAAGCCGTCGATGAGCGCGGCCAGCTCCAGCACGTCGGGCGAGGTCGGGTCTTCCTCGATCAGCAGCTCGGACCAGCGACGCGACCGCTCGCCCGGCGCGAACCATCCGGCAGCGGTGACTCCGGCGCCGGGCGTGAGCTCGTGAGCCGCCCTGATGAGCAGCGGCACCAGACGCGCGGACACCGACGCCGCGCCGACGGCCCAGTCGTCGAGCGCCGCCGCCTCGGCGGGCGGTGGCAGCGCCGCGGGCGCGGACGGCGCGTCCAGCAGCGCATCGGCGAGCCGCTGCGAATCGACGACACCGTCGGCCGGCGGTGCCGCCGGCGGCTCGACGCTCGCCACCAGCGGTTGTAGCCGCGCCGCCAGCGCGTGCATCTTCTGCTGCCGTGCGGCGCGCAGGGCGCGTTCCAGCGCCAGACGGCGCACGGCCGGATCGGTCTCGCTCACGCCCGCGGCCGCGCCGCCGTCGAGGTAAATGTCCGCGAACGGCGGCACCGCGCGCAGCGGCAGCTCCAGCACCGCGCGCTCGGCGACGCCGGGCTCGACGGGCGCCGGCGGCTCGGTGGCCGCCGCCAGCCGAAAGTCGGTCTCGGCCGCCCCCAGCGTCGCCGCGATCTCATACGCCTCGCGCGCCCGATGCGCATCGCCGATCCCCAGCCAGACGTCGCCGGCGTCGCGCTCGGCGGCCGCGTGCAGCGACGCCAGCGCCCGCGCGCGCGCCTGCGCCAGCTCTTCCAGCTGGCGCAGGTCTTCGCACGCCGGAACCGCGCGCCCCAACGCCAGCAACTCACGAGCGCGCTGTTCGAGGAGAGGAATCAGGCGCGCCCGCTCGTCGGCCTTGAGACGGTCGGCGTGGGCGATCCCCTGCAGCGCCTTCAGCTCCAGCGCGGGGTGGCCGGCGGCGCGCAGCGCGCTCGCGAGCGCGCGCAGCGACGGAAGCGACGGGGCCTCGCTGGTCGCCGGGATCGACGGCCGGCCGTCGAGCGGCGCGCCCATGCTCCACGGTGGCAGCGCGCAGCCCGCGACACCGAGCAGCGACAACGCCCCGGCCGTGCAGCCCGACATTCGACGGGTCCGCCCCTTCACAGCGGCCTCCGCGCCGCCTCCGCGAGCGCCGCGGTGACGCCGGCGGCGGTCGTACCCACCAGCAGCGACACGTACTGCAAACCGACGGGCTCGCCCCACAGCGCGGGCACGATCACCGCCAGCGCAGCCGGCGCCAGCCCCACCGGCCACCAGAGCAGCCCGCGACCGCGCCCGGCCCAGACCAGCAGGACCGCCAGCACCGCCGCCATCGCGATCGCGCCCCAGCGCAGCGCCGGGCGCAAGAACTCGGACAGCGCGCGATCGTTCGCCGCGCCGCCGATCGCAACCGCGTCGAGGCGCAACGCGCCCGGCATCTCCGGCGCGACGGGGATCCCCACGACCGAACCCATGGCCTCGCGCGTGGCGCTGCGCACCTCGTCCGAGAGCATGCCGTCGGTCGGCAGATCGGCGCCGTAGAGCATGGCCCGAAAGTTAATCCGGGCGGCGGCGCGTTGGCGAACAAACGCCAGGCGCGGCTGCAGCGCCGCCGCCAGCGCCGTGACGCGGTCCTCGCCGAGCTGCGCGCCCAGGTGCGCCGCCAGCGTGCGGTGGAGGTCGTCGAGGCTCGCGTCGACGCTGGCGGTGCCGATCTCGTCGGCGAGGCGCGTGCGGTCCGCCGCAGTGAGCGCGATCGCGCCGGGCGCGCGTCCGCCCGGCACGAAATCGCGCAACACATTGCTGACCTCCAGCTTGAGCTTGCCGAGATCCGCGGCCGGCAACATCGCCGCCTGGCGCGTGAACCGTTCGACCGACGCGATCTCGCCGTCGTTGAGCGGCCGCCCCGAGCGCGCGCAGATCCGGACGATCCGCTCGCGCGCGTCGCCGGCGAGCACGCCCTTGCCCAGCAATCGCGTCGCCAGCGGCAGGTGCGGATCGCTGAGGTCCACTTGAATGAGCGCGCTGCGCAGCTCGGTGCGCAGGTAGCGCTCGAGCCGATCGTAGATCTGCAGTCGATCCGAGGGCGGATCGTCGTCGAAGCGCGCGATGACCAGCCCCTCGCGATGGTCGGGCGCCAGCTCCAGCGCCACCGCCGGATCGCCACGCGCCTGGTCGAGCAACACACCAATGGCGCCAGCCGACTCGGGCACTCGGCTCACGTCGCCGCCCCCGAGCGCGATCCCGAAGAACAGATCTGCGACCGACCAGGCGCCGTCGACGCCGGGCTGAGCGCGCAGGAAATCGGCCAGCCGGCGCACCTCGCGCAGCACGGCCGGTTGCTCGAAGTCCCCACGCACGGTCACGAACAGAAACGGTGTGCGACGCCACTGCTGCGTCCCGATCCGCGCGCGCGGCGCCAGCAGCGACGCAGCGGCCACCAGCGCCGCGGCGAACGCGATCACCGCGGCGTGCGGCCGCGGAGCCAACCGCCGCGCGAGACCGTCGACCGCGGGTGGCCGATCGCCGGCCAAGCCGACAGCCGCCGCGGCCGCCGCGACGGCCGCGGCTCGCCAGGCGACGCCGCGCACCGGCGCGACCGCGCACAGGATCAGCAACGCGCCGGCGCCGACGGTGGCACCCGCGATCACCAGCGCGCGCCGACCGCGCGGGAAGCTGCGCCGCCCGGCCGGCGCGCGCGACCGGGCAAACCAACGCCCGGTCCAGACCGAGAGCAGCACGGCAGCGCCGGCGAAGGCCGCCGCACCCCAGCGCGAGACCGCGTCGCTCGGGTCAGGCCAGAGCGCGTCGCCGTCGGTGTGCACGCCGGAGGCGTAGAGCAGCTGCAAGCCCGATGAAGCGATCGCGCGCTCGAGCGGCACGCGGACGGCGCCGCGCGCGACCAGGTTGGGGTCGGCGTCGATGAAGAACCGCACGCGGCTGCCGTCGGGCGCCAGGAACCAGCCGAGCGCGTCGGCACGCCGCACGACCCGCTGGCGGACGGCCTCGTCGTCAGATTCGCTGCCGCCGCGCTCCAGCACGCGGCGCACACCGACGCGCCCGCTGCCGTCGACCGCCAGGTCGGCGAGCTGCGCCGGACCGAAGACGCGCCGCACGCCTGGCACGCGCCGCAGCTCCTCCTCGGCGACGGCGATCGCGCGCCGGTTTTCGAGGGCGAATGCGTTGTTGACCTCGACGGAGATCTCGAAGAGCGACTCCTGGTCGAAGCGCGCAGCGACCTGCCGGCCGCGCGCGACGGCGGGACTGTCGGCCGGCGCCCAGCTGAACGTGCCAGCCGCGCGCGCCGCGCCCGGCGCCAGCAGCAGCAGGCCGACGCCGGCGCACGCCAGAGCCGTGCAGGCCCGGGCCATCCATCTCACGGCCTCGACAGTATCACGCCGCGCGGCGGCCAACGTCGAGACACCTTCAGCGGACGAACGTCGCGGCACGCGCGACCGCGATCGTGCGTTCGATCTGCGCGTCGTCGAGGATGCCGGCGCGCGAGAGCAGGTCGTACTCGTAGCGAAGATGAGTGTTGAGCAGGTACGGACCGTCGGTGTTGATCGTGAAGCGCACGCCGGCGCGTTCGAACGTGCGAAGGGCGTCGCCGAGCTCGACCAGATCGGCGACGGCGCGCGTGCGCAGATTCGAGGTGGGGCAGATCTCCAGGATCGTGCCGGCCTCGACCAGCTTGCGCACCGCCTCTTCGCTGCGCGCGGCGGCGATGCCGTGGCCAATGCGCGACGGCGACAGCTTCTCCAGCACCGCGAGCACGCCGGGCACCGCCGTGTAGGCGGTCTCGCCGGTGTGCACGGTGGTGCCGAGCCCGGCCGAGCGCGCACGCTGGAAGAGATCGCGGTAGCCCTCGACGTATTCGCCGAGCTCGAGGGTGTGCACCTCCGGCCCGGCCAGGTCGATCCCGACCACGCCCCGCGATCGGTATTTCACGGCCTTCTTCACCAGGATCTCGTTCAGCTCCAGCGAGAACTCGCGGGCCAGACAGAAGATCAGCCCCGCGCGCACGCCGTACTCCAGGCAGGCGCGATCCATGCCGCGCAACGCCGCGTGGATGATGTGGTCGAGATCGCGCTCGCCGCCGAGATTGCGCTTCATCGGATTGAAGCGCAGCTCGATCAACGAGACGTTGCTCGAGCGGAACTCCTTACCGATGATCTCGTAGATCGAACGTTCTATCGCCGCCGGCGACGACTGAATCTTCTCGGTCCACTGGTGCAGGATCGCCAGGTAGTCGCCGAGCGAGCTCACCTTTTCGGGGCCCGCGGTGACCAGGTCGCGAAACTCCCAGTAGGTCTGCACGGGCAGCTTGAAACCCTGGTCGTGCGCGATCGACCAGAGGATGTGCGGCGCGACGGCGCCCCCCACGTGAATGTGTAGGTCGGCGAGCTCGACGCGCGGATCCAGCATCCCTCTTCATTGTAGCGGAGCCGAGGCGTCCTCGCCTGCCCGCAATGTGACAACCGCGATCCGCCGCCGTCGGACATCCGCCGTCGGACATCCGCCGTCGGACATCCGCCGTCGGACATCCGCCGTCGGACGTCCGTCAACCTTCCGGGCCCGAGGTCGCCCGCTTGATGCCGTTCTTGACGTGCCCGTTACGATTGAGGAGGCCGCGCAGCTCTTGGCCCGGCGAGAACGTGATGGTCGACTGCGCCGGAATCACGATGGGATCGCCGGTCTGTGGGTTGCGCACCGTGCGCTCGCCCCGGCGCCGCTTGGAGAAGGTGCCGAATCCCGGGTAGGTCAGCTTGGCGGCGGCATTGCGCGTGATCTTGGTACGGATGAAGTAGTCGCCCATCTCGACGAAGACGGCGTCGACGATCTGAGCGACGGCTTTCTTGGTGAGGCCGCGTGCGAGATGCTTCTTCCCGTGGACGCGCTCGATGAGCTCTGCCTTGGTCATTTACGGCCCCCTCCGGTTTCCAGCCAAACCGGGCGCCGTACACTACGGATTCGGGTCTAGGGTGTCAACGATGCGGCGCCGAAAGATTCACGAAGATTCGGCCTGAAAATAGCCCGAATCGCGCGCGATCTAACCCCGGCTACCGACAGCGAAATGACGTGCGCGGTGATTCCGTCTCCGCTCCTGTCTTTGTTCCCTTGGAGAACGGAGGTATTCTAAGGCGGAGGGAACCATGACCGCGCCCGCCAAGGTGACCTACGTCAGTCTCAGCGCCGACAACCCCGAAGTCCGCGCCGGGTTCGACGCGGCGATCGCGCAGATCTCCGGCCCGGGCCAGGGCCAGCTCGGCGCGATGCACCCGATGCGGATCGCCGGCGCTCCGCGCCAGGGCACGGCGACCACGGACAGCGTCAGCCCCGCCGACACGCGCGTCGTCGTCGCGCGCGTGCCCGCCGGCGCCGCCGCCGACGTCAACGACGCCGTCGCCGCAGCGCGCGCCGCTTACCCGCGCTGGAGCCGGATAGCCTGGGAGGAACGCGCCCGGCTCGTCGAGCGCGCCGCCGAGATCATCCACCAGCGGCGCTACGAGCTGTCGGTCTGGCTGATCTGGGAGATGGGCAAGAACCGCGTC
>CAZNCQ010000082.1:0-22141 GCA_964571275.1 uncultured Myxococcales bacterium
GCGACAAGCCCCTTCCGTCCCGGACCGCTGGGTCCCCCCCTTCCACGTCACCCGCACAGCTTCCGTAGCGCCGCCACGCTTTGATCCCGCTCCCATCGACCCCGAAATGTGACGATTCGTGAGAGACGAGCGCTAAACGGGCCCACGCCGCGTCTCCGGGATCGCCGCCGCCGGATCCTGGCGATAGAAGTCCCGGAGCTGGGCGTAGAGGTCGGGATGCCGGACGCGCAGCTGGCCAGGCTTTTCGAAGAACGCCTCCGTCACGACTGCGAAGAACTCCGCCGGGTTGGTGGCACCGTATCGATCGATCAGCGTGCGGTGGTGGTGTTCCACGTCTTTCACCAGCTGGTCGAAATCATGGCCGAGCACGCGTGCCCACGCGACGTACATCGAGCGGCGGGGAAGGGCAGGCGCGCCGTCGCCGCCGCCATGCTCCTGGTCCAGCTGGTGCGCGAACTCGTGGAGCACGACGTTGTGCCCGTCGTGAATGTCCGCGGCGCCCGACAGCACGCTATCCCACGCGAGCACGACGACGTCCCGCGCCCAGGATTCGCCGAGCCGGGCCTCGGGGCCTTCGGCGATCAGACCCTGCGGGGTGGGGCGGCCACCGCGGACGACGTACGTCGTCGGATAGACGAGAATGGAGACCAGGTTCGGGTAGTAGTCGGTCTCCTGGTGGAGCAGCAGGATGCAGGCCTGCGCTGCGATCGTGACTCGCACCTCGTCGGTGATCTCGAGCCCGCCGCATCCCTCGAAGTGTTTCTCGGCCAGGAACACCTGTACGTGCGCGGCGAGAGCGTCGCGATCCTCCGGCGGCAGGTGCGCGACATAGGGCACGTTCTTCTCGATGATCGCGTGCCACTCCGGCGCAAATGGCCGGCGGCGAATCGCAGCGCGCCGGCGACGCCTGAGCCACGCGAACATCGCCGCTCACGCTATCATGGACGGGCACCGATCAGCGGCGCTCGACGGCGCTCGACTCCAGCACCTCGCGCACCTTCATCGTCAACGACTCGGGGGTGATCGGTTTCTGGACGAACGCGATCCGCCCCTCGAGGACGCCGTGGCGAACGATGCTGTCGTCGGTGTAGCCGGACATGCACAGCACGCTCATGTCGGGCCGTCCCTGCGCGAGGCGCTTGGCGAGCTCGGGGCCGCTCATGTGAGGCATGACGACGTCGCTGAGGAGGAGGTGGATCCTGCCGGGGTATTTCTCGGCATGGAGCAACGCCTCCCCGGCGTTGCGAGCCTCGATGACGTGGTAGCCGCTCCTGACGAGGATTCCGCGAGCCACCGTGCGCACCTGCTCATCGTCCTCGACGAGCAGGATCGTCTCTGACCCGCGCAGGGTCTTCGGCGCCACCGTCGGGCGAGCGAGATCGACCGCGCCGTCGACCTGCGGCAGGTAGATCTTGAACGTCGTCCCATGGCCGGGCTCGCTGTAAACCCAGACGCTGCCGCCGCTCTGCTGGACGATGCCGAACACCGTGGAGAGCCCCAGTCCCGTCCCTTTGCCCGCCTCCTTCGTCGTGAAGAACGGTTCGAAGATGCGGCCCATCGTCGCCTTGTCCATGCCGGTGCCGGTGTCGGTCACCGCGAGCATCACGTGCGGTCCCGGCTTCACGCCCAGGTGGTCGTGCGCGTAGGCCTCGTCGAGGACGATGTTGCTCGTCTCCATCGTCAGCTTTCCGCCGATCGGCATCGCGTCCCGGGCGTTCACGGCCAGGTTCATGATGACCTGTTCGATGTGGCTCGGATCGACGAGGACGCTGCCGAGCGGCTGCGTCAGCCGCGAGACCAGATCGACGTCCGCCCCGAGGATACGTTGGAGCATCTTGTCCATGTTGGTGAGCACCTCGTTCAGATCGAGGACCTTGGGCGCGAGCACCTGCTGGCGGCTGAACATGAGCAGCTGGCGCGTGAGCGCGGCGGCCCGCCTCCCAGCCTTCGCGATCTCCAGGACCTCCTCGCGCATGGGCTCGCTCGGATTCATCTGAGCGAGAAGCAGATCCCCGTAGCTGAGGATGACCGACAGGACGTTGTTGAAGTCGTGGGCGACGCCTCCGGCGAGCCGTCCCACGGCCTCCATCTTCTGCGCCTGGCGGAGCTGCTCCTCGGTGCGCTGGAGCGCCTCTTCGCCCATGAGCTGCGCGGTGATGTCCTTGATGACGGCGATGCGCGCCCGGTGACCCGCGAACGGGAGCGCCCGCGTCGTGTATTCGGCGACGAACTGTGAGCCGTCCCGGCGACGATAGCGTGAGGTCCCGGCCGCGGCTTCTTCTCCCGAGGCCGCGAGCCTGGCCTGCGCGGACTCGCGTCCATCGACGGCGAGATCGGAGACATTGATGCTCATGAACTCGTCGTGCGAGTAGCCGTAGAGGAGCAGCGCCGCTTCGTTCACGGCCAGCGGCGCGAGCGTCTCGACGTCGAAGACGAAGAGGGGCAGGGGGCTCGCGTCGAACAGAAGCCGGTGGGCGACCTCGGAGTCGTGAAGCGCCTCGTTCGCGCGCACCGCGGCGGCGTGGGAGGTGCGCTCTGCCGCGTACGACCGGGCGTTTTCGACGGCGACCGCCGCGTGATCGGCGATGGCTCGCACGAACTCGAGATCGTCGTCGTTGTACGGGCGGCCGGGGCTGTTGCGCACGAGGTTGGCGACGCCGAGGACCTTGCCCCGGTACCTGAGCGGAACGACGATCGAAGTCGTGATCCCGAGGCGCTCGATGAACGGCCGGTACTTGGGCTCGGCGGCCGCGGCGAACTCGGCGGCGCTGGCCTTGGAGGTGATGATCGGATCGCCGGTGGCGGCGACACGGCCCGAGATCCCCTCGCCGAAGCGTTGGCGCTCGGCGACCGCGCCCTGGCGCGCCAGGGCGAGCAGCTCCGGATCTCGGTGGTAGATCGCGCGCGTGGACTCGAGCCACTCTCCGTCCTCGGTGGCGATCCGGATGCCGCACAGGTCACCGAGCCCCTCGCCCAGGCGACGGGCGACGACATCGAGCAGGTGCTCGAAGTCGTACGTCGCGGCGGAGAATTCGTGCGCCGCTTCCGACAGCAGGCGGAGGTGATCGGCGATCCGCTTGCGCTCGGCCAGCTCGCTCTGCGCCTCGGCCGCTCGCAGCGCGAGATCGTCCATCAGGATGTTGAGCGCGAAGGCGAACTTCGTCGCTGTGTCGTCGAGCCACGGGTCGTCGGGCACGGCGACGCGCGCCGCCAGGTCTCCGACCGACGCCGCGGCCATCACCGAGAAGACGTCGTCGAACGACGGTGAGCCGCTCATGCGGCGATCCCCTTGGTTCGCAGCCAGGCGCGCGCGGCCGGATCGTCGGAGAAGGTCTTCAACTGGATGCCTGTCCCCACCCGAAACAACTCCACCACGACATGGATCACCGGGCCGAGATTGATGAGAGCGATGAACGCCGTGCGCCGGTGCTCCCGAAAGAACCGGTTGGCCTTGGCGCGATATTCGGCGTCGGTGCCCTCGAGCCCGGCCGCGTCCGCCAGCACGGCGAAGGGGTCGCCGTTGGCTCCGATCCAGCCGGTCAGTGTGGCGACCAAGAAGTCGCCGTCCTCGCTTCGCAGCGTCGTGCCGCGCGTGTAGCGAACGTCCGCGACGCGCTTGTCGGGGCTCCAGACGATCTCCGTCGTAGGGCTCGTCACCTTGACCATGCGGTCGGCTTTTCTCTCAGTCGGGAGGCGTCGAGCCGGCGAGCCCTACTCCAGGTATCGGCGGACGACTTCCCGAAGGCTCGCGAGCTCGAACGGCTTCTCGATGTGCTCTCGGGCGATCTCGGAGAGAAACTGCCGGGCCCCGGGCGTGAAGGCGCCTCCCGTCAGGAAGATCATCCGGTCCACCATCTCGGGAGCGACGCGCGCGATCTCGCGGTGAAGGTCCATTCCGGTCATGTCCGGCATGATGAGGTCACAGAGGATCAGGTCGAACTTTGCGCCACTCGTGCACAGCGCGAGGGCCTCCGCGGCGGAGGTGACCGTCGCAATCTCGTGCTCCGCGGAGAGACTTCGCTCGACCACCCGGAGCACGAGCGCCTCGTCGTCCACGACGAGGATGCGGCCGCGCCGACCTGTGCTCGGAGCGACGTCCACGGGCGCGAGCTCGGTCGTTCTCTCGCGATAGACCGGCAGCGCCACTCGGAAGGTCGATCCCTTTCCCACTTCGCTCTCGACCGTCAGGCCTCCCCCCATGTCGGTGACGATACGATGGCAAATGGCCAGGCCGAGACCGGTGCCGATGCCGACCGCCTTCGTCGTGAAGAATGCGTCGAAGATCCTGCCGATGATCTCGGGCGGAATCCCGGCGCCGGTGTCGCTCACCTCGATGACGACGCGCTCGCCGCTCAAGCTCGTGGTGACGCGGATCTCGTTGTCCTCCGCGCGTCCTTCCTGGATGGCCTGCGCGCCGTTCACGATCAGGTTGAGGAACACTTGCCCGAGCCGCGCTTCATTGACGCCGACGTGCGGCACGCGACCGTAGACCTTGACCAGGCGCGCGCGGTGGCGAATCTCGTTCCACGCCATTCGTAAGGACGACTCCATGACCCGCTCGACATCCACCGGGCCCGTCGGCTCCTCGGCGGGCGAGCGAGAAAATATCTTGAGATCGCGGACGATGAGTCTCACTCGTTCGGCGGCATCACGCGCCTCCACGAGGGGCTCCTCGACGTTCTCTCGAAGCCAGACGCCCATTCTCTCGGGACTCATCGAAGACGGGCGCTCTCCCGTCGTCGAGACCACGCTCTCGATGACGACATCCAGGTTTCCGATCACCGCCGTGAGTGGATTGTTGATCTCGTGCGCGACGCCCGCGGCCAGGGTCCCCACGGACGCCATCCGGTCACTCACCATGAGCTGCGCCTGCAGTTTCGTGCGTTCGGTGACATCCCGGACCACGCCCAGATTCCCGACGTATTGACCGTCTCCGTTGAGCATCGAAGAGGCCACGATATTGACCGCGATCTCACTCCCGTCTTTGTGGCGCAACGTCGTGTCGAGGGCGTCCTGCGACCCGGCTCGCCGGCGAAGGACCGACTCGGTCATCAGGGCCGTTGCGGCGGCGCTCATGACCGCAAACACGCTCATGCCAACGATGTCGCCGGGCTCGTAGCCGAGCATCTCCGCGAACCGTCGGTTCACGAAGACCATGCGCTCTTCGATGTCGAGCTTGATGATGCCGTCCGTCGTGGTCTCGACGATCTGGCGGTACTGGGCTTCGCTCGCGCGCAAGGCCTCCTGGGCCTTGGCGAGCAGGATCGGCGTCTCACCGCTGGCCTCGACGATCGCGTCGATCTGTCCCGAAAGGAGCGCCTTGATCGTCTCTTCGGCTTCCACGAGCCGTCTTGCCAGGCCCCGTGTGTAGGGCCCGGCGTGAACGCTCACTTGGACCCCAGGGTGAGCAGAACTTGGGTTCTGTCACTGAGATCCCCGACCATTCTCTGAATCGGTAGCGGGGACAGCTTGATGAGAGTCGGCGTCACGATGATGCCGTCGGCCAGGGCGCGCTTGGGGTGCTCCAGCACGTTCACGATCTCGAGCTCGATCGGACCTCCCTGGCCCTCACAGATCGATCTGGCGTTGGCGATCGCACGCAGCGAGTTGGGCGCATTCCCGGCGACGTAAAGGCGCAACGAACGGGTCGTTGACTTGGACCTGCGCTTGGTCGGCTTAGAGACTTCGACGCTGCGCATTCTTCGAGCTCCCGTTCTTTGATCGAGTGGTCACATGGCGAAGTGTCTTCTGCGGGCCGACATCGACATCGACATCGGCGTCGGCGTGCCGCATCTTGCGCAGCACCGCGCGATCGGTGCTCACCAGCTTGGACGCCGATCCGGTCGCATCGACCAGGAGGGCCATTTCGGCGCTGCGTGCCTCCATCTCCGTCTGGACCACTCTGAGTCGCGCTTCGGCTTCGGCCTGCGCCAATTGAAGCTGCAACCGCTTGAGCTCCGCCGCGACCTGGGTGCGCTTCGTCCCCGCCCGCTCTTGCTGCTCCCATTCCCATCGGGCCACGCCCATCAACACCTTGCCCTGGGCGGCAAAGACGTCGGTGAGGTCGACGCCGGCGTCGGACAGCGTCAGCTCTCGAACCTGGTTTGAATGCCTGGTGCCGCGCGACTTGACGATGGTCAGCGCACGGTTGCGCTCACCATCCTGGACGACGTAAGAGACGTGGATCCAGGTGTCGGCGATCGTCGAGATCCCAATTGCGCTCGTTTCGTCGGTGCTGACGCCATCCATCAGCGAGGTGCTGACGACCGTGATCCCCTCGACTTTGAGGAAGTCGAGGAACTGTCGGGTCGCGTCGAGCGCTGCTGGATGTACGACGCTCGTCGAGAGCGCCGACAGCGGATCGATCACCAGACACCGCGGCTTGGTCGCGCGGACTTGGTCTCGTAAGGCGTGGAACTGATCTTCGATGTTGGGCCCGCGCGTGCGCGTCGAGTACATCTTGAGGAGGCCGGACTTCAAATGCGGCGCGAGTCGGATGTCCACCGACCGGAGATTTCGAACGATCTGGGCCGCGCCTTCGTCGAAGCTCACGTACAGCGAGCGTTCGCCGCGGGCGCAGGCGGCGGCAACGAAGAGACCGGCCAGCGTCGACTTCGCGGTGCCGGGGGCCCCGGAGATGAGGACGTTACAGCCGCGGTGATATCCGCCGTGGAGCATGCTGTCGAGGCGAGCGAGCCCGGACGAGACCCGTTCGTCGAAGACGGCGTACTTGAGCTCGGGGGCGCCCCGGTTCGTGACCTTCATACCCTCGGTCGTGAGCATGATCGGAAACTCGTCACCCGAGAAACCGGAGCCGCGGTACTTCATGACGCGAAGGTTGCGAAAGGCGGCGCCGTCGAGCACCTGATGGCGGAGGACGACCACGCAATCGACCATGAACTGCAAGAAGTTGTATCGGTGGTCCTGTTGGGTCCCGCCGACCTTCTGCGTGATGATCCCGGTCAAGCCGGTCTGCGAGAGCCAGTCGCGGATTCGATAGATCTCCCGACGCTCGGCGACCGGATCATCGAGGAGACCGAGCAGCACGTCGATCCCGTCGAAGACGACCAGCTTTGCGCCGCTCTCTTCCGCCTTCATTTGGAGCAGCATGAGCATGCCGGCCAGATCGAAGTCGCCGGCTTTCACGACCTCGGGAGAGAGGCGCGCATCCAGAAAGTGGAGCCGTTTCTTGGCGGAGCCGGTCAGATCCCACCCGAACGTGGCGGCGTTGGCGACGATCTGCGCCGTGCTCTCTTCGAAGGCGACGAAAAGGCCTGCCTCTTTGGGTCGACTGATGCTGTTGACGAGAGACTGAAGGGCAAAGACCGTCTTCCCACAGCCGGCGCCGCCCATCACGAGAGTGGTTCCACCGCGCGGTAGTCCGCCGCTGGTGATCTCGTCGAATCCCTCGATGCCGGTGCGCAGCTTGGCGATCGGCGCGTGCGAAGTGTGGTTCTCCATGAATCTCCTGTCCCAGGCCGCAGAAAGCAGCCGGGCGCCGAAGAGAAAGCGGCGCCGCTGCCGTCGGGGGCAAGGGCGAATCGAACAGGCCCTGAGGATCCGTACCGATCCTCGAGGCCCACCCATCAACTACGGCCGGAACGCCCCGATCTGTAGGTCAATTCGGCTTCCCGAAGATATACGTCAGCCTCGCCGCCGAAAATTGTACGGCCGAGCCGCGGCCTCGCGTCCCTCGGCGGCGCTCGAAAAGTCGAAGAGCGGTGAGCCAAATTTTGCCGCTGACGGCACTTGCCGGCGCCGCGTCTCCGGCTCGGGATTGTGTCGATTCGGTGGCGGGAGTCATAGGGAAGGTTGCGACCAGAGGAGGTCACATGAACGCGAATCGTGGACATCGCCGTGGGTTCGTCTTTGGAACGGTCTTGGCACTCGCTCTCGCCACGTTGGCGTCGTCCGCCGGCGTGCGCGCGGCGGGGAAGCCGATCACGGGGCGGCAGATCATGGATCTTGGCACGCTCGGCGGAGCCACCGCCTTTGCGCGCGACATCAACGAGCCGGGACAGATCGTCGGTGAGTCGACGACGGCGGGCGGCCAGACGCACGCCTTTCTGATCACACCGTGGTCGGGATCGGGAAGGATGGTCGACCTCGGGACGCTCGGCGGCACGTTCAGCCAGGCGCTCGCGATCAGCAACCGCGGACAGGTGGTCGGGACCAGCACGTTGTCCGGCGAAACCCAGACCCGCGCCTTCCTCTGGGACCAGGGCAAGCTGACGGCGCTGCCGCCCCTCGACGGCTCGATGTTCAGCGAGGGCATCGACGTGAACGACGACGGAATCATCGTCGGTCAGAGCAACAGCATCGCCGTGAGCTGGCAGAACGGCCGCGTCCACGTCATCGGGACGCTCGGCGGCGGGAGCGCCTTCGCCACCGGCATCAACTCGTCCGGCGTGATCATCGGCAACGGAGCCACGCCGAGCGGTGACTTCCACGGCTGGGTCTTCAAGAACGGCGTCATGACCGACCTCGGCGGATTCGGCGGCGCGAGCAGCTCCGCCGACGGTATCAACTCGTCGGGCGACATCGTCGGCTCCTTCGAGATCGCCCCCGGAAATCCCCACGGCTACCTCCTGTCGAGCGGAGGCACCTTCCGAGATCTGGGCGCCATCGCGGGCGGCTCATCGAACGCCGGCGCCATCTCCAGCAGCGGCCTGGTCGCCGGCGAGGGTACCAGCGCTGATTCCGAGCACGCCCTGCTGTGGGACTACAACCGCGCCATCGTCGATCTGGGAACCCTGCCCGGCAGCAACTTCAGCTCCGCGAGTTCGGTCAACAGCGCCGGAACGGTGGTCGGCGTGAGCGCCTTCGATACCGGATTTCGCGCCGTCGTCTGGCGCTGAAGCCAGCCGCGATTCAGCATCCGGCCCGGCCCCGGTACCAGCCCGCGAGGCTATGGCGCGGTTTGTGCGCGACCAGCACCTCGTGAGGAAATTCCTCGCTGAGGAACAGGATCATGAGACCGGGTCTGGGCAGGATGCGTGCCGTCGGGCTCACGTCGCCGCCCCGATACAGGACCAGCTCGCCGCCGTCGGCGAGCGCCCATTGGTCGTGGAGATAGATCACGGTCGACAGCAGTCGATTGGTCTGGCCGCTCAGGCTGTCGAGGTGCCGCTGATAGCGCCGGCCGGCGGCGTAGATCGCGTAGTGGCAGTCATAGCTGAACAGCCCCAGGTAGAGCCGTTCGTTGAGGGCGACGCGGAGCTCTTCCATGACGAGCAAGTACGCGTGGTCTGCGTCGTTCCCTTCATCGAGCCACCGAATCACGTCGCCTCTGATGTCACCGTCGTGGGTCCGCTGCGCGCCTCGGCCGACGCTGCTGGGCGCAAAATGTAGCGCGCTCGCGTCGTCGCAACCCGCGTCGAGATGCGCGAGCAGCCCGGCCTCCAGCGCGTGCTCCACGGCGGCGAAGCCATCGCTGCGCAACTGGTCGGCGATCCGGTCGACGTCCATGGAGCCGACGGAATGACCGGTTCGCAGTGTCAACGCGCCTCGATCGAAAGACTACGCGATTTCAGCTCGGCTGGAAGCGCGCCGCGCGAAAGGCGTGCTATCTCAACCACAATGTCGATCCTGGCGCAGCTCAAGAGCAAGGGAGCGAGCGGTTTCGGGTACGGCTCGACCGCCGCCGAGGTGACCGCCGGGGTCGACCTGCGCGGGCGGACGATGCTGGTGACCGGTTGTAACTCCGGGCTCGGGCGCGAGACGATCCGCGCGCTGTCGTCGCGCGGGGCTCGCGTGATCGCGACGGGGCGCTCGCTGGAGCGGGCGCGCGCGGGCTGCGCCGGCCTCACGGGCGACTTCGTTCCTCTCGCCTGTGAGCTGTCGGAGCCGGCGTCGGTGCGTACGTGCATCGAGGCCGTCAAGCGCGACGCTCCACCGCTCGATGCGGTGATCTGCAACGCCGGCATCATGGCGCTGCCGAAGCTGACGCAAAAGTTCGGCTACGAGCTGCAGTTCCTGACGAATCACATCGGGCACATGATGTTGGTGCTCGGGCTTCTCGAGCGACTGACCGCGCAGGGCCGCGTCGTCGTCGTCGCGAGCGAGGCCCATCGCCGGGCGCCCGCGAGCGGCATCGAGCTCGACAACCTGTCGGGTGAACGCGGCTACACGCCCTGGAAGGCCTACGGCCAGTCGAAGCTGGCCAATATCTTGTTCACCAAGGAGCTGGCCCGCCGGCTCGGCGTCGGTGCTCG
This sequence comes from uncultured Myxococcales bacterium, assembly GCA_964571275.1. Classification (GTDB taxonomy): domain Bacteria; phylum Myxococcota_A; class Polyangia; order Fen-1088; family Fen-1088; genus DASRQZ01. The sequence goes on from CAZNCQ010000082.1 coordinate 10,215, forward strand.
GACCGCGAACACGCTGCACCCGGGCGTGATCGCCACCAACCTGAATCGTTCGTTGCCGCTCGTGGCGCGCGTGGCGATGCACGTCGCCGCGCCTCTGGTGCTCAAGACCCCGGCGCAGGGCGCGGCCACCCAGTGCTACCTCGCGACCAGCGCCGCGGTCGCCGGCGCGACCGGCGCATACTATGCGGATTGCAACCCGGCCGAGCCGGCGCCGATCGCCAGCGACCCGGAGCTGGCAGCGCGGCTCTGGGACGTGTCCGAGAAGATCATCGCCGCGCTCCCGTGAGCGGGCACAACGAAAATCAACGCTCCCCCTCATTTCGATCGCGGATTCTCAATGTTTGGTAGCCCCGCGATTTCTGGCCGGTAACGGCGGCGTGAATTTTTCGATGAAACGTCCGAGCCGTCGCGTGCGTGGCGCGTCCCTCGCTTAGACTCGCTCACGGGAGGGCCACAATGGGGTTACTTCGTCTGAGCCATGAGAGACCGGAAGTCACACCAGACGTCACCGTGCGCGAGACCGCACGCATAATGGCCGAGTCGCAGATCGGTGCGATCGCCGTGCGCAAAGGCTCCTCGATCGTCGGCGTCGTCAGCGAGCGCGACCTGGTGAAGCGCGTCGTTGCCGAGGGTCGCGATCCCGCCACGACGCGTATCGCCGACGTGATGAACGCCAACATCGTCAGGGTGCTCGACGCCACCTCCGTGGAAGGAGCGGCGTCGGCCATGCGGGCGCAGCGCGTCCGCCACGCGGTGATCGTCGATGGCGCTGACAACTATCTCGCGCTCCTGAGCGAGCGCCACCTGCTCTACGACGTGATGAACGAGCTGGAGGCCAAGGTGGGCGACCTGACCGGCTACATCATGACCGACGGTCCGGGCGGCTGAGCCGCCAGCGAGACGCTCACCCGGTCGCGGTTCGTGGCCGCTCGTCGCGGCGCCGCGCCGGCGCCCACGAGCCGTCGGGAGGGGCTGCGGCAACCCATGAAGGCAAGTGCGCATCGCGCGCGCTGCCCCCGGGCCGGCGTGTGCCGCCCCGGCCGCCGACCCCACGCCCCCCGAGGACCGACTCATGCTGCACAGCCGCCCGCGCGGTCCGCGCGAGACCAGCGAGATCGCACCGCCACCGCTCGGAGTCCTCCTGGTCGCGGCGGCGGTGCTCGCGGGGCTGGCCGGCTGCGCACGCGTGCAGCCCATCAAGACGGGCGACTCCGGCTCCGGCACCGACAGCGGCGCGTCGGGAGGATCCGATGCGCGCGGCGCTCGTGACACGCGCCCACCCGGTTCCGACAGCGGCGCCTGCACCCGAGTGACGTGCAGCCCGCCCGGCGGCCAGTACTGCGGCGTCATCGGCGACGGCTGCAACGGCACCATCGACTGCGGTGCCTGCTCCGCGGGCCAGAGCTGCGAGGCCGGCGTCTGCGTCGGCGGCCCCAGCTGCGTGGCGCTCTCCTGCACGCCCGCCAACGGATCGTACTGCGGCAAGGTCGGGGACGGTTGCGGGCGCGCGCTCGCCTGCGGCGCCTGCCCCGCGGGACAGGTCTGCACGTCGGGGGTGTGCACGCAGGCCAACTGCGTTCCGCTGGTGTGCAACGCCGGCGGCGTGCACTACTGCGGCACCATCGGTGACGGCTGCGGCGGCACGCTCGCCTGCGGCGATTGCGGCGCGGGCGCGACCTGCGGTGGGAAGATCCCGGGCGTCTGCGCGCCGGCGAGCTGCACGCCGGTGAGCTGCATGCCCGCGAGCGGAGGTCAGTACTGCGGGCGCATCGGCGACGGCTGCGGCGGCGTGCTCGACTGCCCGGGCTGCCCCGGCGGCGCGGCCTGCGGCTCCGGCGGCGTTCCCGGCGCCTGCCCCGGCGTGTCGACGGGCGGCGGGTGCACCGGCATCGGCTGCAACATCGACAAGTGCGACGGCCGCCCCAAGACCACGGTCAAGGGCACCGTCTACGATCCGGGCGGGAAGCTGCCGCTCTACAACGTCATGGTGTACGTGCCGAACGCGCCGCTCGACGATCTCGTCGAGGGCGTCTCCTGCCAGAAGTGCGACACCACTGTCTCGGGCCAGCCGGTGGCCGCTGCGCTCACCGATGCGACCGGCAGCTTCACGATGAACGACGTCCCGGTCGGCACGAACATCCCGGTGGTGATCCAGACCGGCAAGTGGCGGCGCAGCATCGTGCTGCCGCAGGTCAAGGCCTGCCAGGACAACGTGTTCGCAGGCACCGACACCTTCCGTCTGCCGAAGAGCCAGGCCGAGGGTCACTTGCCCAAGATCGCGATGACCCGCGGTGGCGCCGACAGCCTCGAGTGCCTGCTCCGGCGCGTGGGGGTCGCCGACAGTGAGTTCACCAACCCCGACGGGGCAGGGCGGATCAACATCTATTACGAGACCGGCGGCGGCACCGGTTACGACTCGGGCGCTGCCTTTCCACCGGTCGCGGCGCTGTTCGACGCGAGCGTCATCCGCAAGTACGACATGATGATCATCTCGTGCCACGGCTCGAGCGCGATCTCGCGCGCCCAGCCGCTGGCGCAGAAGCAGATCGTCAAGGACTTCGTCGACCAGGGTGGGCGCGTGTTCGGCTCGCACTTCTCGTTCAGCTACTTCCGCGGCGTGCCCGGCACGACCGACGCCAAGAACTTCCAGCCATCGCCGTGGCCGCTCCTCGCGATGTGGGACGGCGGCTCGGACGCGCCGTACAGTATCGACACCAGCTTCCCCAAGGGGATGGCCTACGCAGACTGGCTCGTCACCGTGGGCGCGTCGGTGACGCGCGGGTCGATCGATCTCACGTCGGTCGAGTCACCGGCGATGTCGCTGACGCCGGGATTCGGCGGCCAGTCCTGGGTCATCGACGACGGCGGCATCCCTTACTTCAGCGTGCCGATGCCGGTCGAGAAGGCGGCGACCCCCGCCGACCAGTGCGGCCGCTTCGTGCACACCGGCATCCACGTCACCCCGAGCGGCAATGGCGGCCCGTTCCCGTCGAGCTGCGGGACCGCGCCGCTGATCCCGCAGGAGAAGGCGCTCGAGTTCCTGATCTTCGAGCTCTCGGCGTGCGCGCTGCCCGACACGCAGAAGCCGACCGCGCCCGTGGTCCCGCCGCCCGGCGCCCCGATATCACCACCCGGCGCCGTGACGCCGCCGCCCGCGCCGCCGCCGCCACCGCCACCGCCGCCGCCGCCGATCATTCCGTAAGAAGAGACGATTGTCGCGATCTCGCCGCCCGCTCCGCCAACGTTCCAAGAAGTCCTTTCGGGCCTGGCCGGGTTAGTGAATCGGAAAGTCGCGAGAAGGTGAGAAGGAGGTGCGAAGGAGGTTGGAAGGAGGATTCGTCCACTAGTATTTCCCCTTCGCCGCAGCTTGCCGTACAATGTCGGGTGTGAGCACCAGCGACAAGCGAAAGCAGAGTCTCTACTTCCCCGAGGATATGCTGAAAGAGATCGGGGCCGAGGCGACTCGTCAGGACCGTTCCCTCTCATGGATCGTCCAGAAGGCGTGGAAAGCTGCGCGCAAGGACATCATGAGCATTCCGTCGGTCGGCGAGCCGCACGACAAAGACGACGGCAGCCCCCGGGCATAGCAGCCCGCCTGGCTCTCGTCGTCTGACGCCAGCACCCATTGCGACACGAGACTGTCCGATCACAGCATCGGACGGCGGGTCGTGGGTTTACCCGCGCGTGTTGCCGCTCGTTCTCGAGCGGCCGACGTCGAGGGGGGCGTATCATTGGAGGTGTGAGAGGCAGGACGCTCACGGCCGCCTTTGCGGCGACGATCGGAATCGCGATCGGCTGCGGCCAGAACGAGATCGACCTGGACATGATCGCTTGTCGGTGAGAGGCAGGCGAATCGCAGCGACGGTCGGCGTCGCGGAGAACGGCAACTCGGCGGTCCTGATTACCGTCGCGCCCGGTGGCGTGCTCCTCGATCGCCGACGCATCGACCTCACCGAAGGCAACCTGCCGACGCACCCGCATCACCACGAAGGGTCGTGGGCGGTGGGCCGTTACCTGAGCACTCCGGGAGCGCGGGTGATCTCGCTCGCTGACGCCGTGGCGCTCGTCGAGCAGGTGCGCGCGGCCGCCGCCCGCGGCGCGCGCGAGAGCCTGGAGGCGCTGGCCGGCGCCGTGCGCGTGCCGATTGCGTGCATCGCGATCCGCGCGTGCCCCGAGCTTCCGCCGACGATCGAGGAACGGATCATCGACAATCGCGCGCAGACGTTCGCTGATTCCGTCATGTATCGCGAAGCGCTCGCGACGGCTGCCGAGGCGCGCGGCTGGTCCGTGCACTGGTACGACCGGGAGCGCGTGTTTCGCGACGCCGCGGCGGCGCTCGGTCGCAAAGACATCGACGACTTCCTGCAGGCCATGGGTCGCGCGATCGGACCGCCCTGGCAGGCGAAGCACAAACTTGCGGCGGCGGCGGCGCTTGCCGCCACAGCCCCCCCGGCGCGCTAGTGCACTAGTTGCCGAAGGTACAGGGGCCGATGGTCTGATCAGGCGGGACGGCGACGGGCGCGTCCCAGGTCAATCCGGAGGCGGCGTCGATTGCGGACAACTCCACCAGGCCGGTGGGAACCGTGACCATGGCGCAAACCGTCTTCGCGCACAGGGCGTACGGCCCGCCGGCAAGCGCGTTGAACTGGTAGCCGCCGCGCGTGGTCTGGGCGCTGGCGAACATCATGTCCTTGACGCCGTTGAGCGTCGTGAAGATGTCGACCTCGATATTTTGCTCGAGGGTGTTGGTTGCGTCCACGACCTCGCCAAAGACGCCCTGGGTGATCGGCTTGTGGGGACAGATGTTGTTGACGTTCACGCAACCGGTGAGCAGCGCAACAATGAACAGACCCGCAATTTTCACACATTGGTTCTTAACAAGATCCCTACAGAGATCCCAGTACGTTCAATGAACCACCGTCCGGAAGGGACGTCATGTGTCGAACGCGTCATGTCGAGGGGGAGCCGATCGTGCGATCGATCACCACTTCCGGTAGGCGAGGAACTTGCCGTGCATGGTCACCTTCACGCGGTCGCCCTTCGGGTCGGGCAGCTTGTCGACCGCCATCTCGAAGTCGATCGCGCTCATGATGCCGTCGCCGAATTTCTCGTGGATCAATTCCTTCAGCGTCGTTCCGTAGACCTCGACGACTTCGTGGAATCGGTAGATGAGTGGGTCGGTCGGCACCGCGCCGCCGAGCGCGCCCTTCGACGGCGGCAGCTGCAACAGCGCGACCTCCTCTTCGGTGAGATCCAGAAGGAGCCCCGCCGCCGCCGCTTCGCTGGGTCCCATCGCCTGCTGGCCCAGCAACGCCGATGTCGTCCACACCTCGCTGCGCGCGCACGCCTCGGCCAGCTGCGCCCAGGTGATCTTCTTGACGATGCGGTTGACGACGATCTTCTCGGTCAGGTGACTTCGCATGGAGCTCGACATGCCCGCATGATAGCGAGGGTGCTGTTTCCGGCGGGTTTCCGGGAGACGCCGGGAGCCAGCGCCGCTGCGGTCAACGCCGCGGCTTGGGCACGTCGCGGTCCAGCACCGTCTTGCGGCCGTCTCTGGCCGCGGCGCGAATCGCGTCGTCGCAGATGCTGCGCACGTGATCGGCCAGTACATCGGCGACGGCGTCGGAGGTGTTCATTCCGGACCGGTCGCGCACGTACTTCTTCAGCTTCGAGACCACGATGAGCACGTCGTCGTGAGCGTAGGCGTTCGACAGGGCCGGTCCGCCCGCATGCGCCGTCAGGGAGCTGGCCGTCGCCGGCGGTCTCGTGTCGGCCGGAGGTGCGGCGACGGCGGGCTGCGGGCGGGGCGAATGAGCCGTGGGAAGGGAGGGCGCCGACGTCGGAGACGAGCGCGCCGGCGCCAGCTCTTCGAGCGGCTGTTCGCCCGACTTCGGAGCCAGCGCTTCAACGGCCCACGCCTCGCGATGGCGCAGGGTCGAGAGGTGGGAGTCCCAGCAAGCCACCGAACAGAACACGAGTCGCGTGCGGTTCCGATTGCAGGTCGAGACGCTGCACACCCAGTGAACCGCTCCGAACCCGATGCCGGTTCGGCACGCGCTGCACACCGACCAGACGTCGTCATGGGAGCGAGACATTCCGGTAAATAGGCGGATCAACCGCCGGTGATCTCGATCAGCGAGACGCCGTAGTTGTTCTGCGGGAACGTGATCGTCCACGAGCCGGCCGTCGGCTGCGCGGTGGTCTCGTAATAGCAGAGCTCGGCGGAGTCTCGCAGCGTCACCCATTGCGCCTGCGTCGGCTTCATCGGCGAGCCCATCGCCACCCAGGGGCGATACGAGTTCGCGTGGGAGACGTCGACGATGTACTGGCGGGCGCGGATCGCGCCGGTGAACGGCAGGTTGTTCACGGTCAGCGAGACGACGTTGCCCGTGCTCGGGTTGGCGCCACCGCCGTCGGTGTGGTTGTAGACCAGGATCTGGACCGCGCTGCCGTCGGTGCTGCGCGTGGCTGCAGCGCCGACGCCGTTGGCGGTGGTGCCGCCGGTGACGCCCAGCTGTTGGTCGCCCATCATGTGCAGCAAGCGAAACGCGTTGAACGACGGCTTGGCGACGTCATACGACTCGGGGATCGCAGGGTCGCCCTTGAGCATCATGCCGAAGCTGCCGTTGCGGTAGGCGGTCGCCGAGCCGGTGATGATCTCCTCGTACAGATCCGACAGTGCCCAGTAGCCGTAGGACGACGGCGCCGGCACGGTGGGATCGCTGCCGATGAGGTGCACGGTCTTGACGATGTAGCTGGCGGCGGCCTCGATGTCGCGCACGACGCTGGGCATGTAGCTCGGGCCGAACTCGTCGTTCATGACCTCGCCGTTGAACTTCACGCCCTGCACGTTGGTCGTGCTGATCACGTTCATGAGCGACTTCTGGAACGCGACGGTGTCGGTGACGTCGGCTTGCGGCAGCCCGTTGTCGTCGGCGTAACGGTGGTAGGTGATGAAGTCGAGCTTCGCATGGAAGTTGATCGACCCGGTGATCAGCTGCTGGATCAGCCCGGGCGATTCACCGGCCGAGCCCGCCGGGCCGCCCACGCGCACCATCGGGTCGCCCTGCAACAGGCCGGCGACCGTGTTGCGGTACAGGTTCAGGTAGCCGTCGTCGCCGAGCGAGTACATCCACGAGGGCTCGTTCCAGACCTCGAAGTACCAGTTGCGCACTTCGGCCTGGGTGTAACGGTCCTCGAGGTGCTGGACCAGCGCCGCCATGAAGTTCATCCACTTGGTCCAGTCGCCGTTGGCGCCGGTGGGCGCGCTGATGTTGGGCGACATATAGTTGTACCAGAGCAAGAGCTGGATCGCGTCGGGCTGGGACGCGAGCGCCATCGGCGTGAAGCTGATCTCGACGAGCGGGCGCATGCCGGCCGCGATGATGGCGTCGTAGATCGTGTCCATCGCCGACCAGTCGTAGATCGGCGTGCCGAGCGCGTCCTCGGTATAGACGGCGTCGTCGTCGTTGAGGATGCCGTGGAACCGCACGTACTGGAATCCGGCCTGCGCGTGCGCCTTGCGGAGCGCGTTCTGGATGTTGCGGCCATAGGCGGTGCAGATCACCGTGTGCGCATGATCGGAGGCGACAACCTTCTCGTAGAAGCGGTTCCACGTCCCGACCGAGCTACCCGCGTCGACGGTCAGTGTGAAGTCGGCGGCGGTCGAGGCGGTGGGCGCCGTGTCGGTGCAGGCGGCGGGCGCCGCTGGCGGCGTCCAGGGCTGGGGATCGTTGCACGTGGTGACCGGGTGATCGACCGCGCCCCCGACACCGCCGACGCCTCCGACTTCAGTGCTGGCGTCGGACGCGCCCGCGGCGCCGCCCGCGCCCGAGTTGCTCTTGGAGCCGCACCCGCACACGGCGAGCAGGGTTGCCGCCAGGGAAACCGTCAAATGCGACCAGTCCGGGTGAAGGCGTCTCATGGCGGCAATTTAACATGGCGACCGAACGCCGGCGGCCTAGCGAAGGCGACGCCGCCCGGGCGAGAAACGCTCCGGATATGTCGTTTGCTTGAAGGTAGGTGGGAAGATCGCGGTCACCGGGCCCTTTCGTCCCCGAGCCGAGCACCCGGTGCCATGTGCTCCCGGGTGCGACCAACCCCGACGTCACTTCGTCGCCGCCGTCGTGACTCAGGCCGGCGCCGAGGTCACGACCGGCGATGCTGGACAGGAGCTTCTTGCCCCTCGTTACGCCGGATTTCGCAACGCGCGCATCGCGCCGGTCGAGATGCCGCCGTCGACCAGCATGGTCTGGCCGGTGACGTAGCGGCTGGATTCCGATGCGAGAAAGACCACGGCGCCGTCGAGATCGCTCGGTTGCCCCGGACGTCCGAGCGGGATGCGCTCGACCAGGTAGTCGACCCACGCCGCGTCTTCGTACATGACGTTGTTTTGCGCGGTCCGGAACCAACCGGGCGCCAGGCAATTCACGGTGACGCCGTATTTGCCCCAATCGTGGGCCAGGCTCATGGTCAATTGTCGAATGCCGCCCCGGCTGGCGCCGTAGGGGCCAAGGCCGGCGTAGCCAGCGACGCTGGTCACCGAGCCGATGTTGATGATGCGGCCGTAGCCGCGCGGAATCATCCGGCGCGCCACCGCCTGCGCGACGAAGAAGCTGCCGCGCAGGTTGGTGTCGACGACCAGGTTCCAGTCGTCCCAGGTCACCTCCAGCGCCGGTTTGCGCACGTTGCAACCGGCGTTGTTGACCAGGATGTCGACATGGCCACATGCCGCTTCGGCCTCGGCGGCCATGCGTTCGATGCTGTCTTGATTGCGCACGTCCAGCTCCAGCGCGACGGCGCGCCGGCCGAGCGCCTCGATCTCGGCCTGAAAAGGCGCCAGATCCGCGCGCCGGCGGCTGGTGAGCACGAGGTCGGCGCCGGCCCGCGCCAGGGCGCGCGCGAAGTACTGGCCGAGCCCGCGGCTGGTGCCGGTGACGAGCGCGACGCGGCCGGTGAGATCGAAGAGGGGAGAGGGCCCGCCGGCGCTCACGACGACGAGCCCGGGATGAGGACCACCTTCATCAAGTTGGGCTCGCGCGCGTAGAGGCGTTCGAACCAGCGCGGTCCTTCTTCCAGTGGCACGACCGCCGAGATCAGCGGCTTGACGTCGATGGCGCCCGACGCCATCCACGCGATCGCCTGCGGGTACTCGCCCGCCGACGCACACGAGCCCTGCAAGCAGATCTGGCGCGAGACCACCTTTTGCAGCGGCAGATTCACGTTGGGTGTGATGTTGCCGACCAGCACCACGGTGCCGCCCTTGCGGACGACATCGATGGCGGCGGCCACGGTGTCGTCGCGCCCGACGCATTCGAGCGCGACATCGACGCCTTGCCCGTCGGTCAGCGCGTGAATCGCGGGCAGCAACCCGTCGTCGTGCGGCCGGGCGAGGCGCGTCTCCGTCGCGCCCAGCCGTCGCGCCAGCGCCAGCCGCTGCTCGTCGACGTCGGTGACGAGCACGCGCGTGCAGCCGGCGGCGCGCAACGCTTGCAGCGTGAGGAGCCCGATGTTGCCCGCGCCGACGACCAGGGCGGTGGTCGCAGCGGAGACCTTGGCCAGCTTCACGCCGTGGATCGCGACCGCGACCGCTTCCAGCAGGGCGGCCTCGGCAAAGGAAAAATCGTCCGGTAGTCGGTAGACGATGCGCGCCGGCACGGCGACCAGCTCGGCGAAGGCGCCGGCGCGGCGGTAGTCGCCGCACGAGACGCCCAGCACCTGGCGGCGATCGCACAGGTTGGCGGCGCCGCGGCGGCAGTGCGCGCAGTCGCCGCAGTAGATCGTCGAATCGAACGTGACGCGATCGCCGACCGCGAAGTCGGCGACGGCGGCCCCGCACGCGGCGATCGTGCCGGCGGCTTCGTGACCCATGACGATCGGCGGGATGCGGCGGCCCGTCGAACCGTCGTAGCCGTGCACGTCGCTACCGCAGATGCCGCACGCGGCGACGCGCACCAGCACCTCGTCGGCAGTGGGCACCGGCGCCGGTAGGTCCGCGACCTCGAGGTTTCGATACCGGGACATGAGCAACGCTTTCATCGCGCGCGATTCTCTGCGCATCGCGCGCCTGCTGTAAAGGTCGACTGCGATCCACGCGACGCAGCGAGCTGGTTGCATTCTCCCGGGCGCCTCGCTACTGCGAGAAGCCTTCGATCATGTAATGCGCTTCGATACGGCGGAGCGCCAGCACCATGGCCGCCACGCGCACCGGCACCTCGCGCCCGACAACGAACGGCCGCGAATCGTGGTCGTCGGTCAGGCGCGGTCGATTGGCCGCGACGTCGCAGATGATCCGGTAGTTCGCCTTGACGGCGCGCGCGAGGCGCGCGTTGACGTCGGCGAGCGGCCAGTGCTCCATGCGCTTGTTCTGGAGCCACTCGTAGTACGAGACCAGCACGCCGCCCGCGTTACCCACGATGTCGGGGATCACGCCGATGCCGCGCGCGGCGAGCACCTCGTCAGCCTCCGACGTGGTGGGGCGGTTCGCGCCCTCGGCGACCAGCTTGACCTTGAGGCGCTCGGCGACCGACGGCGTGATCGCGCGGTCGAGCGCCGCCGGGATGCAGATGTCGGCGTCGACGTCCCAGAAGTGCGCGGTCGAGATCGCCTCGGCGTCGGGATAGCCACGTACCGATCGCTCCAGGTTGTGTGGATTGCCGTGGACGTAGGTCACGAGGCGCCGCACGTCGATGCCTTTGGGATCGTGAATCGTGCCGTCGGCGTCTTGCACGGCCACGCAGCGCGCGCCGGCGGCGACCAGGATCTCGGCGGCGGCCGAGCCGACGTTGCCGAAGCCCTGCACCATGAAGCGCGCGCCTGCGAGCGGCAGGTTGTGGTCGGCGAACCACTCCTCGATGCAGTGGACCAGTCCCTGGCCCGTCGCTTTGAGCCGCCCTTCGGAGCCGCCGATGCGCACGTCCTTGCCGGTGACCACGCCGCGCATGACGTGGCGCTCGCGCTCGCCGTCGCTGTACTGGCGCAGCATCCAGGCCATGACCTCGCCGTCGGTGCCGACGTCGGGTGCGGGGATGTCGATGTTGGGCCCGACCAGCTGCTTCAGGCGGTACATGTAGCGGACCGAGATCGCCTCGAGCTCGTCCTTGCTGTACTCGCGCGGGTCGAGGCGGATGCCGCCCTTGGCGCCGCCGAAGGGGATGTCGACGATCGCGGTTTTCCAGGTCATCTCCGCCGCGAGCGCGTTGAACAGATTCAGCGAAACGGCCTTGTGAAAGCGAATGCCGCCCTTGTAGGGCCCGCGCGCTTGATTGTGCTGAACGCGATAGGCCTTGAACCGCGCGAAGCGCCCGGGCGCGATGCGATACAGGCGCTCGCCCACGCGCAACACACCGTGCTCGATGTGCACGGCGCCGTCGCGCAGCGCGCGCGGGCGCAGCACCATCTTCCCGCCCAGCAGCGGCACCAGGCCGTCCTTCACGATCTGCGACGGCGCCAGCTGCGCGTGCGCCGCGGTCTCCGACGCCGGCAACGGCACCAGCCGGTCTTCGAGCTGGGTCGTGATGTAGAAGATGTGCTCGAAGTCGGGTTCCTCCAGCTCGAGACGCACGCGCGGCCCGAGCCCGATCAGGTCGGCGGCGACGTGGAACACCTCCATCGACTCGCCGAAGATGTTCTTTTCGGTCTCGCGCGCGGAGGGAAACGTCTCTTCCATTGTCGACCACCCCCATCGGGCCGCCACGGCCCCGTGGACAATGTACACCCGGACGCGGGTGCGCGCATCCCCGCGTGCGGCGCGCTTCGCTCCACGGTATCGTTCGTTTTGGGGACATGCAGAGGATCCCGTTCGTGGTCGTGCTGTGGGTGGCTTCAATGTACGAGGCGGGCCCGGTGTACGCGGACAAGTGGTGGCCTTTAGCGCCGAGCGAGCACTTCTCCGACGACCACTTCTTCCGCTTCGTGATCACGCC
>CAZNCQ010000082.1:22241-24997 GCA_964571275.1 uncultured Myxococcales bacterium
GGGAAATACCAGCCAGTGTGGGCGCGCGCGTTGGTGAACGACGACGCGCCCGTCGAGGTCGTGGTCGACTCCACCGGCCGGTTCGTGGCCACGTTCGACAACTGGTACGCGACGGGATACGGGTCGAACGCGGTCGTCGTCTACGGTCCGGACGGCGCCGTCGTGCGCTCGCTCTCGCTTCTGGACCTGCTGTTGCCGGCCGAGATCGCCGGCCTGTCGATGTCGGTCGGTTCGGTCAGGTGGCTCGAATCCGCGAGGTTCGAAGGCGCGACGGATCGGCGTTTGCTGGAGATTCAAGTACGGCAAGCTGCGTCCGACGGAACGCCGACCGCCTCGATCGCGCTCCGGCTCGACCCGATGACGGGAAGCGCGCTTCGATCGGATGCCGACCTCGAGAAGATCGCGGAGCAAAGAGTGTTGTGCCAGACGTTGCCGGCGTCCGACTCTTCGATCGAATGGAAGGCCTGCCTCGCGAAAGCGACCTCCGACGTTTGGTGCGCCCTCTGCCGCCGCCTGCGCGCCGATCCCGTTCGGCAGGTCCGGGCCGCGACGCCCGCAAACCTGGAGGGGCAACCTCTCGACAGCCCGGAGTGGAGCGCGCTGGGCGTGGTCACCGGGTTTCACTCGGTGTCACTGAAGAAGGCGGGCCTCGAGGCGCGGCTCGTCGAGGCCGACGGGTCGGCGTCGGTCGCGAGGGATCCCGTGTCGCTCTACCTGATCGTGACCAATGGAACGGCCGATCTCGTGCAGCGGATCTGGCGCGTTCCGCGCACGGTCGAGCGTATTCGCAAGGTGTCGGCCGCTGCCTGCGGCGTCGACGTCGCCGTCGACGTCGACGATCAGGATACCGACGACCCGGTGGTCCACACGGTGCGCGAGACGCTGCGGCTCTGCTTCCTTTCGAGCGACCGCAAGCTCGAACCGCTGCTCAAGATCGCGGAACTGCCGCAGGCGCCGCAGTAGCGGCTCGGCGGGCGTCTACCCCGGCGCGCGCAGGTGCGCGCGGATGAGGGCCGCGACCTCCTCGGAGCGGTCGTGGGCCATCGTGTGGTCGCCGCCGTGGATGCAGGCCAGCTGCGCGCCGGAGATGCGGCCGGCGAGAAACCGCGCCAGGCGCTCGGGACACAGCGGATCCCGGTCGCCGTAGAGGATCAGCGTCGGTGCCTGGATCATCCGCAGGCGCGCGGTGAGGTCGGTACGGTCGGCGACGAACCAGTCGGGAACGTGCGCCATCTCGGCGCGGTAGGCGGGGCGCCAGTCGGTGGCGCCCAGCCTTGCGACGTCGACTCCTCCCGAGGTCGCGCACAGCACCAGCCGGCGCACCCGCGCGGTGTGCCCGAGCGCGAGCAGCGCCGCGACGACGCCGCCCATTGACTGCGCGACGAGGTCGCAGGGACCGGGCGGCATTCGCGCCAGCACCCAGTTGACGAGATGTGCGACCGACCGGATGCGGTCGTCGGCCGGCTCGTCGCCGAACCCCGGCCAGCCGAAGCGAACCGCCGGACCGAGGCCAACGTCCTCGAGCCGCTCCGCGACCGGCTGCCAGAAGCGGAGGGTTCCGCCAGCGCCGGGCAAGTAAATGATGGGGGGCATCCAGTCGGCAGCATAAGACGACGCCGACACCCGTGGTTGACTATCATGCTCGGCGACTCATCTTAGAGCACGGGGGTGCAATCATGCGCCAGTACGATGACCTGAAGCGGAGCCTGCGTGGCGCGGTGTGGGGTTTGGGAGCGACGGTGGCGATGACCGCGGTCATGGTGGTGGGCGCGCTCGTACTCCGGTCGAGCTTTGCGCGTCCTCCGTTTCCCTACCTGTTCATCGAGCACTGGCTCCCCCACACCAGCGGAGCGCCGTCGGGGGCGATCACACTGGCTGCGCATTTCGCCTACGGTGCCTTTCTGGGGATGCTCTTTGCCTATTTCTCTGAACCGATGACGGTGGCCAAGGGCGTCGGCTTCTCCACGCTGGTCTGGGCGGCCATGCAGGTGATCTTGGTGCCCTGGCTGGGGTGGGGCGACTTCGGGTTGATCCAGATATCGCCGTTGTTTGCGGTCTACACGCTCACGCTGCATCTGGTCTACGGCGTGACCGTTGGCGCGCTCGGCGCCCGTGACGACCGGGTTCACCATGCGACGTTCGACGATCTCGGCCGGTTGCGGCCTCACTCCGTCTGACGGCCGACATGAAAACGCCCCGGCGCGCGAGCACCGGGGCATTGGTGGTCCGAGGTCGCGCCGTCGCGCGCTATTTCGGGCCGGCGTTGCTCATGATCGAGCTCGCCAGCGAACCCGTCGCGTCGAGCGAGTAGCTGTACGACGGCGAGAACGGCGTGCCGACGCCCGTGGTGTTGCCGGTCGTCGAGGTGAAGACGTTGCCTGACGACCCGAGGATGCTCGACGAGTTCGAGTAGTCCGCGATGTCGAGGGGAACGTTGACACCCTGGAACACGTTGTTCTCGGTGCGGACGTTGCCATAGTAGCCGAGGCCGACCGCGTAGTTGTTGCCGGCCGCCGTGTAGAGGTTGTTGAACACGTGCACCTTGCCGAAGCGGACGCGTGGCATGCGCTCCATGACGTTGTCAGCCCACCAATCATGGTGGAAGGTGACGTTGAGGTGACCGGTGTCCTCCGACGAGTTGCTGTCGCTGTGCCCGATCAGGTTGCACACGCGGTGGCCCATGGGGCCGGTGTCATTCGGATCGCTGCGCTTCGTCGAGTAGAAGAACTTCGTGTACGAGATCGTGATGAAGTCCG
>CAZNCQ010000083.1:0-4230 GCA_964571275.1 uncultured Myxococcales bacterium
ACTAGTACGACGAGCGCTACTGGATCGTCGGGAGGTCGGGGGGAAACGGCTGCTCGATGGGTACGCCCTGATCGAACAGCGCTTGCAGCATCGCGCAGCGATCGGGCTCGGCCGTCGGGTCGCAGGTCGCCAGCTCGTTCGACAGCGAATCGACGCTGACCGCGTAGGTTTCGAGCGGGCGCAGCGCGACCGAGGTGAACGCCGAGGCGAACGTGATCGTGGGGTCGGGCTGCTCGACGGGATGGCAGAAGCCGCAGCGGGTAATATTCGCCGTGAACAGGATGCGTTCGAACGGCGCCTGCGGGCTGAGCGGGGTCGTCACGGGAAACAGGATCTCGCCCTTGAGTGAGCGCTCTTCGTCGCGAATCTCGCCCATCTCCAGCAACGGGCTGCCGGCGCCGGCGGGCACGATCGAGATGCGCATCCCGTCCGAGAACAGGAAAATGCGCGGGCTGCGCGCGCCGGCCGACGGCTGAGCGCTGATCAGGCTGACCGTCGCGTGCATCTTCAATGGACGCGCCAGCGCCTGCAGGAAACAGGGAATGGTGACCGGACTCGGCAGCGCGTTGATGAGCGTCACGACGTCGGCGATGGTCTGGGGCGCCGTCGGCGCACCGTCGGGGGCGACGCAGCGGGCGGGCGGGCCCGCGTCGGGCAGCGGGGAAGCCGGGTGACTGCCGCAACCGGATGCGCCGGCCGCGACCAGCGCCGCCAGGGCGAGCGGGACGACCCCGCGCGAGAGCGGGTGCTCAGCCGTGCCGCCGGCCCAGGAACGCGCCAGCCGTGCGCGCGTCGCCCGGGCATGGCGAAAGAAATGCGCGCTTGCCGGCTGCGAAGCGGGTGGCCGATCCGCCGATCGGCCTATCTGGGTGGGGGCGTGCGACATTCCGAATGCGACGTCGGGGTGAAAAGCATGTCTCATGCCGGCTGGTCCGGCGAGACATTGGACGGCCCGGGTGCTATCCAGGTTACACGCACGCGGCGATTGAGCTCAGGTTCGCGCGCGGCCTTCCGCCATGGCTTTCTTCGATCCCCAACCGGTCCCGTCGGGCGGCTTGCATGCCGCGGCCACCGAGCGAAACCGCGATCCGATCCTCGACGTGCTCCGGCGCGTGTTGCCGCCGGCGGGCCAGGTGCTGGAGATCGCGAGCGGCACCGGGCAGCACGTGGTGTTCTTCGCGCGCGCGCTGCCGGCACTGCACTGGCAGCCGTCGGATCCCTCGCCGCCGCATCGGGACAGCATCCGAGCCTGGACCGCGGCGTTCGCCGTCGGCAACGTCGCGGATCCCCTGGCGCTGGACGTCGAGAGCTGGCCCTGGCCCATCGCGCGCGCCGACGCGATCCTCAGCGTCAACATGATCCACATCGCGCCCTGGTCGGCGGCGGTCGCGCTGTTCCAGGGTGCGGCGCGCGTGCTGCCCGCGGGCGGTGTGCTGTTCGTTTACGGTCCTTTCAAGCGTGGCGGTGTCCACACCGCCGAGAGCAATCAGCGCTTCGACGAGCGGCTGCGCGGCGAGGACGCGCGCTGGGGCGTGCGCGATCTCGAGGACGTTCAGGCGGCCGCGGCGGCCTCGGGCTTTGACGCGCCCGAGATCGTCGCCATGCCCGCCAATAACCTGTCGCTGGTGTTCCGGCGCGGCGCCGGCGCGTAGATCATTCGGGCGCGAGCAAGCAGCGCGCTTTCACGGTCTCGTCGGCGCGCCGGCAGCGCGCCCGCGCATCGGTGCAGGCGTCGCGGATCGGGTCGTCGGCGGGATAGCGCGCGGCGATCGTGCAGATGTGCTCCGCCAGCGTGCAGATGTTGCGCGCGAGCAAGCGGATCCGCGAGCAGTCGGGCTCGGCTTCGACCTGCTCGGCGTCCAGCGCGCGCGACTGGCCGTCGATGACCTCGCGGATCGCGTCGACCTGCTGGAGGTCGGCGGGATTGGCGGCCGATGGTCGCTTCGCCGCCGCCGGCGTGACTGCCGGCGCCTCGGGTGGCCCGGAGCTGGCGCACCCGGCCAGCGCCGAGATCGACGCCAGCAGGGCGACGAGCCTCGCCAATCGGACGGCAACCGTCATGGCCGCGTCCTGGTCGTCTTTCAGGTTCATGCGCGTCCTTCGTGCCACAGCCTCGGCGCGATGTCGCGCGCCGGGGCACGGAGCCCTTTCAGGGCCAATGCCGGTCAGATCACCGCCAAGGCGCCGCCAGACGCCGGATCTTGGCGCCCTCGGCGCGATGGCGGTTTCTTATCAGCCCAGCATTGCCTTCAGGGCCGACTCTAGCCAAGCGGCGCGAAACGACGACCAGATGCTGCTTCTACGCGTCAGCCGCCTTGCCCGTCCCTGATGGCGATGGCGTCGATCTCGGCGCTCAGCAGGCAGTCTTCTTCGCTGCGCAGGTCCACGAGCAGCGCATCGGCGACCGCGCGGACGCTCTCGATCACGCGCGCCCGCGGGACGGTCTCGCGGCGCAGCGCCGACATCGCCGACGCGAGCGTGGCGCGCTGTCGCTGGTGATCGGCTTCGATCTGAGCGTGCAGCACCGACCCACACCCGATGACGTCGCTCAGCGCCGTCTCGAGGATGCGCTCCTCGAAGTGCATGTACTGCTCGAAGGCCTCGTAGAGCTCGAGCGCGTGTGCGCACAGTGGCTCGAAGTCCCGCTCCGACTTCGTCGCGTGCTCGGCGATGTGAATCGTCTCGTTGGCGAGCCCGCGGAGCTCGTCATGGCATGAAAGGATGGCGTCGCGCGCGTCACTCGAAGAGAGCTGTTCCCCCGTCGTCGTTCTCATGTCCGCACCTCACCCCGTTGGTAGTCACCTGGGTCCCGGGCGCCAATGTTAGGACGACTGGTCGCGGCTCGTCAGGTTGAATCGCCTCGTTTACGCAAGTTCCTCACGCGCGAAACCGTTTCTTGACCGAGTCGGCGCGTTTGTGGGGTTCGAACGAAATAATCAGGCGCAAATCAGTGCAACGTTGTCGGGAAGGCAACGGGCTCGATTTCAACTTGTCTCGCGCGAGTCGGTTCAATTGCAGGTGAATGTGAGGTCGTCGATCCAGATGTCGTAGGCGGCGCCCGGTGCCGTGACCTGGAACTGAACCGAGAGGATGCCGGTGGGATCGACGTGCGCGGGGCGTGGCGCGCCCCAGCCGGCCAGCTGGATCATGCTGCTGAAGGGGATCGTGAACTTCGTCCAGGTCGTCGTGAGCGTGAGATCGGATCCAAAGTCGTTGAAGCACGACGTGCAGACTCCACCCGTGGGATCGGTGTTGCGATCGGGCACCTTCACGCGCACGGCGCTCCCGGCGGTGCTGGAGCCTTTCTTCGCAAAGAACGAGATGCCGGTGTACTTCGAGCCGTTGTAGAGCGCCTTCGGCGCCAGGAAGTCGGCGCCAAAGCCGGCGAACACCGACGAGCCGCCCGCGAGCGTGCCGCTGAAGTGGGCAGCGCGTGCCGAGCCGCCGTTGCCGCCGGTCGCCGGCGCGAACGTGCTGCCCGCGGCCGGCGTGATCGTCGAGCCGGCGGTGTCGGCGTAGGTGTAGAGCGGTCCGTTTCGGCCGTCGAGCAACGAGACCTGGTTGTTGCCATCCTCGAAGTTGTCGATGAGCGCGATCGTGGCGGTGCAGGCCGGGGTGCTGCAGGCGCCGCTGCTGCACGTCGCGCCCGCGGCGCACGTGGTCCCGCACGCGCCGCAGTTCGCCGGGTCGCTGAGCGTGTTCACACACGCGTTGTTGCACACCGCGGTCCCGGCCGGTGTCGTGCGCGCCCCGCAGGTACCCGTTGCGAGGCCGGTGTTCGCGGTCGTGCACGCCTGGCAAGAGAGCTTGCACGTGGTGGCGCAGCAGACGCCGTCGGTCGAGCACGCGGCGCTGTTGCACTGGCCGTCCGCGGTGCAGGTCGCGCCGTTGGCTCTCCTGGCGACGCAGGTGGTGCCGGAGCAGAAGTCGCCGGCGATACAATCGGTGTCGGCCGTGCAACCGGTCTTGCAGGCGTTGGCGCCGCAAACGAACGGCTGGCAATTGACGGTCGTTACCGCAGGGCACGCCCCGGTGCCGTTGCAATTGGCGGCGAGCGTTGCGAGGCCGCTGGAGCAGCTCGCGCTGCGACAGACCGTCGTCGAGGACGCGACGGCGCAGGCGCCGCCGGCCGCGCAGGCGCCGGTGTTGCCGCAGGGCGGGGCGCTCCCGCAGCGCGTGTCGGTCGCGCCCGCGGTCATCGCGGCGCAGGTGCCGCTGGTGCCGCCGGTC
>CAZNCQ010000083.1:4330-24865 GCA_964571275.1 uncultured Myxococcales bacterium
TCGCCGGCGCGACGGCGCAGACGCCGCCGGCGGCGCAGGAGCCCGTGTTGCCGCAGGGCGGGGCGCTCCCGCAGCGCGTGTCGCTCGTGCCAGTGGTCATCGCGGCGCAGGTGCCGTTGGTGCCGCCGGTCTTGGCGGCCGAGCAGGCGTTGCAGGCGCCGGTGCACGCGGTGTTGCAGCAGAACCCGTCGGCGCAGAAGCCAGAGGCGCACTGGTTGGCCGCCGTGCAGGTGCCGCCGTTGGTCTTCTTGGCGACGCAAGCGGTGCCTGAACAGAAGTCGCCCGCGATGCAATCGGTGTCGGCGGCACACGTGAGCTTGCACGCGGTGGCGCCGCAAACGAGCGGGGAACAGGTCTGGGTCGCGACCGCCGGGCAAGCGCCCGCGCCGTTGCAATTGGCGGCCAGCGTCGCGACGCCGCTTGCGCAGCTCGCGGCCCGGCACGCCGTGGTCGCCGGCGCGACGGCGCAGACCCCGCCGGCGGCGCAAGCGCCCGTATTCCCGCAGGGCGGCGCGCTCCCGCAGCGGCTGTCGCTCGCGCCGGTGGTCATCGCGGCGCAGGTGCCGTTGGTGCCGCCGGTCCTGGCGGCCGAGCAGGCGTTGCACGCGCCGGCGCACGCGGTGTTGCAGCAGAACCCGTCGGCGCAGAACCCCGACGTGCACTGATTGCTCGCCGTGCAGGCGCTCCCGTTGGCCTGGTCGTTGATCGCGCCGGCGCGAATCCAGCCGCAGACCGCCGCGAGCGCGCGCGCGTTCTGCACGGGCGCCTGCTGATCCTGGGGCATCAGGAACAGCCCGTTCGACCGTTGCCCGAACCAGTAGAGTGGCGAGTGGTCGGGATCGCCGAAGGGCGACGTCGTTCCCGACGCGGGGGTGATCAATCCGAAGTTGACGAGGCCGGTGTAGAAGGTGTCCTTGGTCGTGCCGGCCGTCGTGCCGACCTGGAAGCCTCCCTGGGCGAACGTCCCGTGGCAGTTGGCGCAGTGGCCGAGCGTCGGATTGGGGTTGGGCGGGCCGAAGTACGTATTGTAGACGTAGCTCCAGGTCGTGGGCTGCGGCGCCCCGGGATCGACGACGGTGTTGCAGTTCAGCGGCGGCACGACCGGTGCGTCCCGCGCGTCGGCCGTGCTGGTACCCGCGTCGACGCCGGTGGTGAGGCCGTACACCGCGACCTGGTTGGAGAAGGTGGCGACGTAGACACGGCCGCCCGCGATCGTCGGCGGCGTGTACTTGGCGAAGCTGGGCAGCGCGTCCGCGGCCTTGGTCGTGGAGTCCCACAGCTTCATCGAGACGTCGCTCGCGTCGAACGCGTAGACCACACCCGGATGCGCCTGACCGTTGCCGGCGCTCTCGCTCGCGTGTGTGGCCCAGAGGATGCCGGTCCCCGCCGTCGAGCCGTTCGCTGACAGCGAAAGGAATCCGCCCTGAGGATCGCCGCCCGTCGGCACCGTCGACGGCGACACATGCACGGGCGTGGTGACGAACAGGCCGCCGTTCGAGCCCTGCGTGCGATCGAAGGAATACTCCTGCAGCGGGGTGCCGCCCGGCCAGACGTAGAGGCGCGACCCTTGCGGGCTCTCCCACCAGACCGGGCTGCCGACGATCCACTTGCCGGCGGCCGGCGAGAAGCGCTGTTCGATCTGCGGGGGCTTCTCGGGCAGCGCGCCGGCGACGAAGTGGCCCATGTCGTTGCGGCGCAAGAGGTAGAAGGTGCCGTTCTTGCCGCCGCCGACGATCAACGACGTGCCGGGAATCAGCAGCGGGCCCGAGCTGCCGACGTCGGTGTCGACCGACGGCATGTCCTGGGTCGCGACGTCCGACGGCATGAACCAGCTGGAGATCACCGGGGCCGCGCTGGTGGTGTCGCCGGTCAGCTTGACGAACGCGTTGCCGAGCGAGGTCCCCGACGTATCGGTGCCCGTGGGCGGGCCGTTGCCGGTGGTGAAGTAGATCGCGCCGGTGCCGTCACCGGAGAAGCCGGTGCCGCCCATCCAGATCGCGCCGCGCAACGTGTTGGGCGTGGTGACGAATGGCTTCAGCGCCCTCATGGGCGTGCTGGCCGTGAACGGCGCCGCGCTGACGTCGAAGCGCAGCACCCAGCCGTGATAGCTGTTCTGATCGCAGTAGCTGCCGAAGCCGACCGACAAGACGCCGTTCGAGAGCGTGAGCCCGACCCGGTTCTGCTGGATCATCGGGTCGAACGTCAGCGTCGCGCCGCTGGCGGTGGTGACGCTGGCGTTGGTGGCGACGTCGATCGGGCTGCCGGGGCGATCGGTCCCGTCGGCCAGGCTCAACGCGTGCAGGAATTGCTTGGGCACGCCGCCCGCCAGCGTCTTGGTCACGACATAGATGATGGCGGTGCTGGGCGGGTTCGATCCGGGATCGATCACCGGCGTGCTGTTGACGCCGAAGGGCATCACCGAGTTCCCGCACGGGAAACTCGCCGGCGCCCACGCCGACTCCAGCTGCCGGAATCCGCCTGGCCACAGCGGTTGGTAGGGCGGGTCGGCGTTGAACGCGTAGACCTTGTTCTGCTCGGTCGCGACGAACAGCACGTTGAGCCCGTTGATCGCGCCGGCAACGTACAGGGGCTGCGCGTAGATCTGGCCGCTGACCGGCAGCGACGTCAGCCAGCCGAAGCTGGTCTTGACGTTGGTGGTGTTCAGGATCGTCTCGTTCAGGTTGGCGCCGCTGCGCCCGAGGTCGTTGTGGTTGGTGAGCACCCCGGTGAACGCGGTGAGCGCCGAGCGTGTCACCACCGTCGACTCGCTGGAATCAGTGCCTGGTTCGGAAACGCAAGACGTTAGAAAAAGCGCGCCCACGAGCCCCGCACCGGAAGCGAACCACGAACGCCCCGGCCACCGACGCGACCCTCCACTGACTTGCCCCATGACCCGGCTCCTTGCGATTGAATGGCCTGCTTCCGACGGGGCGGGACCGTACTTCAACGGCTGAGCTGTTGTCCAGATTGCAATTGCCGGGATGGGTGATCCGGTGGATAGCCTTTGATTTTTTCTGGTTCCCGTCGAGCGAGAACGGGTGGAAGCGCCGTTCCGATCCTGACAGGTGGCCCTGTTCCGGAATTGTTTCGGCCCTGTGTCGAATCGGAGCGGCGTCTCACGCCACGGCCACCACGATCTTGCCGTTGGCCTGGCTCGACTCCATCAGGCGGTGCGCGTCCTGGATCTCGTCGAACCGGAACACGCGCGCCGGCTTCGCGCGGTAGGCCCCCGCGGCGACGCGGTCGACGATGGCTTGCAGCGGAACCTGCGACAGCGGGAAGGCAGGCGTTCCGAACATGAAGCTGCCGAAGAGGCTGAAGTGCGCCCCGCTCGGCATTTGCAACATGGGGTTGAACGACGCGATCGGTGCGAGGCCGCCCAGCCAGCCGGCTTCACAGACGCGCCCTCCGCGGCGGACCGCCTGCAGAGAATCCAGCACGACGCTGTTGCCCACCAGATCGAGCACGGCGTCGGCCCCGTCGGGGCGGAGCTCGCGCACGCGGCGCGAGAGCTCGGGGTCTTCGAACAGCACCTGCCGCGCGCCCAGCGCCTCGAGCACGGCGAAGCGCTCGCGCGAGCGGGTCGTCGCGATCACGGCGGCGTCGCCGTGCGCCGCGATGTTGAGCGCCGCCTGTCCCAGCGCCGAGGTCGCGCCGCGAATGACCAGCGTCTGGCCCGCGCGGAGCTCGAGGTTGCCGTGAACGCAGGTCCAGGCGGTCGCGTACGATTCGGGGATCGCCGCGAGCTCGGCCCACGGCAGCGTGGTCTCGATCGGCACGACGTTGCTGGCCGGCACGCTGGTGTATTCGGCGTAGCTGCCGGGGATCGTGCGGCCCATGCCGCCCATCAGCGCGACCACTTTTTGTCCGCGCGCGAGGCGACCGTCGGGATCGGCCGCGACGACGCCCGCGCATTCGATGCCGCTGATCTCGTCGGCTTCGGGCCACTGGCCCTGGCGCATGTGGGTCTCGGCGTGATTGACGCCGAAGGCTTTGACCTGGATGACGACGTGGCCCGGCCTGGGCGTCGGATCGGGGACCTCGCGGATCACGAGATTCTCAGGGCCGCCGTGCTTCTGGATCAGGATCGCTTTCATGATGCATCTCCGGTTTGGGGTTAGGGGTCGCATCGAGGGACGACCCGCATTCGGGCGGAATGCCCCGGACGAAAAGCGCGGCATGGGCTCGTGCCCGGCGCCGCTCAGGACCGCAGCAGCTCGAGTCGTTCCGCGGTCAACAACGTGCGCAGGCGCGCAACCAGCAACTCGGGCGCCGCGTATTCGGGATCGTCGCGAATGACCTCGGCGACGCGCAAGAGGCCGCTCATCTCCTGCGCGGCGCGCTGGACCACGGGGCTCGGCGCGCGCCGCGGATGAACCGCGAACAGCAGCGACTCCCGCGAGAACAAGTTCGACGCCGCGGCGCCGGCGGCGACGCGCTCGCAGCGGCAAGCGTTGGTCGGATCGAAGACGCCGCACCGGCCGCGCATGAAGTCGTAAAGGCGCTGGCGCGCGCGCGCGAGCCGTTTGCGATAAGTGGCAGGGTCGATGTCCAGCACCGCGGCGGCGTCGTCCCCGGACAGGTTGAAGACGTCGCCGAGCAGGTAAGCGATCCGCGACGGCCGGTCGAGGCTGAGCAGCATCGCCTCGGTGCAGCGCAGGCGGACTTCCTGCGCGAAGACCGCCGATTCGGGCTCGTCGGCGGCGCGCGGATCGGCGAGGAAGCCGTCGAGCCGACCTTCCAGCGCTTCGAAGCTGTCGGTCTCGCGGCGCCCCCGTTTGAACTCGAGCAACCGCCGCGCAGCGATGCGCCAGACCCAGGTGAAGAAGGAGCTGTCGCCGCGGAACGACCCGAGGTGAGTGAGCACGACGATCAGGATCTCTTGCGCCGCGTCCTCGGCGTCTTGCGGATGGCCCAGCATGCGCAACGCCAGCCGGTAGACGCGTTGCTGAACCGCGGCCAGCACATGTTGCGCGGCCGACTTGTCGCCCGCGGTCGCGGCGCGAATCCACGCCGCCAGCTGTTCCTCCGACCCGTCGGTTTCAGCGCTCATGTCCAGTTAGAGGGATCGCCCGCTCATTTTGTGACCGCCGTGGACCGCGCGCCAGGAACGCGTTGCTACTGTGCGACGATCCGTCGCCGCAGGACGGGCGACAGCGCGACTTCGCGGATGAGCGTGCTGAAGGTCTGATCCGGCGAGGCGGCAAAGCGCGCGGTCACGTCTGTGACGGCGCAGCCATCCAGTGCCGGCGGCGGGTAGATGGAGGGCAGCCCGTCGTGCAAGAAGCTCTGCGCGAGGCACGCGGTGTACGTGTGGCTCTGCGCGATTGTCCGCGAGAGATCGACGCCGCCATTGACGGTGTGATAGTTGAAGGCGGCGGGCAGCGTGGCCGAAGCGTCGATCGGCTGACCCTGATCGCCCTGCGTGCGGAAGCGCCCGATGATGTCGTAGTTCTCCAGGGCCAGGCTGAAGGCATCGATGCGCACGTGGCAGCCGGCGCATTCGGGTAGCGCCATCCGCTGCTCCACCTGGGCGCGCTGGGTCCAGGTCGCACTCGCTTTCGCGAGCGCCACCTCCTCCGGCACGATCGCGGCTTGCGCGCGGCCAATGACCGGTAAGTTTCCGCCCCAACCAACCCATTGCCGCTGTCGAAGTCGCATCAACCGCGGCTCCCGGCGCATAAATCGGCGTCGTCCCGTCTTCCGCGGGCCCGACCTCCGAGCAACCGCCGCCTCACCCGGTCAGCAACACCTTGCCGCCGGCGCCGCGCTCGGCGAACCGCTGCGCCTCGGCGGCCTCGCCCAGCGGGAACCGCCGCGCGATCGGGATGGCCAGCTTGCCGTCGGCGATCGCGCCCGCCAGCTGCGCGAGCCGCTTGGCGTCGGCGTGCGCCATGATCGCCTTGACCGCGAAGCCGCGCTCGCGCGCGCCCTTGGGCTCGCCGACGATGCTGCCGATCGTGCCGCCCGGCTTCAGCTTGCCGAGCAGCCGCTGCGTGGTCTCGCCGCCCACCGTGTCGGCGATCGCGTCGAGCGTCGGCAGGCGCGCGATCTCGTTCTCGTCGTCGAGCGCCACCACCAGATCGGCGCCCAGCTTCGCGGCCTCCGCCTTGTGCACTGCGCGCACGCCCGCGACCACGCGCGCGCCCGCCGCCTTGGCCGCGAACACGGCGGTACGGCCGGAGCTGCCGGTGGCGCCGGTGACCAGCAGCTGCTCGCCGCGCGTGGGATGGATCGCGTCCTCGACCAGCTGCGCGCCGGTGAGCAACACCAGCGGATAGGCGCCGGCGTCGGTGAGATCCATCTTCGGCGGCACCGCGGTCCACGCATCGACCCCACCGACGACGAATTCGGCGTACGTCGCGTTGACGCGCCCCATGACGTGGTCGCCGACGGCGAAGGTGGTGACGCCCGGCCCGACGGCGACCACCGTTCCCGACGCGTCCCGGCCGAGGATTGTCGGCAGCTCGATCGGCATGAACGCGTGGTACGCGCCGCTGCGCAGCTTCCAGTCGATCGGGTTGATGCTGGCGCCGGCCATGCGCACCTTGATCTGGTTCGGTCCCGCGTTCGGCTCGGGGACGTCGCGCAGCTGGAGCCGGTCGACGTCACCGTAGGCAGTCAAGAGAACGGCTTTCATTTCAATCCTCCTCCCGGAGCGGACTCCGTGCCCTGCGGGGTTTAGCGCACGCCGGCGGCGCGCGCCCGTCGCGTGCACGCATTCCGGTCACGGCCCGATGGTGCGCAGGACCTTTCCGTTGGCGTCGCGCTCCTCCAGCGGCCCCCACCCCAGCGCGAGCAGCGGCCCGCGCAGCGACGCGAGATCCCCGACGACGATGGCCTTCCACGTGCTCGGGTCGGGCACCGCGGCGCGCACGCTCTCCGGCGAAGCCGCGTCGACCACGGCTTGGTACCGGAGGATTTGATCGACGGGAAGACGGAAGGCCGCGATCTCCGCGAGCCGCTCGGACAGGTCACTGACTGTCTCCAGATCGCGCGGCAACGCGCGCGAGATGAGCGCCTGAACCGCCGCCAACTCCTCGGCGCTCGGGCCCGGATCATGCAGCCCATGGACCTGATCTTGGAGCGCCTTCAGCAGAGGAGCTGCCTGCCGCCCAGGAACTTGGTTTCGCCACCAGATGACGCCCCCACCGGGACGCGATCGGAAGCGTGCGGTTCCCAGGAGCGCAGGATCCACCTGCTGGCGGAGCCGCTGCGCGACCGCGCTCGAGCGCATGCCGCCCATCAGGGCCTGGACGACGCGCTGGAGGGGATTCCGGGGCGAATCGATGGGCGGGATCCCGGCGCCGTAGACGACCGTCGCCAGCGACACCCCGGGGCGGTCGACCACGATCAGGCGCGCCGTCGCTGGCGTCGGCGTCGGCGGCGTCACGCGCGCCGGCAGCGACGGATCCCGCTTCCAGCCGTCGAACAGAGTCTCGACCCGCTCGCGCACCGCCGCCGCGTCGACGTCGCCGGCCACGACGAGCACGGCTTTGGTGGGATCCATCGATTCCCGCCAGGCGCGCACGATGTCATCGCGCGTGATCTTGTCGAGCACCTTCGGGTCGTTCTGTTCGAAGCGCGTGTAGGGATTGGAATCACCGAAGACCGCCGCGTCGAGGTTGGCGAGCGCGATCCGATCGACGTCGTCGGCATGCTGGTCGGCCGAAGCCTTGCGTCGCTGTCGAATGATCTCGAGGGTGTCCGCCGACAGCAACGGATCGAGCGCCACGTCGTGCATCAGGTCCAGCGCCGCAAAAAAGGACGATGAGAACGCGCGCAGGCGGAATTCGAGCCAGGCATCGCCCACGCTGGCGCCGAGCTCGAAGAAGCGGCGGGCCATCGTGTCGTAGATCTCCCGCTCGGTTCGGGTGTTCGTGCCGTGCAGCACCATGTCGGCCATGAGCTCGACAACCTCGGGAGGCTCACCCGGAAACGCGGGCGTCCCGCCGCGCACGACCAGCCGCGCGGCGACGACCGGCGTGACATGGCGTTCGAACACCATGAGTCCCATCCCGTTCGGCAACGTGCTCAAGCGCGGGATCGGCGGTGTGAACGGGCGCTGTGGATCCGGCACGGGCGGCTGGGCCCGAAAGGTCTCGTCGGGCGGAGGCGACGGAGCCGTGGCCGCTGTGCGCGCGGCCGGCGGTAGACTGGAACCGGGCGCCGCCGCCGCGCACGACGCTGCGGCGGCGCTGGCGAGAAGGAGATACAGGAACCGAAGGGCCACGCGACGATCGCTCACTCCGGCACGACCGATCTGCCGAGCAAGCGACCCGTCGCCGGCGCGTCGGGGGCCGGTGTGACCTCGACGACCACGCGACGACCAAGAGGGAGCGCCGACCGCGTCACGGCGTAGAGGCGTGCGCTGTCGAGCGACGTGTAGCGCGAAGTGTGAAAGGAAAAGCAGCCGCCCCCGATCGTGAACTCCTCACAGTTTCCGTAGAACTCGGCGCTCACGGCGTAGTGCTCGAAGCCCAGCACCTTGTCGAAGAGATAGCCGGTCAAGGCCCCGGCGACCGTGCGGTCCGGCGGCGCCTTTGATTGCAGATCGCGCAGCACCTGATCGATGGCCTCGACCAGCTCGCCAGCCGTGTGGCCGCGCGTCGCCGTCGCAGAGATCAAGAACTCCGAGCCGAGCGCGCGGGAATACTGGTGCGCCCAGACGCTCGATGCGATCTTCATCTTGTCGACCAGCTTGCTGTAGAGCCAGCCGACGTGCCGTCCCACCAGGCTCTCCGCGATCAGGTCGAGCTCGGCATCTCCTGGCTCGTAGATCGGGACGGTCGGCCAGGCGATGGTGACGGTGGGAAAATCGACCGGCTCCGCGATCTGAAGGCGAATCTCGCCGACCAGCGACGGGAGCGTGCTGGAGCGCCGAAGCGGGGGCGGAAGCGGCGGAGCCGGCGGTGCCGGCGCTCCGACGCGTGAAGCGGATCGCAGCGTCCCGAAGTACCTCTCGACCAGCTCGCGCGCACGCCAACTGTCGAAGTTGCCCATCAGCGTCAGGATCGCGTGCTCCGGGCCGTAATGCGCCTGGACGAACCCCCGAAGCTCGGCGGCAGAGACAGACTGCAGGGCGCCGGGATCTGGAAACACGTCCATGCGATAGGGATCTCCCGGCGGGTAGAGCTCGGCGGAGATCAGATCGACGATGCCGTTGTTGCGCGGGCTCACGCGGCTATCGGCCCAGTGGTGTTGCGCGGTGGCGAGCTCAGCGGCAATCGCCGGGGCATCGACGCCATCCGCGAAGAAGCCCATCTGATCGCTCCACATCCACAGCGGCAGCGCGAGCTGGCCGCTGGGAACCGTGATTCGAAAGAGGGTCCGATCATGGTTGACGAACCACTGGGAATCCGACGCCCCCGCGGTTTCGAAGTAGCGCGCGTAGTCGCCCTCGCGGAGATGAGCGGTCGATCGCACCATCAAGTTTTGCACCAGATATGTCAGGCCCGGTCTTCCCGCGGGGTCGTCGCGGCGGCCCACGCGGTAGCGCAGCTCCATGCCGACCAGCGGCGCGCGGTGGTCGACCACCAGTAGTACGGTCAGGCCGTTGGGGAGCACGATGCGATCGACGGCGCGCTCGGTCCCCGGGCTGTGGCCGTCGCCGCCCGCCGGCCGGCTGGCGATGCTGCGCGTTTCGGTGAGCGCGATCAGGCTCAGGGCCAACACCAGGGTCGCCGCCGCCGTCCTCCGCCCGCGTGTCATGTCGGGAATTGACCCTTTTTTCGGAGTTGGTGCAACTAAGGTAGCGGGGCACCGAGACGACGCGGGTTGCGGCGCGAGGCAGGGGCAAACAGGGGCAAAAAATAGGGGATGGGGCGCGTCGGCGTGGGGCGGCGGCGTGGCAGGGCGGACCGTCGATGCGGGGCGGGACATCGGCGCCGGCGCGGACGAGATCCGCGGCCGGCGCCGGTGTTCGCCCGTGCGGTGGTGCTCGAGCGGAAGGGCTCAGCCCCCGTTCCCGCGGGCGCGCTTGCTCGGCAGAGCGCGGTGGTTGCGCCGCCAGGCCCCCGGCGATTCGCCCACGGCGCGGCGGAACGCGCGCGCGAACGCCGCTTCGTTTTCGTAGCCGACGTCGAGCGCGATGTCGATGACCTTGGCGTCGCTGTCGCGTAGCTGGCCGGCCGCCAGCTGCATGCGCCACTGGGTGAGGTACTGGATCGGCGGCTGTCCGATGAAGTGAACGAACCGTTCGTGCAGCGTCGAGCGCGAGATCGCCGCCTGTTCGCCGAGCCGCTCGAGCGTCCAATCCTCGGCGGGACGTTCGTGCATCAGCGCCAGCGCGCGGCCCACGCCCGGATCGCGCAGCGCCGCGAGCCAGCCGGTCTGATCCTGCGGTAGCTCATCGGCGTAGTGGCGCAGCACCTCGACGAACAGCATCTCGCTCATGCGCTCGAGCACCGCCTCGCCGCCGGGACGCTTGCGGTTCGATTCCTCGACCAGCGAGCGCATGAAGGTCGCGATCCACGAACGCCCGTCGCTGGCCAGGCCGGGGATGCGCAGCACGCGCGGCATCGACGCCAGCAGCGGATTGAACGGCTTCGTGTCGAAGCCCAGGAATCCGCACACGACCGTGGTCCGGTCGCTGCCGCCTCCCTCGAGGAGGGCGGTCGTCTGCCCGTTGCCGTCGAGGCTGATCGAGAACGGCAGCTGCGGCGGCCTGGGCGCGAAGAAGAACCCGGGGTCGACGACCTTGGCGCGCAGCCCGGGCGCGCTGGAGATGACGTGGTGGTCGCCTTGCGGAAAGATCACGATGTCGCCTTCGTCGAGGCGCACCGGCTCCTCGCCGGCGATCGCGGCCCAGCACGAGCCGCGCGCGACCACGTGGAACTCCATCAGGTGATCCACCCCGGGCAGGATCGCGGGGATGAGCAGCTTCGACTCGGGCGTCTCGGCGACCCAGGGGTCGCTGCCCTCGACGTAGAAGAAGATCGCGCCGCGCAGGCGGATCGCGCGCAGCAGATCGGACAGGGTGTCGGCGCTCATCGGACGATCGGCACAATTTTCCCGACGCGCGGCAGGGCGTCAAGGAGGGGCAGTCGGGCATGGTTCGGTGCGTGGGAATGAGCCCACGCAGGGTCACCGAAAAGGAGGCACACCAATGTCCAGCTCGACGACGAATCTCGCCACCGCTACCGCCATTGCCGCTGGTCCATCCGGCGCTTCGACCACCCCCGACTACGGGGCCATCAAGACGCGCCAGCAAGCGACCTGGTCCTCGGTCGATTTCGGGCGCATCGGCGTCCGGTTGCAAATCGTCGGCGAATCGCTGTGCGAGGCGGTCGATCTTCGTGCCGGCGAGCGGGTCATCGACGTCGCCGCTGGCAACGGCAACGCGTCGCTCGCGGCCGCGCGCCGGTTCGCCGCGGTGACGTCGACCGACTACGTTCCGCAGTTGCTCGATCAAGGCGTGCGCCGCGCCGAGGCCGACGGCCTGCCGATGGTGACGCGCCTGGCCGACGCTGAAAACCTGCCGTTCGGCAGCGCGGAGTTCAACGTCGCGCTGTCGACGTTCGGCGTGATGTTCGCGCCCAATCCTCCGCGCGCGGCGTCCGAATTGCTGCGCGTGATCGGATCCGGTGGGCGCATCGGACTGGCCAACTGGACGCCCGACGGCTTCGTCGGCCAGTTGCTGCGCGTCGTGGGGCGCTTCGTTCCGCCGCCCGCCGGCGTGGCGCCGCCGACAGCCTGGGGGACCGAGACCCGCATCGTCGAGCTCTTCGGGCCCCAGGCGCGCGACATCCGCACCCAGCGCAAGCCCTACGTCTTCCGCTTCCTCTCGGCGGCGCACTGGATCCAGGTCTTCCGCGAGTTCTACGGCCCGGTGAACCGCGCGTTCGCGGCCCTCGACGAAGCGGGTCAGGCGGCGCTGCACCAGGCGCTGCTCGATCTCCTCGCCGCCTGCGACGTCGGCCGTGGCCGCGGGCTGGTCGTGCCCGCCGACTACCTGGAGGTGGTCGTCACGAAGTGATCGGGCAGTCGAGTGGTCAGAACATCCGGCCGATCTCGGCGGCGAGCTCCAGCCGCTTCAGGGCATCCGAAAAGCCGGGTCCCAGCCGAGCTCTCGCCGCGCCTTCTCTGTCGACGCGTAAGGGCTCGGTTCGGCGACGTTGTACGCACCCGGCGCGCCGCGCTCGATCGCCCGCACGGCGGCGTGCGCGGCGGCGTCGACGTGCACGCCCGGGCTGCCCGCGGGCTTCTCATTCGCGCCCGGGCCGTAGAACCAGCCGTAGCGCAGCACCAGCCCCGCGATCGGAGGCGCGTCGAGCACGGCGTTCTCCAGGGCCATGACACCGTGCTGGTTCGGATCGATCGGATCGGCCTCGTCGTGGGGCTCGGGGCCCGGCTTGTAGACCCAGACGATGCTCTGCGCGACGACGCGGCGCACGCCGGCGGCGCGGGCGGCGGCGATCAAGTTGCGCGTGCCCTCGACGCGCAGCCGCGCGTTCTGCGCGAGCGTGCCCTCGATCCGCTCCGGCGCGAACCCGCCCGAGAGATCGGTCATCTGGTGAATGACCACGCGCGGCTCGACGGCGGTCATTGCCTGGATCAGCGCGACCGGGTCGTAGGCATCGACGAGCACCGGAATCGCGCCCGCACGCTCGAGCTCGCGCCCGCGCTCCGGCGACCGGGTCGTGCCGAAGACTTCGTAGCCACTCTGGCGCAGCAGCGGGACCAGACGCCGGCCGATGACTCCGCCCGCGCCGGCGACGAAAACCCGACCTTCCGTGGCGATCATGCGGCTCCAGGACCTCCATCACACAGCGTAGTTCCGGATCGGCACGCTGGCTAGCCGCGAGGCGTGTGGGCTCCGCGACGGTCCGAACGGCAATGAAACAACACCGAGTGTTCACAAACAATCCGGGGGAAGAAGCGTAGCCTCAGCCCGTTCTACGCTCAGCTGGTTTTCGCGATCGCAGCCGTTGCATACGCTTCCAAGCTCATTCGTAAGGGAGGACAACATGTCAGTCATTCAAGTCGGGTTGGTGGACAAGAGCGCAAAGCTGGATCCGTCGTTGGTCGAGAGCGCGGCCGCCGCGCTGAACATCCAGGTGATGCGTGATCTCCCGCAATACTGGAACGTTCAGGCGACCGTGCGTCACCTGCCGAACCCCAAGAAGATTCCCCCCGGGGTCTGGCCGGTCTTCCTGGTGGCGCAGCTGCCGCCGGGCGAGGGTGGGGTGCACCTGGACAAGAAGAACCAGCCGTATTCGCTGGTGATTGGTACGCCTGACAACGAGGATTGGACCATCGATGCCAGCCACGAGACGCTGGAGATGCTGGTCGACCCCTTCGGCAACCGCTTGCAGTCGTCGCGTGCGATCAAGATCGCCGGGAAGGGAGTCGAGGACACCAACGGCGAATTCGAGTACCTGGTCGAAGCTTGCGACCCGTGCGAGGGCAATCAATACGCCTACTCGATCCAGGGTATTGCCGTATCCGACTTCATCACACCGCACTTTTACGATCCGGTCGTGACCTCCAGCGCTCGCTACAGCTTCGGTGGCAACATCAAGAAACCACGCCAGTTGCTGCCGGGCGGGTACATCTCGTTCACCGATCCTCAGAAGGACGAGTGGGAGCAGATCCTGTTCCTCGGCGAAACGCCGGAGCTGCACAACCTGGGCCCGGCTGATGGACAGAAGAGCCTGCGCGTGTTCGTCGACGGCAAGACTCGCGAGAAGGTGCGCGGCTCGCGCAAGCCCAACCAGACGCTGACGCAAGCGAATCGACAGCATCGCGAGGTGCTGGAAGCAGGCGCGATCAAACGCGCGACGCTGTACTGACGCCGACGCCGCGCCGAAACACCCGGTCGCCGCCGAAACCAGCCGGCGACCGGTGTCCGCGCGGCCTACGGCGTCATCCAGCCGCCATCTCGGAACACCTGCCCCTGGTGCGCCGGGCTCCAGGGCGTGAGCGTGAAGGTGATCGAGTTGGCGAGCGCCGACGGAAGCTGCGCGGCCGAGATCTCGGGGACACAGTCGTGCTCGCGATCGGTGGCGATGGTGCGCGTGCCGCCGTCGGGCGTGAAGTCTTCGACCGATCCCGACTCGGCGGTCAACGTGCGCTCCGCCATCTGCAGGCCACCGCGCCCCATGGGCTGTCCGTCGGGGCCGACGCCCAGCTGCGCGCACTCGCTGGGCCAGGAGACCATCTGGTCCTGATCGCGATCGTCCCAGCCGTTCAGCACCAGCTTGTTGAGGCGCGCGACGCGATCCTCGATCAGGCTGGCCATCGCGTCGTTGCCGGGCGAGAGCCCGATCAGCTCGAAGGTATCGCGCAACGCGCCCTGCAGGATGCCGAAGCGGCGAGGCGTGAACGTCACCGTCGGTCCGCGGTCGCCGGCGGTGGTCCGGTAGACGCGCGCGCTCGGGTCGTAGAAAGCGCTCTCGAGGCGGGCGAACACGGCGGCGGCGCGGTCGCGGTACTTCGGCGCGCCGGTCGCGAGATACGCGATCAGCAGACCGCGGATCGCCGCCGCGTGCGCGTCCAGGCTGGTCCCGCCGTCGGTGACGGCGCCGCCGCTCAGGTTCCAACCGCCGTACGCGACGCCATCTGCGGTGGTGAGCTTGTCGTAGAAGGCGTCGGAGAGCACCTGGATCAATTGGTCGAGCCGCGTCCCGAACGCGACGCCATCGATCGCGGGGAAGCTGTCGAGCGGCGTCGGGATCCCATGCGCGTCGGGCGTGGTGTTGCTGTACAGCTCCAGCGCCGAATCGAGCGCGCGGCGCACCGTGCGTAGCGCCAGCAGCGTGTAGGCGGCGACATCGCTCGACAGCGTCGTTCCGCGCGTGATCGCGCCGCCAGCGGCGACGGCGGCGTCGTCGGCGGGCAGCGCCGTCGGCGTCGCGAAGTGCAGGCGGTCGAGGTTGACCAGCGCGACCCGCATCATGGCCAGCGCGCGGTCGTGCAGCGTCGGCGATCCGTCGGGCGTCTGGTTCTGAACCGGGAAAGGATCGCCGTCGAAATAGACCATCGCCGGCTGGCTGCCGCCGACGTCGGCGTTGCCGAGATCGGTGAGCGAGTAGATGCTCGCGTACGCGCCCATGAGCCCGTCGAGATCCAGGAGGTGGCTGTCAGCGGAGGTGATCGTGTATGCCGTGGGCCGCGGGAACCCGCTGGCGTCGTCGGTCTCGGTCACCTTGATCGCGGCCGGAAACCAGCGCAACGGGCTTTGCGGGTTGTACGCGAGCGCGTCGGAGATGCTGGCAAAGCCACCCAGCGTCGTTCCGTCGCTGGTCGTCAATTGCGACAACCACTGCTGCGCTTGATTGTCGAGAATCTGGATGAAGTTGCCGGCCTGGAACCCCTCGACGTCGCTGGAGCCGAGGAACGTGCCGGGGAGAATCGAGCCCGCAACCAGGTTGCCCGGTTGGCCCACGAATGGAAGCTGCGGCGGATAGACGCTGTCGACCTCCGTCTCCTTGATGTTGTGCATGATCTGCAGATAATTCAGCGTCCAGAGCGCTTCTTTCCAATCGGTCCACCCCGACGCGCCTGGGCCGATGGTCATCGATACCTGGGCGGCGCGGTTGGGCAGGTGCAGCGTGGTGTAGTCGCACTCGTATTCGTCAGAGACCACCGTGCCGTGGATGCCGGGGTTGTCGTCGGAGCTCAGCGAGCAGCCGGTGGCGTTGCTCGGCGTGATCGCCGGGTTCCATGACGTGAACGGCTGCAGCGTCGGCCAGAGCCCGGGCCAGGCGAGCGGGTTGTCGGGGGTGATCGCCTTCACGAAGCGGGTGATGCCGTTGCTCTCGATCCCCATCTGCGCGAACCAGGACTGCGCCAACTGCAGGGCGTCGAGCCCGGTCGCGCCGGCCGGATTCAGCACGGGTCCGAACAGCAGCGATGTGCCCGCGCCCGACTCGAACGCGATGTTGTTCATCGGTTGCTTCGAGTATTCGTAGGATTCGACAGCCGACGAATAGCCGGGGAGATCGACCTGCTCGGCGCCGGTCGGATCGTCCGGGTCGACATAGACGCTCGCCTGGCAGACGTCGAGCTGGCACACGTACGCGCGGCTGTAGCCGCCCAGGTCGCGGCCCATCGCTTCGGCGAACGGTTCGCCGGAGATCTGCATCTCCACCGCCGCGATGAAGTGATCTTCGGTGACGAACGTGGTGTCGACCGCGGTCACGTTCAGCGCGAAGGTTTGCGGTGGCGCGCCGCCGTCGGCGGCCGCGTCGCCGTTGGCATCCGCGTCCGTGGACGCCCTGTCACCGATCGCGCCGTCGGTGTTCGCATCGGGCGCGTCAGCGCGAGCCGCGTCGTCGGAGCGGACCTCGGCGGGCGTATCCGCTTGCGCGTCGCGAGCATCGGAGCGCGCGGATTTCCAGCAGCCAGCGCTCGCGAGAGCGGGCGCCGCGACCACCAGGATCGCGGCGCGCGCCCGCAGGATCTTTCCCGAGAGCAACTTCGGTCGTCCTCGGGGCTAGCGCCGGCGCCGGCGCCGCAGCCGGGCGACGATCGCCAGGCCCGCGAGCAACGACAGGCTACCGAGGCCCGTGCCCACCGAGGGAGCGCCGCCAACGACGCACCCGCAGCCACCGCCGGCGGATCCGCCGCCGCCGGTGCCGGAGTCGTTGCCGCCGGTCGTCCCGGTGTTGCCACCCGCGCTGGTGCCCGTCGAGCCAGCCGTGCCCGTCGAGCCGGCGCCGCCGGTTGAGCCAGCCGTGCCCGTCGAGCCGGCGCCGCCGGTCGAGCCACCGGCGCCACCACCGGTCGCGCCGCCCGTGCCACTCGCCGTGTCAGCGGCGCCGCCGTCGGTGCCGCCCGTGCGGCCGCCGGTGCCGCCGGCCATGCCGCCCGTGCCGCCCGCCGCGCCGCCGCTGCCGGTCACGCCGCCGTCGACGCTATTGCTCTGACCGACGGTGAACGGAAAAGCGTTCTTCGATTGAACGCCGACCGCCGAGACGAACAGGCTGTACGTGCCGGGCGCCAGACCCGCCGGCGTCACGAACTGCGCCGTCTCCGGCGCGTTGCCCTTGCTGGGCATCATGTTGCTGAAGTTGAACGAGCGACAGAACGAGACGTTGCCCGCGCTGTCCTGGAGCCAGATGATCGGGTAGTTCTGCTGGTTGGTCATGTCGTCGCCCTCGTCGGAGCCGTTGACGAGACCGCTGATCTGGACGCCGGTCAGCGTGTAGTTGTTCTGCGCGGCGTTGAAGACCACCGATTGCACCACCGGTCGCCAGCTATCGTCGGGCGCGCCGTCGGGCGTGAGGATCCAGTTCCGGGCGGCGGCTGTGACCATGACCGTGCCGTTCGGCAGATTGACGTAGCCGATCGGGAAGGGGTTGCCGCTATCCGGCGGCGGCGTGAACGACGAGACCGTGTTCGTGGTCGGGTTGAACTGCTGCAGGACCGTGCCCGGGCCGAACATCACGTTGACCAGCGCGCCCATGACCATGCCGTTGGGCAGGATGTCGCTGAACTCGTCCTCGGCCTCGTTGTCGAGCAGGGTCGGCCCCTTGACCCAGGTGCCCGGATCGGCAGCCGTCGCGCCAGGCGTGTAGATGTAGCTGTTCTTGTTGAGCCCGTAGACGAAGACGCGCCCGTCGAACATCTGGGTGATTCCGCCGGTGTCGCCGGTGTCGAACCCGGTCGGGACCGCGCCGGTGCGGATCCACTTGTTGGTGGCCGGGTTGTAGATGGCCGCGCCGTCGCGGGCGAAGCCGACCGCCAGCACGCCGCCGTTCTGCAGCGCCGCCCAGGCGTTCTCATCGCCGGTGCTGAGCGGCATCGCCGGTCCCATCGACCAGCTGTTGGCCACCGGGTCGTAGATCTGGGTTGCGCTGCTAAAGCGGTTGCTGTCGAGAATGCGGCCGTCGGCCAGGGTCACACTGCCGGTGTCACCGATGTCCAGCGGCGCGGTCGCGGTCGCGGTCCAGGTGTTGGCCACGGGGTCGTAGATCTCCGTGGTGGGGCAGAGCGCCGTGGTGCATGCCGGACCGTCGATGAACTCGCCGCCGGCCTGGAAGAAGCGCCCGTCCTTGAGCATGTGTTGTTGCGCGCCGCCGCGCGCGTGAACGCTGGCCGCGACGTTCGACCAGGTCCCTTTCGCGTAGTTGCCGGTCTTGTCCGGCGTCAGCACCACCCAGTGGTTCAGCGCGCTGCCGTGTGACAGCACGCGCCCGTCGGTCAGCAGCCACATTCCGAAGGCGTTGCCGCCGGCCGCGGTGTTGACCGGAGCGGCGGTCCAGGTGAAGGCATGAGCCGGCGCCACGAGCGCGCCGGCCAGCATCAGCAACACGATGCCGCCGCTGGCGGCCATGCGTCTTGTGCGCTTGCGCACAGAAACGGAGTCAGAGCGACAGGGAAGGAAACCTACGGGGCGGTGAGATTCCATCACGTCGAAGGTCACCGAGCCCGCGCGCGACGGCTCAAAGAAAGCTGAGCAATTTTCGCGCACCGCGCGAAATCTACGCAGGCGCGACGTCCGTCACTTCCGGCGGGGGTGTCCGGCCCACGCGCGCAGCCGATCCCGTGCTTCGTCCCACTGTGCCGACGCGTGATCCAGCCACTGGCGCGCCTCGGCGAGGCGGCGGCGGTCGACCTGCCAGAGCTTCTCTCGACCGCTGCGTTGCCCTCGCACCAGGCCTGCGCCCGCCAGCGTCATCAGGTGCTTGGTGACCGCTTGCCGGGTGACGTCGGCGGTCTCCGCCAACCTGACGATCGGCAGCGGACCCTCGCTGCACAGGCGGGCGACGATGCGCAGCCGGGTCTCGTCGCCCAGCGCGGCGAACACGGGCGCGGGCGCCGGGCGGGGCCGGCTAGCGCGCGCCGACATGTTTCACGGTGCGGGACACGAGCTCGGGCAACCTCATGGTTGCATAACCTGCCGCGAGCTCGCGAAACGTGCAACCAAACCGTTGCACGTCAAATTGCGCCGTCAGCAGGGCTCGCGCGAGGCGGGCGACCGCGCTAGCGCCCGACCAGGCGCACGCGCAGGCGGGCGCTGCGCAGGAAGAGCGGTGAGTCGTGAAGCA
The DNA here is from genome assembly GCA_964571275.1 of uncultured Myxococcales bacterium. Taxonomy (GTDB): domain Bacteria; phylum Myxococcota_A; class Polyangia; order Fen-1088; family Fen-1088; genus DASRQZ01. Next base: position 23,326 of record CAZNCQ010000083.1, read on the forward strand.
ACGCCTCGACAGCCTCGGCCGGCACGTCGCGCGCGGCTGCGTCTGCCCGCAGCGTGCGCACGTCGGCCTCGCCGTCGGCGCCGTCGAGGAGCTGGACCAGGACCGCTTCGCCCGCGGTGAGGGCGCCGGCGCCGTCGCGCGCGCGCTGCCGCAACCAGCGACCGTCGATCTCGACGTCGGCGATCTCCGACAGATAGCGCTCGAGCACGCCCCGGGGCACGTGCTGCGCGCGCGGGCGGCCCTTGTCCAGCGCGCGCCGCAGCTCACGCAGATCGATCCGATCGCACACGGCGAAGACCTTGGTGATCGCGCGCGCCAGCCGGCTGGTGTCGCCCGCGAACGAGAACCAGTCCATCGCGTCGTCGAGCCAGCGTAGCTGGGGCAAGCCGACCAGCAAGCGGCACACCATCTGCTTGCTGGTCGCGAAGGCTTTCACCAGGCGCACGCGCTCGACGACCGACTGCACGGTCGCCAGGCCCCAGTAAGAGACCAGGCGCGTCGCGGTCGCGGTCACCGTCGTCGAAAAGCGGCGGTCATCGGCAGCGGGGAACGAAAGGTCATCGTCGCTGGTCTCAGGCGGCGCGGGCGGCTGACTCTTCGACAGGTCCGCCTCTTCGCACGCGGCGAGGATGTCGACCAGGCAGCGGGCGCCGAAGCTGGGAATCTGTAGATATCGACCGACCGTCCAGTGCGGCTCCTTGGCGATGAGCGGCAGCAGTCGATCGATCACGCTGCGCGTGCGGTTCTCGATCGTCAGCGACCGCAACACCACATTCGGATGCGGCATCGGCAGATCGAGCAGATCCCGCCCCAGGCTGCGCAAGGTGCGCGCGGTCTGCAGCACCACCTCGCGCCCCAGGTCCTTGCGATCGACCTCGCGGATGGTGCTCAGGGGCTGTGGGTAGATCTCGGCCAGCGCGCGCGGAACCAGCACGCCGTGCGGCCGCGGATAGTCGTTGTCACGAGCTCCGATCTTTTGCGCGAGCTGCGATCGATTGAGCAGTGACGGCGCGAGCGGGACGCCGTGAAATTCCACGTGCAGGTCCATGGAGCCGCTCCATACAAGCAGATCGCCGGCGCGGTGGCATCAACTAACCGCAAGGAATGAGCATTTTCCTCGGGAAAAGCTGCTATTCATGCAGAACGCAACTTGGGCGGAAAAAACGCATTTCAAGGTGCAATGCCAGCGCGGCGCCCCTGGTTGGTTGCAGATCGCAATGAAGCAGGTCGTTGATCGTGCATTGTGAAATGCGGTGTGAACGTCTAAGTCAACGAAGTTACGTCGATTTAGTGGCCAGGAAACGGCTGGTTAACGGCACCCCGGTAGATTGCAGCCACAACGATCGTTTCGACGATCCCCTCAAGGAGAAGAGACCAATGGCTGAATCACAATCGACCGCCCCAGCCCAGGGCACAAGTCGCGCGACCCTGGGCCTCACCGGGCTCACGATCAACGCCATGGCATTGATCGCGCCCGGTGCGTTTCTCTGGCTGACCTTCCAGATCCAGTCGCTCTACGGCGCGCCCATGGCCGGGTCGG
>CAZNCQ010000084.1:0-24287 GCA_964571275.1 uncultured Myxococcales bacterium
TGGAGACCGGGCGCGAGCGCCTGTCGCCCAAGCTGAAATTCCCGCTGATCGTGAAACCGAACCAGGAGGGTTCGTCGAAGGGCGTGAGCGCGTCGGCGTCGGTCGTCGACGACGACGCCGCCTTACGCAACGTGGTGCGCGAGCTCATCGAGCGCTATCGCCAGCCCGCGCTCATCGAGGTCTACATTCCGGGACGTGAGTTCACCGTCGGTCTGCTCGGCGATCGGCGGCCGCGCGTGTTGCCGCCGATGGAGATCTTGTTCAAGGACAAGACCAACCTGCGGCCGGTCTACGATTTTCAGATCAAGCAAGAGTGGGAGAAACACGTGAGCTATCAATGCCCGGCGGAGCTGACGCCGGCCGAGCTCAAGGGGGTCGAGCGCGTCGCGCGCGAGACCTTTGCCGCGCTCGACTGCCGTGACGTCTCGCGCGTCGATCTGCGCATGACGCCCAAGGGTGAGCTCTACGTCATCGAGGTCAATCCGTTGCCCGGGCTGACGCCGGGGTATTCCGACCTGTGCTTGATCGCGAGCGCCGCCGGCATCGAATATCGAACGCTGATTGGCGAGATCCTGGAGGGCGGGCTCAAGCGGCTGCGCGAAAAGCGGCGCGAGGCGCGCACCGCGGTCACCGCGGCGGGCGCGCCCGGTGCACCGGCGAACGGCCACGCGAATGGGAATGGCGGCGGCGCAAACGGCAACGGCAACGGCGGCGCCGCCGCGGTCACCCCACTGATACCCCCGGTGGAATGAGAGCCCGACTTCGCGATCTCGGCTTCGGGCTCGGCCGCTTCCCGGTGGGAAAGTGGAACGCAATCACCGACGTCGCCGGCGTCCGCGTCGGCCACTCGACGATCATCCAGGGCGAAGGCAAGCTGGAGGTCGGCAAGGGCCCGGTGCGCACCGGCGTCACCGCGATCGTCCCCGACCCCGACCTCTTCAACGACCGCATGCTCGCCGGCAGCTTCGTCCTGAACGGCGCCGGCGAGGTGTCGGGCCTGACCCAGGTGACCGAGTGGGGATTGCTCGAGACGCCGATCCTGCTGACCAACACGCTGGCGGTCGGCAAGGTCTCCGACGCCGCGGTCAAGTGGATGACCCGCCGCTTTCCCATGATCGGCAACGACGCCGACGTGGTGATCCCGCTCGTCGGCGAGTGCGACGACTCGTGGCTCAACGACGCCGTCGGCCGGCACGTGCGTTCGGAGCACGTGTACCGCGCCATCGAGCAGGCCTCGAGCGGCCGCGTGGGTGAGGGCTCGGTTGGCGCCGGCACCGGCCTCGTCACCTGCGACTTCAAGGCCGGCATCGGCACCAGCTCGCGCCGCGTCGATGTCCAGCCGGGCGAGTACACCCTGGGCGTGCTGGTGCAATCCAACTTCGGCGTGATGCGATCGTTGCGCGTCAGCGGCATCCCGGTCGGCGAGATCATGGAGCCCGAGTACGGGCTCGAGCGCCGCCTGCACAACGCGGGATCGATCATCACCATCATCGCGACCGACGCGCCGCTCTTGCCTTCGCAGCTCTCGCGTCTGTGCAAGCGTTCGGCGCTGGGCATCGGGCGCGTCGGCTCGTTCGCCGCGCATGGCTCGGGAGAGATCCTCATCGCCTTCTCGACCGCGAACAAGGTGCCGCGCGAGACGTCGCTGATGACCGCCAAGATCGAGGTGCTGCTCGACAACGCCTGCGACAACCTCTACGAGGCGGTCGTCGAGTGCACCGAGGAGGCGATCGTCAACTCGCTGTGCATGGCGGACGAGATGCGCGGGCAGTCCGACCACGTCGCGCCCGCCTTGCCTCTGGATGAGCTGAGGGAGATCCTGGCCGAGTACCGCGATGCCTTCAGCGCCACGCGCGTGACCCGACGTCGCGAGAAGTGACCCGCCATGCGCATTTGCTTCGTCGTCGCCGACGTCAAGGATCAGCAGCCGACCTACGCGGGCATCTACCTGGCGCTGGCGGCGCACCGTCGCGGCCACGACGTGCGCTTCGCGTCCGTCGAGAACCTGTCGTTCCTCGACGACAACAACGTGCTCGCCACGACCACGCGCGTGCGCCACGGCGACTACAAGACGCCCGAGGACTACGCGCGCGCGCTGGCGTCCGACGATGCCGTCAACGAGGAGGACACGCTCGGCAGCTTCGACGTCGTGCTGCTGCGCTACAACCCGGTTCGCGAGAGCGCCGGGCGGCCGGCGGCGCCGCTGATCGATTTCGGCTGGCGCTTGCGCCTGGCCGGGACGCTGGTCGTCAATGATCCCGAAGGATTGCGTCGCGCCGGAAGCCGCATGTATCTGGCGGATTTCCCCGCCGATGTGCGCACCAAGACGTTGGTGTCGCGCTCGAAGAAGCGGCTGAAAGAGTTCCTGCGCGCGCTCGACGGCCCCGCCGTGCTGAAGCCGCTCTCCCCGCGCGGCGGCGAGAACGTGTTCTATCTGCGGCGGCGCCAGGTCTCGAACCTGAATCAGATCATCACCGCGGTCACCAAGGACGGTTACGCCATCGCGCAGGAGTACCTGCCCGAGATCGAACAAGGCGAGAAACGGTTGTTGTTGTTGAACGCCGAGCCCATCCGCGACGGCAAGCGCGTCGCGATTTACCGCCGCCGCCCGCTGGTCGGCAAGAACGGCGGCCCGCCGCCCGAGAACCGCGCCACGCGTGGCCCGTGCGAGCTCGGCCCCGTCGAGGCCCGCATCTGCGACATCCTGCGCCCCAAGCTGCTCGCCGACGGCCTCTACTTCGTCGGCGTCGACATCGTCGGCGACAAGATCCTCGAGCTCAACGTCTTCACCCCCGGCGGCATCCACTCCATCCACGAGCTCTACGGCATCGACGTCGGCGACATCGTGATCCGCGATCTGGAGCGCCGCGTGCATTTGCGAGCGGCGTACCGAACGACGTTCGACCCCGAAGCGGCCGACGTGGTGTGAGCGGCCAGATCGAGGGGCAGGGCTCATTTCTTGCTGTGGCAAGGACGCATGCACATCCGCGCTTCAGGACTCATGGGCCTGCTCGGTTCGCGCCGGTCCGACTCTGACATTTGGGTCCGAATGCTGTCGTTGCTCATCGCCATGACGGCGCTGGCCTGCTCCAGCACGGCGCAGCCTGTTGGCACAGGTGGCAGCACCGGAACGGGCGGGATCCTCTACGAGCCCGGCGGAGCCGGCGGGATGGGCGGCCCCGGCGGGATGGGCGGGACCGGCCCATGCGCCGCGCCGATGCCCATGAGTGTTTGCGGCACTTGTACGGGGCCTGGCTTCCCGGATCCCCTCTACTATTCCTATACATGTAGCGCCAGCGGCGCCTGGGTCTGCCCAGCCGGCAGCTATCCGCTCGAGACCCGTCTCTCTTCCTGCACACCGGTCGATGCGAGCCCAGAGGCGCTCGATGCGTCGGACGACGAGCAGACCGACGCCCATTCGTTCGACGTCGGACAAGGAGGCGGGTAACGAGTCAGAGCGTCGCGTCTCACCTCGGCCGCTTGACCCAGAATCCGGTGAGAACTAACGTGGCGGGAGCTGAGCCATGAAACGACCGCTCTTGATACTCCTCGTCACTTTCGGGATCGGGTGCGGATCGGTCGGGACTCGGACGTCCTCTGACGGCGGCCAAGGCGGATCGGGCGGCGGGGGCACTGCGGGCGCCACCGGCGCTGGCGGATCGACGGGAGCAGGTGGGTCCGCGGGCGCTGGCGGGTCCACCGGAGCGGGCGGTGGGGCAGGTGCGGGTGCCCAGGGCGGAGCCGGCGGCAGCGCGGCTGGCAAGTGCATTCTCGGGAGCTCCCAGATCGGGAGCTGCACGGTCTAGTCAACCAAAGGAGCTACGGTAATGTCCTCGAACAGCTCGGATCGTGAATCCGGACGACATTCCACCAGGCGCAGGGTGCGCTGGGCAGCGTTGTTTCTCGGCGTCCCGCTCGCGGTCCTCGGTGGTGTGCACGCGGTCAGCTGGGCTGCGGCGCAGCTCAAGACGTGGAATGACGGCGATACGCTGACGGCTGCGGACCTCAACGGAAACTTCGCAGCGCTGGCCGCGGCGCAAGCGCCTGCCCAGATCCTGCAAGCGTTCAATACGGCGACCGTCGGCACCGCGGCCGATCTCCGATGGATGATCCAACACGGGGCCGCTGGGGCCGCCTGCGCGGCCGCGTCGCCCGCGAGTGACTCGATCGACGGCCACGTGGTGCTGCCCAAGCCGAATGGCGTGACCTGCGCCGCCGCTTGCGCCGCGAACACCGCCGGCACCTACACCAATTGTCGAACCTCGATCGCCATCGGAAGCATCCTGCCCACGCAAGCGACCAGCTACACGGATGTCGTCAGTCAGAACTACAACTACGGTTGTGGCGACTCGCAAAGCGCTTACGACGAGACCATGGGCAAGGGCCTGACGACCTCCTACACGGCATATTGCTGTTGCTATCACTGATCCCGGAATCCCCGCGCGAGCTCACCGAGGAAAGCGGCGCCAATCGCGCAACTTGAACGGACGCCATTCAGGAGTCGCGACACCCGCGCCGTTCAGAGCGGCGGCGTCGTACCAGGGGGAGAGGCGCGCGTCGCCGAGGTTCTTGAGGACGTGGATCTGCTGCGCAGGCATGTAGCTCTGGCCGAGCAACAGGTAGCGGTGGCCACTCGCGTCGGCGGCGACGTCGAGGATCAGGACCGCGTGGCCGGGGTAGCCGCCCTGGATCAGGACGTCGCCGGGTAGCGGCGCGCCGCGTGCGCGCGGCAACTCGGCGTCCAGCGACGCGCTCCCGGCGGCGGCGAACAGGCGCACCAGGAACCGATCCCAGCCGTCACGTCGTGCGCCGCCGGTCCACTCGATGGCGCGCGCCGCGCCCGGCTGCGGGTGGAACCGGATCTCGTCGAAGCGGCCGGCGGCGAAGAGATACTCGGCGCGCAGGCGCATGACGGCGTCGGCGCACTGCTGGAGATCGCGATGGCCGACGTCGATGTCGATCACCGCCTCGTGAACGTCCTGGCGCGGCTTGCGCGTCCCGTCGTAGAGCCGCACCGGGCTGTCGCGCGGCAAGAGCGGCAGGCGCCTCAGCCAGTCACCGAAGCTGCCCGCGGCGACCGCGACGCGCGTGGCGCCGGGCGGCGGCGCGATACGGGCCGAGAGCTCGTCGGCGGGCGCGCCGGATCGCGCGCGCCACGGATACCCGGGCCGATCGGCGCCCACCACCGGCGCCACCATCAGCGTCACCGCGAGAGACGCGAAGAACCACGCGCGCGCACTCACGTCGATACCATACCCGAACCGCGGATCCGCGCGGCGTCTCACCCTGGAAAAATCAGGCTCCGCCTCAATCCCGCGCGCATCCCGTCAGCCCCACATTGACCGGACGCCGCTCGCGGCGCTCGGCGCAGGAGGATTCCGCATGGCCATCAAGGAGTACGAGCCGGGAACGGCGTTCACGGGGGTGATGGGTAGGACGATCGGCGAGTCGGAGCCGGCGTGGCCTCGGCCGCTGCGCGCGCGAGCGGGATCGCCGAACGTGCTGTTCATCGTTCTCGACGACACGGGGTTTGGACAGCTTGGTTGCTTCGGGTCGCCGATTCGCACGCCGTTCCTCGATCGATTGGCGGCGGGCGGGCTGCGGTTCAACAACATGCATACGACCGCTCTTTGCTCGCCCAGCCGCTCGTGCATTCTCACGGGGCGCAATCACCACTCGAACGCGATGGCTTGCATCACCGAAGGGGCGACCGGGTACCCGGGCTCGAATGGGCTCATTCCATTCGCGAACGGCTTTCTCTCGGAGATCTTGCTGCCGCACGGCTACAACACGTTCGCGCTCGGGAAGTGGCACCTCACGCCCACCGAGCAAACCAGCGCCGCCGGACCCTATGACCGCTGGCCGCTCGGCCGGGGCTTCGAGCGCTTCTACGGTTTCATGGGCGGCGACACGCATCAGTACTACCCGGATCTGGTCTTCGACAATCACCAGATCGTGCCGCCGCGAACGCCCGAGCAGGGCTACCATCTGACGGAGGATCTCGTCGACCACGCGATTCAATTCATCGCGGACTCCACGCAGGTGGCTCCCGAGAAGCCGTTCTTCATGTACTTCTGCCCGGGCGCCATGCATGCGCCCCATCAAGCGCCGCGCGAGTGGGCGGACAAATACAAGGGCGCGTTCGACGACGGCTGGGATGCCTATCGCGCCCAGGTGTTCGAACAGCAGTTGCGCCTGGGGATCGTCCCTCCGGGGACCAAGCTGTCGCAGCGCGATCCGGACGTGCGCGCCTGGGACGGGCTCGCGCCCGACGAAAAGCGCCTGTACGCGCGCATGATGGAAGTGTTCGCCGGCTTCCTCGAGCACACCGACCATCACATCGGACGTCTCATCTCCTTCCTCGAGCGCATGGGGCATCTCGACAATACGCTGGTCATGGTGGTCAGCGACAATGGCGCCAGCGCCGAGGGCGGACCGCACGGGTCGGTGAACGAGAACCTGTTCTTCAACAACGTCCCGGAGACGCTGGAAGACAACTTGAAAGCCATCGACGAGCTCGGTGGGCCCAAGTACTTCAATCACTACCCGTGGGGTTGGGCCTGGGCGGGCAACACGCCCTTCCGTCGCTGGAAGCGCGAGACCTATCGCGGCGGCGCCAGCGACCCGTTCATCGTGCACTGGCCGGCGGGCATCAAGGCGCGCGGTGAAGTGCGTACGCAGTGGGCGCACCTCATCGACATGGTCCCGACGGTGCTGGAGGCGATCGGCATCGATCCGCCGGCCTCGCTGCGCGGTGTGACCCAATCGCCCATTCAGGGCGTCTCATTTGCCAGCGCGCTACGCGACGCGAAGGCGCCCAGCCGTCACCATACGCAGTACTTCGAGATGATGGGCCATCGCGCGATCTATCACGACGGCTGGCGCGCGGTCTGTCCGGTCCCGGGGCCGTCATTCACCGAAGCCGGCATCGGCTTTGGCGAGATGGTGATCACCGAGGAGAGGCTGCGTGAGCTCGACGCGAAAGGCTGGGAGCTGTACCACGTCGCAGAGGACTTCTCGGAGACGCGCAACCTGGCCACCGAGCGGCGCGACAAGCTGATCGAGATGATCGCGCTGTGGTACCTCGAGGCGGGCAAGTACGACGTGATGCCGATCGACGGCCGCGGCACCGCGCGGCTGGCGTCGGAGCGCCCGCAGCTGGCGCGGGACCGAAGCCTGTACGTTTTCTATCCGGGCACGGCGGTGGTCTCGAACAAGATCGCGCCGCGCGTGCTCAACCGCCCCCACAGCATCAGCGCCACCGTCGACATCCAGAACGGCGCCGAGGGCGTGCTGGTCGCGCAGGGCAGCTCGTCGGGCGGCTACACGCTCTACGTCAAGGACCACCGGCTGCACTACGCGTACAACTTCCTCGGCGTGCAGCACTTCCATCTCGAGAGCGACACGACGATCGGCGACGGCCGTCACGAGCTGCGCGTCGAGTTCGAGCCCAACGGCGCGCCCGACCTGGCCCACGGCAGGGGCACTCCGGCGCGCACGCAGCTCTACATCGACGGAAAGCTCGTCGGGCAAACCGATCTGCCGGTCACGATCCCGCTCGACATCGGCATCACCGAAGGCCTCACGTGCGGGCGCGACGACCAATCGACGGTTACCACCGACTACCAGGCGCCATTCGATTTCACCGGCCACCTGGAAAAAGTCGTCGTCGACGTATCGGGTGAGCTGATCGAAGACAGGGGCGCGCAGATGCGATCGGTGATGGCCCACCAGTGAGATCTCGCCGCTGCGCCGAGCGCCGTCACAGAAAATAGAACCCCACACCGGCCCACGGCAGCGGCAACGCGCGCGCTCCGTGCGGCATCGAGCTTGCCCGATCGGCGCCCTCGAAGAGCCACACGACGGCAAGATCCAGGCGCACGCGCACGCGGTCGAGCGCGAGAAAGCCGCGCGGGCGCGACCAACCGAGGAGCCAGCGCACGCCGGTGGTCGCGATCGAGCTCTCGATGGGCTCGCGGACCAGGGCGTCGACCATGATCGCCGAGTGCCGGCCGAGCACGACCTCGGCGCCGGCGAAAGGCTGCACCTGCGTGGGCAGGCGGCCGAGACGCGCGTAACCGCTGCCGCAGGGGATCGCGCCCGCGCTGGCGCCCGCGCCGTCGGTGGCGGCGCCGCCGCAACCCGCCTGAAAGGCGGCTGACTGCGGCAAGTAGTGATGGTTGTCGAGCACGTAGGTTCCCGCGGTGACCTGCACCGGACCGAAGTGCTTGCCGGCGACGGCGGTGAGCACGTTGAACTGTGCGTTGGCGCCGGCGACGACGCCGAAGCCACCGCCGCCCGCGCCGTTGCCGAACAGCACGACGCCGGCGCCGCCCGCCCCCAGGCCGAAGACATCGAGCAGGTCGTACGCCACCGCGATCGCGGGCAGAACGCGCGTCTCGTCGAGCACCCGCACCTTGAGGCCGAGATCGAAGAAGCCGAGCACGACGGCGCCGGCCGCGCCGACGCCGATGATGCCGGGACCGGCCGCACCGACGGCGCCGGCACCCGGGATTGGAAGACCGCCGGCCCAGAAGTCGATCTGCACGCGCCTCGACAGGCCCGCGCCGATGCGCGCGAGCAGGAGCTCGTCGTCGCTGACGACGAATTCGCCTGCCTCCAGCGTCAGCGGCGTCGGTGTCAGCAGCAAGCGCTCGTCGCCGGCGCGTCGATCGGCCGTGTCGCGCCGGCGCTCGGCGACCAGGCGCGCCAGCGTGTTCCCTGACTCCTCCCCGGCCTCGGCGGCGAGGGTCTCGGGCGCGCCCTCGCGTTCCCACCGCACGTAGCCGACTTCGCGGCGATCGGTGGTGTAGAGGCGTCCCTCGACGGCAAGCCGGCCGGCGGCCGTGCCGGCATCACCGGCGCCGGCCAAGCCGATCCAGCTGCGCGCCCGAGACAGCGCGCGATCGGTGGCCTCCAGCCCCGGCGCCGCCGGCGCGATCGCCTCGATCACCACGAAGCGCAGCGTGAGATGATCGCCCGGCGCGCCGCCTCGGTCCGACGCGACGCCGGCGGCCGCGAGCGCGCGCTGCGCCCCCGTCGCTACCTGGGCGCTGACGGGCGCGTCGCCGGTGACCGACGCGTTCCCGTCGGGCGCCCCGACGATGATCGCAGCCGCCTCGGGGTAGCGTGCCAGCCCGGCCACACGCGCCTGTCGCACCGATCCCACCGCACAACCCGCAACCATCGACACGAGGGCCAAGGCGCTCGCGGCCGGCCAAGTTGCGCCTTGCATTTTACTCATTACAACCCGGCGAGGAAATGCCGTCCAGAGCGGTCTCGACGGTGACTCGGCGAGAGAAAATACGGCCTTCCCCTGTTCGACAGGCGAAGCGGACCTAGTTTCGTGAGGCCGGTAACTCAAACCCTGCTTAACCCAAGGAGCCCCCAATGATCCGATCGCTGCTTCGAATGTCTCTGGTGGTGGTTGCTGTGGCCTTCCTCTCGAGCGGAGCCGCGCGCGCGCAAAGCGCGGGCGAAGCGGAAGGCAATCGAATGGAGAGGAAGGGCAATGCCGAAGAGAAGGCCGCCGACGCCGAGAAGGTGCGGGGCGCGGAGATGGAAAAGCGCGGGAAGGCCGAGGAAAAGGCGGGGAAGAAGAGCGGCAACAAGAGCGAAGAGGCGGCCGGCAAGCGCACCAAGAAGAAGGGCCAGGCCATCGAGAAGGCCGGCGAAACGCGCGGGGACGAGGCCAAGCAGATGGAGAAGTCGGGCAACGACGCCGAAAAGGCGGGCGTCAAGGCGAAGAAGGCCGGCGAGGACGCCGAGCGGAAGTAGGTCCGTCGCGGGCGGGGATCGGGGTTGGTCGGGCGGGCGGGCGGAGGCTCGCCCGTTCGTGATCAATTGGCATGAGAGCGGGAATCCGGGTGGGGCGCCGAACAGAAGATGACGCCGTCCGCTCGGAGCGCGCCTCCGATGGCGCTACCGCAAAAATTTTGAGCCGCGCCGGCGGTCCTCAGACTCTCCTGGTTGCCATGTCGAATGATCGCGCCGTGGCCCTCAGTTCATTGCTTAGCTTGCTCGCCGCCGCGAGCCGCACGTCGTCGTCTGCCCCGTTGGGGATCGACGCGGCCGCGGGGGCGGCGGGCGCACCGGCGCTGGCTGCGCCGGCGGCGTGGCCGTTGGCGGCCATCGGTCGACGGAGGCTCAGGCTCGCAGAGCGGCATGACTGTGCCGCGGGACGGCCACGGCGATTGCGGGATCGCTCTCGATGCCGGGCGACTCACAGTTTCGCCCTCAAAACCTGAAAAACGATCGAGAATGGCGCCGAAAATGAAACGCACTTACACGACGACAATCGCCGCTGCCGCCAGCGCGGCGTGGTTGCTCCTGGCCGCGCCCGGCTGCGGCTCTTCCTCGACGAACGAGCCGCCCGAGGTCGACGCCTCGGCAGACTCGGGCCCGGACGCCGGCCCGGACACGAGCACCGCCCCCGACACCGGGATCGACACCGGCCCCGTCGACCGCGGGCCGCCGCCGGTCCCGATGGGCGTGGTGGCGGCGGGCGTGCGCTGGTTCGGCCGCGTCGACACCACCGACGCCGCGCACCCGCGCTTCTCCTGGTCGGGCACCGGTTTCATCGCGAAGTTCACGGGAACGTCGCTGACCGCGCAGCTCACGATCACCGGCACGAACCAGATCTTCAAGACGGTCATCGACGGCACGCCGCAGGCGCCGTTCGCCGCGGCGGTCGGCACGAACATGTTCCCGCTCGCCACGGCGCTGACCGCCGACGTGCACACCGTCGAGCTCTACCGCCAGACCGAAGGTGCGCAGGGTCAGACCCAGCTGATGGCTCTGACCGTCGCTGACGGCGCGCTGATGGACCCGCCCTCGGGACCGGGCCGCCTCATCGAGGTCATCGGCGACTCGATCACCTGCGGCTACGGCGATCTCGGCATGCTCTCCGACGCCGAGTGCTACAGCACCGAGAGCCACTGGGACACGTACGAGTCGGTCGCGGCGCGCATGCTCAACGCCGAGGTCAGCACGATCGCCGCGTCGGGCCGCGGCGTGATCCGCAACTACGCGGGCGACACGCTCGGCACGATGCCGATGCTCTACCCGCAGACGCTGACCAACCCGTTGACGCCGCTGTGGGACTTTCACATCGAACCGCAGGCCGTGGTCATCAACCTCGGCACCAACGACATCAGCAACAACAAGGGCGACCCCGGCGACGCGTTCCGCGACACGTACGTGCAGCTGCTCACGACGATTCGCTCGAACTATCCGGACGCGTGGATCATCGCCATCATCGGCCCGCTGCTCACCGGCAGCGATCTCACCACCATCCAGGGCCACATCCAGGCGGCGGTCGACATGCGCACGGCGGCGGGCGATCAAAAGGTCGAGTTCTTCAACCAGATCGCGGCGCAGACCTCGGACAAGTTCGCGTGCCAGTACCACCCGAACGTCGCCGAGAACCTGATCATGGCCACTCAGCTCGCCGGCGAGCTGAGCGGGAAGCTCGGCTGGTAGTGGCCGCCCGGGTCGGCGACGATCGCGGGGCCGGCCTCACCGGCGCGGTTGCGCTCGTGGGGTTCGCGCTGGCGTTCGGCGCCGCCGCGAGCTGCTCGTCGAAGGACAGCCCTTCGAACGGCGTCGACGCGTCGGACGGTGGCGCCGACACCGGTGACGCCGCCCCGAGCTGCGGCGTGCCCGCCAGCTTCGCCTGGACCTCTTCTGGCGTGCTGCTGAGCCCGGTCTCGGATGCGACCCACAGCCTGACGGCGATCAAGGATCCGTCAGTGGTGTACTTCAACAACAAGTGGCACGTGTTCGCGAGCTCGGTCAACGCCGCCGGCTCCTACAACATGGTCTACATGACGTTCCCCGACTGGGACCACACGGCGGACGCCACGTTCTATTACATGGACCAGACGCCGGGATTCGCCGGGTACAAGGCGGCGCCCCAGGTCTTCTTCTTCGCGCCGCAGAACAAGTGGTACCTGATCTTCCAGACCGGCCCGCCGAGCTATTCGACCAACGACGACATCGACGACCCGACGGGCTGGCAGCCGCAGCTGAACTTCTTCGCCTCCGAGCCGCCGACGGTGACCGCGACCAAAGGCATGGGCGGCTGGCTCGATTTCTGGGTGATCTGCGACGACGCGAACTGCTACCTGTTCTTCTCCGACGACGAGGGCCACTGGTACCGCAGCCAGACGACGATCGACCGCTTCCCCTACGGCTTCGCCGATCCGGTCGTCGTGATGTCGGATCCGGTCGCGTCGCACCTGTTCGAGGCCAGCAATGTCTACAAGATGAAAGACACCGGCAAGTACCTGGCGCTGGTCGAGGCGTACGACGCGAGCTCGTTCTACCACCGCTACTTCCGGTCGTGGACGGCCGACGCGCTCGACGGAGACTGGACGCCGCTGCAAGACACCTACGATGCGCCGTTCGCGTCGACCGCCAACGTGACGTTCACGCAGCAGCCACCCTGGACCGCCGACATCAGCCACGGCGAGATGATCCGCGACGGCTACGACCAGCAGCTGGAGATCGACACCTGCCACTTGCAGTACCTCTACCAGGGTCTCGATCCGACGATGGCCAACCTGCCGTACAACATGTTGCCGTGGCGTCTGGCGCTGCTCACGGCCACGCCCTGACGGGCGGGCTAAGCTGTCGTCACCATGAGCCCGCGCCGCTTGCGCCTCGGTGTGCTTCTCGGGGCCGCGATCGCGATCGTCGTCGCAGTCGTCGTCATTCGAATGCATGCGCGCTCGCAGCCGGCGCGCGAGGACGACATGACCGAGACCGCTCCGCCCGCGGCGCCGCCGCCCGCGCCGCCCGCGAGCGAAGCAACCCGGATCACGCGCGCCCGCGAGCCGGCGCGACCGCCGCCCGCGCGCCCCGAGGCGCCGCCCGCCGACGACGAAGCCCGTACGACATCGCGCGCGCGCGATGTCATCCGCAGCGATCCCGACCGGGCGCTCGCGCTGCTCGACGACGCCGACCGGGCGCACCCCGACGGAGGGCTCGTCGAGGCACGGGCCGCCCTGCGCGTCGACGCGCTCGTCGCGGCGCGCCGCATCGGGCCGGCGCGCGACGCCGCCGAGGTCTACCTGGCCCGCTACCCGGAAGGCCCGGAAGCGCAACGCCTCGAGATGCTGACCGGCGTCCACCCCCGGCCGACCGAACCCGATTGACCGGTTTCGGGGGCCGAATCCGACGAAAGAGTGTACAACCGTGAAGGTCGGTCGATTCGCCTGCCCTTGATGCTCGGCAGGCGCTGTCCCGGCGTCCCCCGCATAGAACCTGGAGAACGCAAGCCGATGAAGTCTCGCTTATCGCTCAAACCGGCCACGATGACGGCCACCGTCACGCTGGCCTTGGCTCCGATGCTGCTCGCCGGCGCCTGTGGCGGGTCGTCGCCCATCGAACCCGGCGGCATGGCGGGCCAGGGTACGGGCGGCGAATCGACAGGCGGTGGAACGGGCGGGATGGACGGGACGGCCGGCACCTCCGGCGGCGCGGGCGGCTCCGGCGCCGGGGGCGCCCCCTGCGTGCCCCCGACGAGCGGCGTCACGATCGACGGAGTGAGCCGCTTCCAGTTCGGCGTGAACTACGCGTGGTCCAGCTTCGCCAGCGACTTCGGCAACACCAAGCGCGGCGTCGCCGCGACGAAGGCCCAGCGCCTGACCAGCATGATGGACATGAAAGCCCATGGCGTCGATGCCGTGCGCTGGTGGGTCTTCCCGAACTTCACCGGAGGCGGCGTCACCTTCGACACCAGCGGTTCGCCCACGGGGCTTGGCGGTTCGACGCTGGCCGACATCACCGCCGCGCTCGACGACGCGGCCCAGGCCGGCGTTCACATCCAGTTCACGTTCTTCTCGTTCGACAACTTCAAGACCACGACCTCGCCGCACAACCTGGCGCCGATCATCTCCAGCGCGACGATGCTGTCGGCGCTGATCAACAACGTGATCATCCCCTTCGTGAACCAGGTGAACGCCGACCCCAACAAGGATCGCGTGACGTCGTGGGACGTGATCAACGAGCCCGAGTGGGCGATCGCCGCGACGCCCACCGACGGCGCCGATCCGGCGTTCAGCCCGCAGACCACGGTCACGACGGTGACCTACCCGGTGATGAAGGCGTTCGTGCAGGCGGTCGTGGATGCTGTGCACGGCGCCAACGACAAGCCGGTCACTGTCGGCGCCGCCGCCATCAAGTGGGCCAAGGCCTGGGCCGGCGTCGGCGACTTCTACACGTTCCACATGTACGACTGGATCAACGCCGACTACCCGTACACCAAGTCGCTCGCGTCGTACGGCGTGACCGACAAGCCGGTCGTGCTCGGGGAATTCCCGATTCAAGGCCTCACCGGCGTGCCGTACGCCACGCTCGTGGGCACAATCTACCAACTGGGCTACGCGGGCGCGCTCGCCTGGGCGTACAACGACACCTCGTTCCCCTGGGCGCCCAACAACGCCAACATCCAGATGTTCGCCGCGCAGCACCCCTGCATGTTCGCGCCCTGAGTTCTCATGGGATTGCGAATGTGATGTAATCGGACCGCGTGAGCGATCCTGAGCGTCCTACCGAGATACCCCGGCTCGCGGGCGTGCCGACCCGCGTCCGCACGGAGGAGGTATCGGTGCCGAACCCGGCGACGCCGACCGGACCGATCCTGACCCTGTCGCCCGAGGAGATCTCGCGCTTCTTCGTGCGCGCGCGGCGCGGCGACCAGGACACGATGCGATGGGACGTGCGCCTCGACGGCGCGCTGCGCGAGATCCTCGAGCGCGCGAACGAGTTCGTGCCGTCGGAGTCGGGCGGCATCCTGCTCGACGATCCGCGCGCCAAGCTGGCCGGCGCGCCGGCGCCGCGGCTGACCTTCATCGCCGCCTTCGGCCCCGGCCGCGAGAGCATGCTCGGCGTGCGCGTCCCCAGCGACCGCGGCTTTGCCGGGCAGATCTACCGCTCGGGGCAGCCGCTGCAGAGCGATCACGTGGAGACCGACGATCCGATCCGCGGGGTCGCGCCGCAGGGCTCGTCGATCCGCACGCTGGTCGGCGTGCCGGTCATCGTCGGAGAATCGATCTGCGGCGTGCTCGCGCTCAGCAACCGGCGCTCGGGCGGCGCCTACACGCCGCGCGACCGCGAGCTGCTGCGCATCTTCGCCGCGTACATGTCGTCGTCGATCCAGAACGCGCTCGACGCGATCCGCGCGCGCGCGCAGGCGCGCATCGACGACCTCACCGGCCTGTTCAACAGCCGTTACTTCCACACGCGCCTCGACGACGAGATCGCGCGCGCCGACCGCGACGGCAGCGACCTCTCGGTCATGTTCATCGACCTCGATCATTTCAAGGAGGTCAACGATCGCTTCGGCCACCTCGCGGGCAGCTGGACGCTGCAGAAGGTCGCGCAGCTGCTGCAAGAGAACGCGCCCGCCGCCGCGGTGCTCGCGCGCTACGGCGGCGACGAGTTCGTCGTCATCCTGCCGGGTGCGAACCTGCCGCGCGCGCTGGCGACCGGCGATTCGATGCG
Source organism: uncultured Myxococcales bacterium (assembly GCA_964571275.1). GTDB lineage: Bacteria > Myxococcota_A > Polyangia > Fen-1088 > Fen-1088 > DASRQZ01. The sequence continues at coordinate 15,508 of CAZNCQ010000084.1, forward strand.
GCAGGCGATCGAGCACGCCAGCTTCTTCGAGCCCAACACAGAGGAGACACCCAACGCCATCCCCCGTGTCACGGCTTCGATCGGCGTCGCGTCCTACCGCGACCACCTGGCGCCGGGCGGCACGCAGCGGCGGCGCGAGAACATCTTTTTGAAGCTCGCCGACTCGGCGATGTATCGGGCCAAGGCCAACGGCCGCAATCGCGTCGAGACCGCCGAGCCCGAGGAGTAACGCCGGTACTTGGGGCTATTCGTCGACGGGAACGCCGGCGCAGCGGCAGATCCGGTGCGCCAGCCACTTCGCGCTGACGTGGTACTGCCCGGCGGCGACCAGCTTGCGCAGCGCTTCCACGCGGGCGGAGGAGTTGGTGACGTGGTCGGTCAGAGGAAGCGCCGGGTGAGAAGCTGACTCCGACAACCGACGGTGGACCAGGTGTCTACTACTGTCGCGCATGCCCTCATCCATCGGCAGATGTACGAAAACCTTTAGGCCATTTTGCCATTACCCGGAAAAACTTGCCTACTCGACGGAAATCAAACCACTTTCCGGAAGGCAAGACTTGCCTGGTCCCCGCCCGAGCGGCCCGGTGTAGGCGGGCTAGGCGCAACGCCGGTCAGCGAAACGCCCAGACGCCCAGCCCGTACGCTTGACAGTCGGGATCTTGGCGTCCTCTGCGCAATGGCGGCTTCCCTATCTGACCAGCATGCGGCTAGGCGGCGGCTTCGGCGACCAGCTCGCCCAGCGACTCGCGGAGGCGCTTGGTGGCTTCGCCGTGGATCTGGCAGACGCGCGATTCGGTGACGCCCAGGACCGTGCCGATCTCTTTCAGGTTCAAGTTGTCGCAGTAGTAGAGGGAGAGCACCTGCTGCATCTTCTCCGGCAGGTCTTCGATGCCCGAGACCAGGTGAGAGAGCATCTCGCGGCGCGAGGCGATCTCGAACGGATCGGCGGCGGTGTGGTCGCTGGTGCGCTCGAGCAGGTCCGGGCCGGCGTCGTCGATGCCGACGACCGACGAGCCGGACAGCTTCTGCTGGCGCGCGTAGAGCTCGTCGACGCCGACACCCAGGCGGCGCGCGATCTCCTCCTGATCCGGCGTGCGGCCCAGCTGCGACTCGAGGCGGCGGGTGGCGTCGCGCAGCTCGTTCGACAGGCGGCGCATGTCGCGCGAGAGCGTGTCGCGCGAACGCAGATCGTCGAGCATCGCCCCGCGGATGCGGAACTCGGCGAACGCCTCGAACCGGTCGACGCGTTTCGGATCGAAGCGCTCCGCAGCCTCCATGAGACCGATGACACCCGAGGAGATCAGGTCGTCGATCTCGACGTGCGCCGGCAGGCGGCGCGCGAGACGGCGGGCGACCTTCTCGATGTACGGAAAGAACTTCGCGGCGTACTCATTGCGGCGCGCGACTATCTCCCTCTGCGACGGCTTCTTCGACTTCGCGGCAACCTTCTTGCGCTTCGTAGTCTGCATACCGTGCTCTTAGAGCACTTGGCGTGCCACGTTCATGGCGTGGTGTTGCCCGCGAGGAATCAACCCTTCGCGACGCATGACACGCGGCGACCGTCAGCCGAATGGCGGTCGCAGCGTTCTGACGCCGTCAATGCAGTGACGGTGGTCCCGAATGTTTCGTTTTGATCCTATGCAACGTTTCGGCGACGGAGCTTCTCGACCAATGTCGTGCGGTTCAATCCCAGTAACTCCGCGGCGCGATTTTTGTTGCCGCCCGTGCGCTCGAGGGCCTGTCCGATCAACTTCTCTTCGAGCTGTGAAAGAAGCGTTCGCAGATCGACCCCGGTCGCGGGCAATTCCAGCGTCCCGGACTCGAGGTCGATGACGCTGGTGCGCAACGACGACGGCAAATCCTCGATCATCACCATGCGTCCGGCAGCAACGACGACCAGGCGCTCGACGAGATTCTCCAGCTCCCGCACATTGCCCGGCCAATCGTACGAACAGAGACGTTGCATGACATCCAGCGCGAACCCGCGCACCAAACGCCCTTCGCGCGCGTTGACCTCGTTGCGGAAATGCTCGGCCAGCGCCGGAATGTCCTGGCGCCGCTCGCGCAGCGGCGGAATCTCGATCGGGATGACGTCCAGCCGGTAGAAGAGGTCCTCGCGGAACGTTCCGTCCTGCACCATGACTTCCAGATTGCGATGGGTGGCGGCCACGACCCGGACGTCGACCGCGATGCCCTCCGACGCCCCGACGGGCGTCACCACGCGCTCCTGGAGCACGCGCAGCAGCTTGGCCTGCAGCGCGCGCGGCATGTCGCCGATCTCGTCGAAGAACAGCGTGCCCCGGTTCGCGGAGACCAGACGGCCGGTGCGCGCCTTGTCGGCGCCGGTGAACGCGCCACGCACATGTCCGAACAGCTCTGACTCGGCCAGCGCCTCGGGGATGGCCGCCATGTTGACCACCACGAACGGCCCCGAGCGGCGGTGGCTGGCGCCGTGTAGCAATCTTGCGATGACCTCTTTGCCCGTGCCGGTCTCGCCGCGAATGAGGACGCTGGCCTCGGTGCCCGCCACCTGGTCGACGCGCTCGAGCACCTGCTTCATCGCCGGGTGCTCGCCGATGACGGCAACGCCCGGGGTTTGACGCCCGCGCCAGGTTGCCGTCGCCTCGGGGCTGGCCAGCTGGCGCACCATCGCTTGCTCGAGCACCGAGATGTGAAACGGTTTGGCGATCACATCGGCGGCGCCCACGCGCAACGCTTCGACGGCGTCAGCGACGGTGCCCTGCTCACTGAGCACGATCGTCGCCACCGGCGGGCGGCATGCGCGCGCTTGCTTGAGCACGCCCAATCCGTCGGCGCCCGGCAGATGCATGTCGGTCACGCAAAGCTCGAACGAGCCCTGGCGCAGGAGCGCGATCGCTTCGGCGCCGTTGTCGACGGCGATGGCCTCGTAGCCGAGGGTCTTGATCAAACGGACGAGCCCCGCGTGAATCGAGGGATCGTCGTCGACCAGTAGAATGGCGCGCTCCATGGGCCGCTCATGTTCATCGGTCTGTCGCCGACGGTGCTTGAGCAATTGCGCTGTTGTACCCACCACAACAACGTTCACCGAACATCGAAAAAATCAGGTCAAATTCGTGACGGGCGCCGGTCATCGGCCGTGATCAGGCCGCGTTTCTCGAGGATTTCAGTCAAAAGCGGCGCGATCCGGTCGCGCAGCGTCGCGTTCGCGAAGCCGACCCAGGCAACATCCGTGAACACGTCGAGAGGCGCGTCGACCGCGCCGCCCAGGGGGTCGGTGACGATGACGCCGGCCTCGCGCGCGATGAGCTCGGTGCACAGATCATAGGGGTGCGAGCAGACGCCGATCGACTGTCCGCGCCGGCGCAGCGCCGCATCGACCAGCGGGCGCACGTCGGCGATCCAGCGATCGTGCCCGACTGTGAGCTCGTAGAGCTGGCCGCCCGACGAGATGTACTGATCCTCGAACGACAGCGCCACGCCGGCGCGCGGCGGTCCGAGCAGCGCCAGCGCGACCGCGTCGTCGATCGCCGACAGCTCCTCGCGCGCGCCGGGGAAGAACCGCGCGAGCCCACCGAACCCCTGCAGCGTGGTCGTCGCCGAGGATGGTCGCAGCGCCAGGGGCGTGCGCGCGCCGGTCAAGCGATCGCAGCGCTCGGCGCGCGCACCGCGGCCCGCGACCGCCCACAGCTGATCCGCCAGGTGTTGCTTGACGAGCGGAATCTCCGTTTGCACGGCCAGCGTGATGTCCGACAGGCGCGGAACGCGGCGCGCATCGCGCGCGAGATCGCGGCCCGCGATCGCCGCCACGCCGGTGAGGATCCAGGCCGGGCGCTTCTGGTACATCAGGCCGCGCGTGCCGTCGATCGGATCGACGATGACGGCGATCTCGACCGCCGACGGATCGGCGCCGGCGGGCAAGATGCGGCGCCCGTCGGCGCCGAGGCCCTCCGCGATCAGCAGGCACGGCCACTCGCGCGCGATCACCGCGAAGCGATCGACCAGCACCGCCTCGGAGACGCGATCGATGGCGAACACGGTGTCGCCGCCTTCTTCGGCGACGACCGCCGACAGGCTCTCGAGCGCGGTCGACTCGCACGCGGCCACGACCTCGCTCTGGATCGCGTCGTGCACGGCGCGGATGCGCCGGCACAGCTCATCCACGTCGCGGATGAGCGAGAGACTGTTCATCCGCCACTGCCGGCGACGGGCTCGGCCTTGGGATAGGAACCGAGGATCTTGAGCGACTCGCAGTTGCGTTTGACGGCGTCGAGAGCGGCGGCGACGGTCGCGTCGTGCTGGTGCCCGTCGATATCCAGGAAGAAGACATACTCCCACGGGCGCCGGCGCGAGGGGCGGCTCTCGATCTTGGTCATGTTGAGCCCGCGTTCGGCGAACGCGCCCAGCGTGCGATAGAGGATGCCCGGCTCGTCTCGCGTCACGAGCAGCACCGACGTCTTGTCGCGCCCCGTGGGCTCGACCTGCTGGCGACCGAGCACGAGGAAGCGGGTCATGTTGTGCGAGAGATCTTGGATGTTGCGGCGGAGCACCTGCAGATCGTGCAGCTTCGCCGCCATCTCCGAGGCGACGGCCGCGCCGCGCGCGTCGTCGTGCGCCAGCTGCGCGCCTTCCGCCGTCGAGCGCGATTCCACCAGCACCGCGCGCGGCAGGTTGGCGGCCAGCCAGCGCCGCACTTGCATGGCGGCGATCGGGATCGAGTAGACGCGCTCGATCTGCGCGAGGTCGGTGCCTGCGCGCGCGAGCAGGCACATCGTCACCTCGAGAGCGATCTCGGCGCTGATCTTGAGATCGCTCTCCATGAAGCTGTCGAGGGTGTGATTGACCACGCCCTCGGTGGTGTTCTCGACGGGCACGACACCGACGTCGGCGTTGCCGCGCTCGACCTCCTCGAACACCCCGGGGATCGACCCGATCGGCGTCGCATGGGCCGACATGCCAAACTGGCGTTTGACGGCCATGTGCGAAAACGTGCCTTCGGGTCCCAGGTACGCGACGCGCACCTTCTTCTCCAGCGTGAGGCAGGCGCTGATGATCTCCTGGAACACCGAGCGGATCGCCTCGGTCGGAAACGGCCCCATCGCCGCGTTGGCGGCCGACAGCCGCTCGGTGATCTGCCGCTCGCGCGACGGGACGTAGAACGGCACCTGAAGCTGCTCCTTGACCGTCGCGACCTCGGCGACCAGCCGCGCGCGCTGGTTGAGCAGGCGCAAGATCTCGTCGTCGGTGCGGTCGATCTCGCCGCGGATCTCCGAAAGCTCCCTGGCCATTTGCGGGAATCTACTACGTCTTTCCCATCGCCGTCGGGTCTGCTCTACTCGACATCATGAAGCTCGGCAGCTTGCGCAGCGGCGGGCGCGACGGAGCGCTGGTCGTGGTGCGCAGCGACAACCAGGTGTTCGCGCCCGCGGACGCTGCGGCGCCGACGCTGCAGGCGGCGCTCGACGACTGGGAGCGCGTCGCGCCGCGCCTGGCCGCGCTGTCGGCCGCGCTGGCTTCGGGCGCCGTGACCGGGCAGCCGCTGGATCCGCGCTCGCTCGCGAGCCCGCTGCCGCGCGCTTACGAATGGATCGACGGGTCCGCCTACCTGAACCACGTGGTGCTGGCGCGCAAGGCACGCGGCGCCGAGCCACCGGAGACGCTGGCGACCGATCCGCTGGTCTACCAGGGCGGCTCGGGCGTGCTGCTCGGCGCGACCGACGACATCCCGCTCGGCGATCCCGCGTGGGGACTCGACTTCGAGGCCGAGGTCGCGGTGATCCTCGGCGACACGCCGCGTGGCACGCGTGCGGCCAGCGCGGAAGCGTGCGTGCGCCTCGTGCTGCTCGCGAACGACATCACGCTGCGCAACCTCGTCCCCGCCGAGCTGGCCAAGGGCTTCGGATTTTTTCAGTCGAAACCGGCGACCGCGTTCTCGCCCCTGGCGCTCACGCCCGACGAGCTCGGCGCTGCCTGGCGCGACGGACGCGTGCACTTGCGCCTGCGCGCGGCGCACAACGGCCGGCCGGTCGGCGACGTCGACGCCGGGCCGGAGATGCATTTCTCGTTCTTCGATCTCATCGCGCACGTCGCGCGCACGCGCGCTCTGACCGCGGGAACGATCCTGGGTGGCGGGACGGTCTCGAACGGCGATGCCGCGCGCGGCGTCTCCTGCATCGCCGAGCGGCGCGCGCGGGAGATCATCGCCGGTGGAAAAGCCCTGACACCGTTTCTGGCGGCCGGCGACACCGTCGCGATCGAGATGCTCGACGACGCTGGACGCAGCCTGTTTGGGCGCATCGAACAAAAGGTGGTAACCGGGTAGCCGGATGAAGCTCTACGACTACTGGCGAAGCTCCTCGGCCTGGCGCGTGCGGATCGCGCTGCAATTGAAGGGCGTCGTCTACGAGCGGCAGGCGGTGAACCTGATCGCGCCAGGCCCGACTGGCGGCGAGCAGCACGCCGCCGCGTACACCGCGCTGAACCCGCTGGCGCAGGTGCCTCTGCTGGAGCTCGAGGCGAGCGAAGCGGGCGGCTCGCCCATCCGTCGCATCGCGCAGTCGATGGCGATCCTCGAATTTCTCGACGAGCGCTTTCCGGAGCCGCCGCTCCTGCCCGCCGACCCGCTGCTGCGGGCGCGCGCCCGCCAGCTGGCCGAGATGGTGAATGCCGGCATCCAGCCGCTGCAGAACCTGTCGACGACCGAGCACGTCAAGCATGAGCTGGCGGGCGACGCGGGCGCCTGGTGCCGCCACTTCGTGTCCCGCGGCTTGGCCGCGCTCGAAGGCGTGGCGGCGTCGACCGCGGGCGCCTTTCTCATCGGCGACACGGTCACGCTGCCCGACCTCTACCTGGTGCCGCAGCTCTATGCGGCGCGGCGCTTCGGCATCGATCCCACCGCCTACGCGACGCTGGCGCGAGTCGAGATCGCATGTGCCGCGCTGCCGGCGTTCGTCGCAGCTCATCCGGAGCAGCAACCCGAGCATCGTCCGCAGGACGCGCACCGACCGATCTTACGGTGACTTCGCGCACGACTTTTGAGCCGTCGGCCACGAGCGGAGACACCCACATCTGTATTGTCCCGCACCCAATGTACGACGTGCGGGCATCTTCAATGACGGAGACTCGGCCATGAAATCCAAGCTCAGACTAGCGGAGATCGCGCTCACGGCACTGGCGGCGGCCTACCTGACAGGTTGCGGGAGCAGCTCGAAGAGCGGCACCGGCGGCGCCAGCGGCAGCGGAAGCGGCGGCAACGACGGTGGAACGGCGGGCACGGGGGCGGGCGGCAAAGCCACCGACGCCGGTCCAGACGCGACCGACGGCCCGACGGACGGCGCGAGCCCCGTCGATACCAACGGTGATGCGCTCCCCGGTCCGTGCGTCGTCCCGGCGGGAACCACCCCCTCGGGCACGGCGCCGCTGCAGGCAGCGGGGCCGACCGTCGCCTCGACGCCGACGCGCCCTCAGTTCGATCAGACGACCGCTGATACGAACTACGCGATCTCGAAGTTCCTGAGCTCCGGCGGCACCGTGGTGTCGACCTACGTCACCGGGGGCCAGACCGTGACCAGCGCGGACATACCGCTCAACGACAGCTGGGACCCGGTGACCAACGGCATCGGCGACGTGTCGGCGTTCACGCCGATGTTCGTCGTCTCGGCCGACGGCACCGGCACGCACACGACGGTCCAGGCGGCGATCACCGCGGCACGCTTGGTGACGACGACGACCTGCGCGCGTATCTACATCCTGGTCAGGCCCGGCATCTACCGCGCGACGGTGACCGTTCCCAACAAGGCGTCGGCGCCGCCGATCACGCTCTACAGCTCGGATCCCGATGCGTCGCACACGGTGATCGTGTTCAACAACGCGGCGCTGACGATTCCCCCGGTGGCCGGCGCCGCGGCGCTGGGCACCAGCGGCTCGGCGACCTTCACCAACAGCTCGACGAGCTTCCAGGCCAAGAACCTGACCTTCAGCAACGACTACGTTGAGACGGGCTCCGGCAACGAGCAGGCCGTCGCGCTGCTGAACCAGGGCGATCGCGTGCAGTTCGAGAACGTGCGCGTGCTCGGCAATCAGGACACGCTGTACCTGAAGACGGTCAACACCGGCACGATCGCGCGCGCTTACTTGCGGGATTCGTACGTCGAGGGCGACACCGACTTCATCTTCGGCCGCGGCACCACGGTGTTCGACCACGTCGAGGTGCACACCATGGGCAACAGCAAGACGAGCGGGACCGCGACCGGCGCGCCCAGCACCGAGCTCACCAACCCGTACGGGTTCCTCTACATCAGCTGCAAGTTCACCGCCGATGCCAACGTCGTCGCCGGCAGCACCTTCCTGGCGCGTCAGTGGTGGGAGTCGAGCCGGCCGCAAGCGGTCGGCAAGATGATCGTGCGCAACTCGACCATCGGCGCGCACATCAACCCGACGATGCCCTGGCAGCCCTGGGCCGGCCGCACGATCCTGGCGCCGTATCCCGACGGTGGCGCGCCCGGCGACGGCGGCGTCGACGCGGGCGCGCAGCCGACGCAGGTCGTGAGCGCGACGCTCTACACCTCCGCCGACTACTACCAGCTGATCGGTGGCGGCCCGTCGACGCCCGAGCCCTACATCGGCGAGTACGGCAATACCAATGCGGCCGGCACCGACGGCGGAACGACGCCGACGGACGGTGGCGCTACCGACGTCGCGGCCGATGCGCCGAGCGGCAACTAGGCTCCGGGCCTCCTCACCCATACCTCTCCTCCACGCGGACGTGGAGGAGAGTCCTGACGGGGCGCTGCCGCACCCCG
>CAZNCQ010000085.1:0-24229 GCA_964571275.1 uncultured Myxococcales bacterium
GCCTCTTCCAGACCGGCTGGTTCGTCGAGAGCTTGCTGACCCAGACCCTGATCATCCACATCATCCGGACCAACAAGATTCCATTTCTGCAGAGCCGCGCGTCGTGGCCCGTGGTGAACATGGGCCTGCTGATCATCGCGCTCGGCGTCGCGCTGTCGTTCTCGCGCGCGGGCGAAGCGCTCGGCTTCACCACGCTGCCCCGCCTTTACTGGCCCTTGTTGGCGCTGACGCTGGTCTGCTATCTGGCGCTGACCCAGGGCGTGAAGATGTGGCTTCTGCGACGCCGCTGGATCTGAGCGGCCGCCGAAGAGATCGCACGAGCGCGCACGTCTTGCCGCCTCGAGCGCCCTCGGCGACAGGATTGCGGGGCGGCTGTAGTGAAAAGCCCGTAGATCTCGCCTGGAACGTCCCGTGCAGGGCATGGTGAGCAGGAGGCCACGATGTCAGAACTCGGGTGGTCCGCACCTACGGTCCGCGTCGACGCGGGAACGGCACGGCGCGGGATCCTGTGGCAGCACGAGCGCATCCGCGAGCTCCTGGCGAGGGCGAGGGCGATCGCCGACGCGGCCCTCGACGGGGACGTCGCGGGTTCGTCGGCGGTGGCTCCGATCATCGCCGACCTGCACTCGACGCTGGAGGTCCACCTCTCATTCGAAGAGCGGGTGCTCCTCCCGTTGCTCAGCGAGGATTCGAACGCGGGCATTGAGCGCGTCGAACGGTTGCGGGAAGAGCACAAGCGACAACGAGATGTGCTGCTTGCCATCGATCGAGAGGCGTGCGCTCAGCCGCAGCTCCCGACGCTGGCGGCCAAGCTCGCCTTTCTGACCTCATGGTTGCTGGCCGATATGGACGAAGAGGAACGAAGTCTGGTACCGGCGGCGGTCGCCGCCGTGTGAAGGGCTCACCTTCGCCGAGCGGGCAGAGCGTCGTGTCCGACGGCGATCGGCGAGGCGACGGCGTCCCGCGCAGGATCGACTTCGGCGACCGTCATGGACAGCTTCGGCCCGATCCACGACTGGACCGCTGAAAGACCGAGGCCAAGGATCAAAGCGACTCCCCATCGATTCAGGCGTGTCATGTTTTCCCTCCCGCGCGTTTCGTCCGAGCCGCGCTGGCACTGTGCAGCGGCCGTGCCAGCGTTTTTTCTCGGGCCGGGACGCAGGACGGCGTTCCTCGCCGCGCGGATCCTGCGCCTTTGCAGCCAGGAGGCGCACCTTCTGCGGAGCGTGAAGACGGTGCGAGCGATCCGTCTCCGCCTAACTCCTTGCTGAGTCGTGGGCTGACCGGTGCGGAACGGGGCACCGAGGCTTGGAACGATGATTGCTCAGGGAGGGCGCACCCCACGCTCGCCCGACCAAGGAGACACCATGAACCAGGGAATCCACGCCGAGCAGACGCAGACGCCCACGCCGGTCGCCTTGTGGCAACCGACGACCGCCTCGGCACAGAAGGGAAGTCACGGTTCGTGTGTGCTGAGTGGGCTCGGCACCATCCGGGAGATGCTCTCGAGCATCGATAGCGTGACCCTCGCCGGGCAGCGTTACACGATGAGCAAGATCATCGCCTTCTTCGAGGAGCTGGGCGCGAACGTCTATGTTGGCGTCAGCGAGCGCTCCCAGGTCTTGATTGCGCGCCTGCTCAACCAGCTGGGCCATGAAAGCGCTCGTCCGCTGCCCGACGCGCCTCGCTTCACTCAGCACGCGACAGACGTCCTCGCTTTGCTGGACGAGCTCGTCTGATGGGAGAGCCCGGTCTGGCACCCGATCTGCAGAAGGTCACGACATGACGCACTCGAAGATGAACACTCGAGATTCGACAGACCTCGACGAGCCGTCGTCCGGCGGCGCGGTGACGCGCGACTCTATCCAGATGACGCTGGCACGCGACCACGAGCGCCTGGAGAGACTGGTCCGTTCGACGATCTATGCGATGGACAGCACGGATCCGGCGGAGCTCAGGTCTTCGTGGTTGGCGTTCGAGTGTGAGCTCGAACGTCACCTCGACGCTGAAGAGAAGCATGTCCTGCCGGCGTTTGCCCGATCGAGACCCGGGGAAGCGCGGGCGCTCAAGGCGGAGCACCAGCAGATCAGGGCGTGGCTGATGGACATCGGCGTCGACCTCGACCTGCATTGTCTGGGACGAGAGCGGCTTTCCGTATTTGCCGACGCCTTGCGCGCCCACGCTCGGCGCGAGGACGCTCTCTTCTATCCTTGGGCCAGTCGATATCAAGATATCGATGTCGCCGCTTCCGTGACCGAGGCGGTTGCTCCCGGCAAGGAGCTCGCCGGAGAGACGAAGAGGTGGTGGATTGACGCCGATGGCTCGAGCCTCGAATTTTCGCTCCGGCACATCGTGGTGGGCCAGATTCGCGGCCGGTTCACGCGCTGGGGCGGAACCGTCAAGCTGGACGTCGCCGACGTCGAGAAGTCGGGCGTCCGGGTGTGGGTCGATCTCTCGAGCGTCGAGACCGGAGACCCGGAACGCGATGAGCAGGTGCGCTCATCGGAGTTCTTCGACATCGCACGCTTCGGGCCCGCGGTGTTCACCAGCACGCGGGTCGAGCTGGCGGATGGGATCCATCCCGTCATCGTCGGCATCCTCGAGCTTCATGGAGTCAAGGCCGAGGTCACCATCGAGATCACCGAGGACCTTCCCTGGCAGAGCGATCCCCGCGCGTTGAAGATAGCCTTCCCCATCCGGGCGCGGTTCGATCGACGTGACTTCGGCCTGCGCTGGAACCAGGATCTGGACGTCGGCGGGATCGTCGTCGGGGACGAAGTCGAGCTGACGGCTCGCGTGCATCTGGTCCGGGGGAGCGCGGGCAGGTCGACATACCGCAAGTCATGAGCGGAGTTCCGATTGGCGCGCTCGCTTTTGAAAGGTTCATCATGATGACCACCGCTCGCTCCACGAAGATCATCGTTGCCACCGACTTCTCGTCCAACGCGGGCGACGCCCTGCGCTGGGCGGCGACGACGGCGGCGGTGCCCGGAGACACCATCGATCTGATCACGGTCGTCTCGCCGCCCGCGACCTCCTTCGTCGAGCTCATGATGGATTCGGGCGTGCTCGACGCCGCCCATGTGCGGGTGGTGACCGAGCGGTTGAATGAGCTCGCCCGGACCACCGAGCAGGACCTCGGCGTCACGGTCACCCCCTACGTGCTTACCGGGCAGCCGGCTCGAGCGATCGCCGCGCACGCCGACGGTGCGAAGGCGCGGCTCGTCGTCGTGGGCGCGCGGGCGCGGTCGCTTCTCGATCGGCCGATCCTCGGCAGCGTGGCGGAGCGGACGGTCCGGATCTCGAACCAGCCCGTGGCCGTCGTTCCCCACGGCGCGGTCTCTGGCCAGTCCGGTCAACCGTTCCGGGTGCTGGTGGGGCTCGAGGGTGGGGCGGCAGGCGATCGCGCGCTCGAGCTCGTCCGGGACTTGCGACGGACTCGACCGTGCGACGTCACCCTCCTGCACCTCTACTGGCCCATCGCCGAATACCAGCGCCTGGGGCTGCTCGGATCGCGCGATCTCTTCGCCGGTGATCCCGACGTGGTCCGCAACCTCGAGCCGGAGCTGAGGCATCGCATCGGCGACCTTCCGGGGCAGGGGACTGTCGAGCTCGCGATCCGACCGGCGTGGGGCGACCCGGCGGCGAATCTCCTCTCGGCGGCCGACGAGGGTAACTACCAGCTCTTGATCGTGGGCGCGGAGCGGCGCCATGGATTTGCGCGATTCTGGCATCCATCGGCATCGGAACGTGCGGTTCGGCACGCGACAGGAGCCGTGGTGATCTGCGTCCCGCCCTCCGCTGCCGCGCAGCCGAGGTCCATCGCCGAGGCGCCACCGCGCATTTCATCGGTGCTGGCGCCGACCGATCTGTCTGCGGCCGGCAACGCGGCGATCGCTCACGCTTATGCCTTGCTGTCCGGACAGGGCGGCGTCGTGGAGCTCTGCCACGTCCATGAGCGGAGCCTTCCGAACCCGCCCTACGCCTACGACCGGCCTCGGGACAGGTTGTCTGACGAGGCCGTCGCCGCTCTCGAGGGGCAGCTTCGCGCCCTGGTGCCGCCCTACGCCGAGCGACTGGGAGTGACGACCCACGTGTCGATCATCGAGGGGGGAGCGCCGGCCGAAGCCATCGTTCAGGCGTCCGAGCGGCTCGCCGTCGATGCCATCAGCCTGGGGTCGCGCGGTCGAGGAACCGTGGCCCGCGCGCTGATGGGGTCCGTTGCGCAGAAGGTGGTCTCGAGCAGCTACAAGCCGGTCCTGGTGGTGCCGCCGCCGCGCGAGCTCCATTGAAGACGACGCTGGCCGCATAATTTGCGCGTCCGAGTCTCCCCGCTGCAATTTGTGCGTCCGGTTGGCTATTCGCGCGGGTTCGTTTATGAATCTGTGAGTATCTTCGTGGCGGCGCAGGGTTTGCAAAAGGTGGCGGCATGGACACGAACGGACGGATCCTGGTCGTCGATGATGAGGCCAACGCTCGCGCGGCTCTCGTTGAGCTCCTGCGCGAGGAAGGCTACTCCGTCGAGGGCGCGGCCGACGGGTTCAAGGCCCTGGGGAAGCTGGCCGAGTTCGCCCCTGACCTGGTTCTGACCGATCTCAAGATGCCGGGCATGGATGGCATCGAGCTGCTGAAGAAGATTCACGAGCACGATCGAGACACCGTGGTGGTCATGATGACCGCGTTCGGTGCGGTTGAGACGGCGGTCGCCGCGATGCGGGCGGGCGCCAGCGACTACATGACCAAGCCGGTGAACGTCGCGGAGCTGTCGCTGGTGGTCAGCCGAGAGATCGCTCAGCGCAAGGTGCGGGCCGAGGCCGGCATGCTGCGCGCGCGGCTCGCGGAGCGCTACGGTCTCAAGAACCTGGTCGGCGATTCGGCGCCCATGCAGGAGGTCTTCAAGGTCGTCGAGCAGGTTGCGGGCGCGCGCGCCAGCGTGCTCATCACCGGCGAGTCGGGAACGGGCAAGGAGCTGGTCGCGGCCGCGATCCACGAGAAGAGCCCGCGCGCCAAGGGGCCCTTCGTCAAGCTGCACTGCGCCGCGCTCGCGGAGTCGATCCTCGAGAGCGAGCTGTTCGGGCACGAGCGCGGGGCGTTCACCGGGGCGGCGACCCGTCGCGACGGGCGTTTCTTCCAGGCCAACGGCGGCACGCTGTTCCTCGACGAGATCGGAGAGATCTCGCCTTCCATCCAGGTCAAGCTGCTGCGCTTCCTGCAGGAGCGCGAGTTCGAGCGCGTCGGCGGAAACGACACCATCCGCGTGGACGTCCGCATCATCGCCGCGACCAATCGGAACCTCAAGCAGCGAGTCGAGGATGGCCTGTTCCGCGAGGATCTCTACTATCGCCTGAACGTGATCAACGTCGAGATGCCGCCGCTGCGCGCGCGCGGGTCGGACATCTTGCTCCTTGCCGGACACTTCCTGCGCAAGTTCGCCACCGAGAACGACAAGCCGATCACCGGATTCTCGGCCGAGGTCCTGTCGCGACTGGGAACCTACAACTGGCCGGGCAACGTGCGCGAGCTGGAGAACGTGATCGAGCGTGCGGTCGTGATGTGCCGCGGCTCCGAGATCACCAGCGCGGATCTTCCGCAGAACCTGGTTCCGGCGGCGGCCGGCGACGGCATCCAGATCCCCGGCGCCACCATGGACGCCGTCGAGCGCTACGCGATCACCAAGACGCTGGAATCCACGGGCGGCTCGACCACGCGCGCGGCGGAGATCCTGGGCATGAGCGTCCGCAAGATTCAGTACAAGCTGCACGAGTACCAGAGCGCGCCGCGATCCGCGCGCGACGCGGTCGGCACCAAGGACAACTAGCGCCATGACGAGGGTTCTGGCGGCGGTGGACGGGACGGAGGGGTCGGTGAAAGCGGCGACATTCGCGCGCGAGCTGGCGCAGCGGTTCGAGGCGCGCCTGACGCTGCTGCACGTGATCGAGCCGTATCCAAGCGCCTCGCTGAGCCGATTCGGCGTGTCGGCGTCGGACTTCTACGCGAGCCAGATGGAGCAGGCGCGCGAGTTCTTGCGCGATCTGGTGCTCGAGATCGGCGCCGACGAGGCCGACCAGGTGATCGAGATGGGCGTACCCAGCGAGGTCATCTGTCACGAGGCCGAGGAGCGCCAGGCCGATCACATTGTCCTCGGCTCTCACGGCCGCGGCCGGATGGCCCGCATCATGATGGGCTCCGTCGCCGCTCGAGTCACGTCGCTCACCAATCGATCCGTGACCGTCGTCAGGTGATCGGCTGGCCGTCAGGCGGCCGCGACGGTGGGAAGGGTGATCGAGAAGCAGGTGCCGCTGGCGCCCGATCGCACGCGAATCGAGCCGCCGTGGTCGGTGACGATTCTGTGCACGATCGCCAGGCCGAGCCCCGTTCCCTTCTCCTTGGTGGTGAAGAACGCGTCAAACACCGGAAGGTCCTCGGCGAAGCCCGTGCCGGTATCCTCGACGTCGACCTCGGCGGTTGCGCCCTGACCCCGCCGGCTGCGAACCACCAACCGGCCGCCGCGCGCCATGGCCTCGAGCGCGTTGCGCACCAGGTTGAGCAGGACCTGGCGCAGTCGCTCGGCATCGCCCCAGACCTCGGGCAGCGCCGGGTCGAGCTCCGTCACCGTATCCACGTGAGTCGCCTCCGCCTCCGGCGCAATCAAGAGCAGCACCGAGGCCACCAGATCGTTGATGCTCATGGAGCGCGGCTCGATCGGACGGGGTTGCGCGAACGCCAGGAAGTCGCGGACCATGCGCTCGAGGCGCTGGATCTCGTCCTTGACGATCTGGCTGATGCCCAGGACCGTCTTGCGCGACAGGTCGCCTTTTTCCACGCGTCTCTCCAGCAGCGTGAGCTGCAACGACGCGGAGTTGAGCGGATTGCGCACTTCGTGCGCGAAACCGGCGGCCATGGTGCCAACCGCGGCGAGACGCTCGGCGCGCAAGGTGCGTCGGAGCATCTCTTGCTCGCCGGTGACGTCGATGCCTACCGCGTAGGTCGTCACCGCGCCGCTTCCGTCGGGGACCTCCGATCGATGCCATTCCACCAGACGGGGTGGACCGTCCTTGACGGACAGCGGGCAGGTCGGTCTGTCGCTCCTGATCAAGTCTGCGCCCGGCCGGCCGATCATTTCGTGGCGGGTCAGGCCGGTCACTTCCTCGAGCCGCCGGTTCCAGGACGTGATTCGCCCGGCAGCGTCCAGGGACAGTACGAACGAGGGTGCGGACTCGACCAGGTTCCGATTGCGGCGCTCCGATAGCTCGAGGTCGAGTCGGAGCTGTTCGCGCTCACGGTAAAGTCTCGCCTGGGCGCGCGCGCGCCTGACCGTGTCGAGGAGCTCCGGCGGCGAGAACGGTTTCATCACGTAGGCGAAGGCACCGCCGCGCACCGCCGCCATCGCGCCATCCAGCGTGGCGTTGCCGGTGATGAGCACAATCTCCACGAAAGGTGAGCGCTCGCGCAACGGGGTGAGCAGGCCAATGCCGTCCCCATCGGGCAGCTGGACGTCGACCAGCGCGACGTCGAAGTCACCGTCGGCCGCACGCGCGAGCGCCGACTCCCGGTTCGGGGCGATCGTCGTGTGGGCGCCGATGGTATCCACGATCTCGGCCAGGTTGTCG
This sequence comes from uncultured Myxococcales bacterium, assembly GCA_964571275.1. Taxonomy (GTDB): domain Bacteria; phylum Myxococcota_A; class Polyangia; order Fen-1088; family Fen-1088; genus DASRQZ01. The sequence goes on from CAZNCQ010000085.1 coordinate 7,611, forward strand.
GCGAGCGCCTCGTCATCGTCGACGATGAGGACGTTGCACCCCGGCGATGATCTCTCCTCGGCCATCAATTGCGGATGACGTCGGGGACGGTGATGAGGAAGCTGGCGCCTTCGCTCGTCGGTTCGACGACGATCGAGCCGCCGTGCGCCTCGACGATCCGCCGGCAAAGCGCCAGGCCGAGACCGCTGCCCTTGGCCTTGGTGGTGAAGAGCGCCTCGAAGATCCGCGAGCGGACCTCGACCGCGATACCGGGCCCGGCGTCGCGGACCCGCAGCAAAGTGGCGTCCGCCTCGCGCGTCACGTCCAACCACACTTTGCCTTTGCCGCTCATCGCCTGGATGCTGTTGGTGATCAGGTTGACCAGCACCTGGCGAAGCTGATCGCCGTCGACGTCCAGCGTGCTTTCCGGCGGGATGCTGGTCAGGATCTCGACGGTCGCCGGCACGGCGGTCAACTCGATGGCGCTCGCGACGAGCTTGCGGACGTCGGTGGAGTGGCGGGTGGGAGGACGGTTGCGCGCCAGCTCGAGCAAGTCCTGGATGGTCTTGTTCGACCGCTTCACTTCGAGCGCGATGCGATCCAGGTGCTTGCGGACCTTGGGCTCTTCGGCGGTCGTGCCCAGGTGCTCACGCAGCAGAAAGACCGATGACTCCATGACGCCGAGCGGGTTGCGCAGCTCGTGGCCGATGCTGGCCGCGAACTGGCCGATGGTCGCGAGGCGCTCGGCGGTGCGGTTCTTCAGCATCAGATCCTCGCGATAGGTCTCGAGCATGATCGCGAGCTCGATGTCGAGGATCTGATTGATGGCTTCGGCCAGGTCGTCGAGCCGCTGGCGGTCGGTCCCGACCTCGTCACGCGCCACGGCCAGCAGGTGCACGCGGATCCGATCCATGGCGGTGAACATGTACGCCTGGGGCAGATCGATGACGACGTGAACGCGACCGATGCGGGCCCGGCGTTCGAAGTACTCCTGATCGTGCGGTCCCTGCAGAAGCGTCTCGAGCCACCGGATCAAGGTCTTCTTGAGACGCTGAATCTGCGCCTCGCCGCCGGTGATCGCGGCCCGAGCGCCAGGGTGGGCTTCGATGGTCGCGTAGAAGTCGTCGATGATGGCTGCGAAGTGGGGTTCCGCCTTGGCGCGGAACGACTGCAAAACCTGCGTCGAGTGATCGGTGAATCCGACGTAGTCCTTGAGGTTCTGCAGGAAGGGCTTCGATCGCATGGTTTGCTCGCGTTTTACCACTGATTGCACGTTGCTCCTGGTTCGAGGCAAGGTGCAGCAACCTGGGTGCCAAGCGCGCGGGCCCGCGGGAGCGCACGCGATGCGCAGGAAATGCCCGCTCGGTTTCGTACCGCGCAGGAAGTGCGGAGTCGTTCGTTCGCGATGACAGCTTGCCTCGCGACAGCCTCGGTTGTCGGGTCGCATCGACGCTGGCGTTCTTGTTGCATCAATGCTCGGTCATGACGAAGCTCGATCGATCGACGATCGAATTGGCGGCTTCGCGTCCCGGCTCGCGGGCGCCTGCGCGGATCCGGATGCGTGGATCTAGCTCGAAAGGTCGCTGTCGGGCTTCGCGTGCTTCAGGCCGAGCCGGCGCGAATCCACTGACTGAGGACCTTGAAGTCGACCGGCTTCGCCATGAACGTGGCTCCGGCTTCCTGCGCTTCGCGGATGGTTTGATCGTCGGTGTAGGCGCTGATGACGACCGCGAGAAGGGGGTTCCCGTTCTTGCGAATTCGCTCGATGAACAGCGCTCCGCTGATCCCCGGCAAGCGGTAGTCCGTCACGACGGCGTCGAGATCGGATCCGAGCACCCTCTCGAGGGCTTCTTCGGCGCTGCTCGCCACCTCGGTCCGGTGACCGTCGATCTGCAAGATCTCGGCGATGTTCTCTGCAAGGTCGACATTGTCGTCGACGATCAAGACCCGCCGTGAATTTGCCATGTAGCGCTTCGCAAACCTCTCGGGACCCTTATCGCTTACCACGAATTGGGTGTTCGAGCCCGGCAAAAGGCTGAACCGTGGGCCAGATGCTTCGTGATAGCTCAATGACATCGACGGTCGACCGAATCGTGACCGCGGGCGTCGACATTGGAATGCGAGCGGTGAAGGTAGCGTTGCTGGATCACGGCTCAGCGGCTGGATCTCGCCGCGTGCTCGCCAGCGAGATCGTCACGGTGGGGGAATGTGGCGTTGGGTGCGACGCCCGACTCGCGGTCCGCGAGGGCTGGTGGCGGTCGCTGGGACGCGCCGGGCTGGTTCCGGCCGATATCGCGCTCGTCGCTTCGACCGGTCAGGAGCGGGCCGTCCTGGCGCACGTGGGGCATTTCTATCGACGGGCCGGCTTGACCGCCGGCGCCCGATTCTTGTTTCCCGAGGCGGTGGCGGTGCTCGACGTCGGTGCGCGCCAGGTGCGTTGCATGCGCTTCGAGACGCCGCTCCGCGCACGCGGTTACGCGGCGACGCCGAGCAGCGAGTGCTGGGGCAGCGACCTCGTCGACGTCTTCCCGAGGTCGACGGGCCTGTCCCTTCCCGAAGCGCTGCCGGTCGCCGCGTACCCTGGTCTGGCGGCGCGCGCGGCGGAGTTGGTGAACGCGCTGGCGGTCGACGGACCCCTGGCGATCGTGGGCGCGATGGCTCGCGATGCGCATTTCCTGCGCATTCTTGCCAGGCGATTGAGCGACGATCGGCCCCAGGCGGTCTTGGTCACTTCATCGAAAGCGGTGTTCGCCGGCGCGTACGGCGCCGCGTTGCTCGCCGGCCGCCGGTTCAGGCGCGCGACCCGCTCGCGAGCGTCGCGAGTCGAGCTACCGCCGCTTCCGCCGCCGCCGGGGCGCTCGACCCTCAACTGAGACTGGGGCGCTCGAGCAACCGGTGAAGCGCCTGGAGGGCGTCGATCGTCGTGAAGACGCCGACGACCCGTTCGCCCTCGCGGACGATCGCGGACCCAACCTTCTTCTCGATCATCGTCTCGATCACCTCTCCGATGGGCGTATCTGGCGCCACCGTGAACACGTCCTGCACCATCGCCTCCTCGACGAGGGGAGCCCAGCCAGGTGTGACTTCGCGATCTGGTCGAGGTTGACCCCCAAGAGCGCAAAGGCTTCGCCAACCGCTTCAGCAGGCGCAGGGCTTGCGGCCGGTCGCTCGTGGCGAGCGGGATATCGCGCTGACGACCCCGTTTCTGGCAGAGGAGGGTCTGGACCGACCCGTTGCCACCTAGCCCTGCGGCGATCGCCAGGACGTGCATGTGATCAATGACCGCTGTGGAGATAGAGGTCGTGACAGGAGACGCAGGTCTCGATGAGCTCGCCCGACGCTCGGCTCAGGGACACGCTGTCCCGTCTCGCGGCACCCTCGACCGCTGACCGTGCTGCCGCTCGTAGCGCACCTTGGAGCACGAAGAAACGCTCGGGCAAGAGGCCGTCCAATTCATCGCCGGGCGCGGGGCGGGCCAGCGCGGGCTCGTCGAAGATCTCGCCGGCCGACCTCGCGACACCTTCGTAGTCGAGGGCCACGGCGCTCGATATCAACGTAGGCAGCCGTTGTGCGTGCAGGCGCATCTTCGCGCGAATCGCGGCGCGCGCCGACGGAGGAATGCCTTCCGGAACGGCCATTTCGGGTCCGGGTGGAATCGAATGGTTGGAGCGCAGGATCAACGCGACAGCGATCGCTCCTGCCACGAGCGTGGAAGACGCCAGGATCGTGCGGCCGTTGATCCTCCTGCTCCTGCTGGCTCCGCGTGGATGCCGCGACTTCTCGGCAGAGAAGGATTCCATGAGCTTCCGAGGATGCAAGTGCCACGCCCGTAGACGTTTGCTGCCGCGCGCCAGGCGGCGCGATCGGACCTTGGACCGCAGGTGCGCCCCATGCAAAACTGACGGGTCGGTATGAACTTGCCCCTCCTCGTGCAACCACCGTCGGGCGGCCGGCTTTCGGGAGGTTTCCTCTACAACGCGCGCATGGCAGCAGCCGGTCTTTGGCAGCTGTCCGACGTGTCGGCGGAGTCTTTGACCAGCCTGAAGGTCGATGCGGCTCGCCACGACCTGGTGCTCATGGACAGCCTCTGGCTCACCCGTGAGCATGCGCCGGCCTTTCTCGCGCTGAAGTCGCGCGTGAGGCGGATCGGCCTCATGCTGCATTCATTTCCATCGATGATCGATGCCGCGGAGAACGGCCGCGCGCCCGCGAGCGAGCCCACGGCGTTCGAACGTGACGTCATCGATGAGCTCGATGTGGTGTTGCTCCCCGGACCCCACTACCGCGATCGACTCGCGCGCGCCAGGAGTCGGATCCTGGTCGCGGAGCCGGGCATCGACGATGCGTGGCGGGCCGAGCCGCGCCGTCGCAGCGGGGCCTGCCGCCTGGTCTCCGTTGGCGCGGTCACGCCGCGCAAGGGTTTCCTCGATGTGGCGCGAGCTCTCCGGCAGATCGTCGGCTCGGACTACTCGTGGTCCGTCGTTGGCAGCCTCGACGTCGATGCTCACTACAGCGCGCGGCTCGTCGACGAAGTTGACCGATTGCCGGTCTCGCTGTGTGGCCAGCTCCCGCCCGAGTCGGTGCGCCGGATCGTGCAGTCCTCCGATGTCTTCGTGATGCCGAGCTACGATGAGAACCAACCGCTCGTGTTGCTCGAGGCGATGGCCGCGAGCGTGCCGGCCGTCGGTTATGCCGCCGGGGCGGGTCATGACATGTTGCGGGACGGTCGCGAAGGCTTCCTCGTCGCGATCGGCGACGAGGGTCGTCTGGCGCAGCGGCTCGCCTTGTTGATCGGTGATGAGCGGTTGCGATTCGAGCTCGCGAAGGCTTGCTGGCAGCGGCAAGCCTCGTTTCCGGATTGGAAGACCGCGGCCTTGCGGGCGAAGGTCGCCCTGGAGCAGGCCCTCGCCGCCTGAGACGGCAGAAACCATGCGCTACTTCCTGGCGTTCGCCTACAACATGCATGATTCGTCGGTCACGATCGCCGACGAAGAGCGCGTTCTGCTGGTCCTGGAGGCAGAGCGCTTCTTCCGCGAAAAGAAGAAGCGCTGCGATCGCAGCGAGATGGAGTTGTTGATCCGTACCGCCCTCGCGTACTGCGGTATCGGTATCGCCGATGTCGATGCGGTCGCGTGCACGGCGTACTTGAATGACCACCTGCCGGAAGACGAGCGGGGCGTCGACTGGCTCGCCGAAGCTGAGATCGAGATCCTGGGGACAAAGCGCACCGCCCTGGTGCTCAACCACCACCTCGCGCACGCGGCGATGATCCATGCCTTTCGCGCAGCGCCCGGCAAGGAGGACGCGGTCATCGATGTGTGTGACGGCGGAGGCGATTTCGGACGGACTCACTTCACATATCGTCTTCGCGATCATCGGATCGAGCCGCTCGCGAATCGTCCCATTCACGACGCGTTCTCGACGCGCTTTTACGACGTCGTTTCGCGCCACCTTTACGGACGAATCATGTGCGAGGGCAAGCTCATGGCGCTCGCGTCGCTCGGCGAGCCACGCTCGGAGATGGTCGGGTTCATCCGCCGGAGCTTGCCCGCCTTCGACGGGCCGCCCGAGGAGGCGCTCGCGATTCTCCGCCGGGCCTTCCCGATCGAGAGCTACCTGACGAGTGCGGTGGCGTTCGATCTGGCGGCGTCCGCGCAGCTGCTGCTGGAAGAGCTACGTCTCGAGAGCGTGGCGGCGCTTCCGGCCGACGCGCCCCGCGTGATGCTGGCGGGGGGAGCCACCCTCAACATCAAGGCCAACGCGCGCGTGAAGGCCGCGCTGGGAGACGCCCGTGAGCTGCTCTTGCCTCCGTGCTGCGACGATACCGGCCAGTCGCTGGGCGCGCTGCTCTACGACTGTCATGAGCGGGCGAAGGTGCCCGTCACCTGTGCCATGCCGTTTCTCGGATATGGAGACGGCATTCGCTCCCTCAACCTCGGGGCAACGGAGCGCGCGGACGAGATCGTGTCGTTCCTCGCGAGCGGGGGCATCGTCTTCATGCACCGGGGCGCGAGCGAGATCGGACCGCGTGCGCTCGGCCACCGCAGCATCCTGGCCAGACCGTCGCGCAAGAACTACGACGTCATCAACCACCTCATCAAGCAGCGCGAGTTCTATCGTCCCCTGGCGCCGATGGTGCCGATCGAAGCCGCGCCGAAATGGTTCGACTGGCAGGGGAGCTCACCGTACATGTTGTACGCCGCGCGGGTGTCCGACCGAGCTCGGCTCGCGGCGCCGGGCATCTGCCACTACGACGACTCGGCGCGACTCCAGACCGTCGATCCGGCGTCCGATCCATTCCTGCACGCGGTGCTGACCCGTGTCGAACAGGCGACCGGGTGCCCCTTGCTGATCAACACGTCCCTCAATCCGCGCGGCGCTCCGATCCTGTCCGAGATCGACGAGACGCGACGCTTTGCACGCTCACTCGACGGTCTGGGTGTGCGCGTCTTCAACGGAGAGTCCCTGGAACGGCGATAGGCGCGAAGAGCTGGCCGGCGACTGACGTCGTCGCGCGCGCTACGTCTGCGCGCGCGGCAATCTCACCAGCAGCTCGCAGCCAAGACCCGGGCCGCCGCTGGTGGCCCGCACGGACCCGCCGTGCAGCTTGACCAGATTGCGCACGAGCGTGAGGCCAATGCCCAGGCCGCCCTGGGCGCGATCCAGCGAGCGCGTCTCCTGGACGAAGAGATTTGCCCGGCCCCGCCGCGCGCGGCAAGCGGCGCGCGCGCTGGACGATCTCCAGTGCCGTCGCCGCGGCGACCGCTACGGGATCTGGAGGACGCGAACCCAGCCGTTGATGCGGTCAGTGACGAAGGCCGTGTGGCCGTCTGGAGAGATGGCCAGGTTCGTTCCGCCGGTGACCGGGTAGCTGCCGACCACGGTGTCGCTCGCGAGCGCAACGATCTGGATGGTGGAGGCTCCCACCACGACCGCGTGGGCCCCGTCGGGCGTGACGGCCAGGTTGTGGAAGTCTCCGCCGGGTGAGTCGTTCGTGAGCGGAATGGTGGTGACCGCGTTGTTCGACAACGTGATCGCGTAAAGGTCGGTCCCCGCCACCACCGCAGTCATACCGTCGGGTGTAATGGCGACGCCCGCCGATTCTGAAGGCATGGCGATCGGCGTGACCGTGCCGGGAAAAGTCACCTTGTACACCTTCTTGTCGAGCGCCATCGTCACCAGCGCGAACGCGCCATTCGGGCTCACAGCCACGCCGAACGGATCGTTGGTGTCGTTGAAATTGACGAACGCGAACGTGGACGCGCTCGCGGGCGAGAAAGTGCTGAGACCCATCGCGCTGCAGCCGCCGCTCAGATCGGGGATCGCGGCCTGGGTGCCGGTCGGGAAGTAGGCGACGTCGCTCAACGTCGTGCCGACGCAGGGGTCGGAGAGGTTGCGGGTCAGCGTGTTGGTGCCGAGGTCGATGACGGCGATCCCGTTCACGCCACCGTTCCCGCTCGTCAGCAGGGTCGCGAGCGCCTGTGTGCCGTCAGGAGAGATCGCGATCCCCATTGGCTGACTGGCGACTCCCGTCGAGATCGAGGCCGCGACCGCGTGGGTTGCGAGCGTGATGACCTCGATCGGCCCGCTGTTCACGTCGCTCGCGACCACCAGCCTGGTCCCGTCGGGCGTCACCGCTATCCCGTTGGCGCCCGCAACCACGTAAGGAGACGAAAACCGAAGGGGAGCGCCGCTGGCGATCGTGCTCCCCGCCGGATTCACCGCCGTGACACGCCAGTAGTAGATGACGCCCGCCGTGAGGGTCGACGCCGCCACGGAGAGGGCGGTCGTGGGAGCGTTCACCGATTGGGTGAGAACGTTCGCCACACCGAAGGTGGGCGCGGTGGCGATCTCGATCTTGTACGAGGCCGCGCCGTCGGAAGAATCCCACGCGAGCATCGGTGTGAGCGGTTGCGCGGACGAGCCGGCAAGAGGTGAGACGAGCCCGAACGCGGCCGGCGCGGTCCCGGAGGTTCCGTTGCCGCCCGCTCCCGTGTTTCCCGCGGGTCCACCGCCGCCGTCCGCTGCCCCGTTGCCGCCCGCTCCGGGGACGCCTCCGCTACCGCTGGCTCCGCCGCTGCTCCCGCACCCGTTCGACCCGAGCGCCGCTGCGACCGCGGCCATCGCCAGTGCAGCGAACCGCGTCCACTGCCGCGTTCCAGAATGAGTTGTCCGCCGCATTTGAAATCCCCGCTGTTGATTCGTCGCGACGGAGCCCGCGGCGCGACCGTGCCTGCGGGTGCGTCAATCGGCGCTTCTTCCGTGTGGCTTGAGACCTGGCCGGGCCGCATTTCCAGGCGGCGGCGTCGCCAGCGGTTGAATAACGTTGCCGCGCGCGCGGAACTCGGTTGATATCGCGGGAATGACAACTCAGGGGCCACCGCTGGGGCCAACGCTGCGACGGTTTACAACGGGTGCCATTGCCGTGGCGGCGATCCTGATTGTCACCAGGGGCGGGCCGCTCAGGCAGAAGCTCTTCGGCAGGCTCCCGGGCGCCGGCGGGCGAGCGACCGAGGTGGCCGCGCACGCGACCACCGCCGCACCCACCGGGCAATACACGCTGCCGGGGTTGCGCCACGCACTCGAGACCACGGTCGGCGCCGGCGAGCGCGACGACAGGCCCGCGCCAGAGCCGCCGGCCGGCGTGCTGGAGAAGGTCTTCTACGACGCCCCTCTCGGACGCAACGTCGCCTACGTCACCCCGGTGCGCCCGGGCGCGCGCGGTCCCGCGATCGTCTGGATCGTCGGCGGATTCTCGTTCGGCATCGACGGCGGTCTCTGGGAGAACGCGACGCGCGACAACGACCAGACCGCGGCCGCGTTTCGCAAGGCCGGCATCGCCGAGATGTTCCCGGCGCTGCGTGGCGCGAGCCAGAACCCGGGTCACCACGAGTGCTTCCTGGGCGAGGTCGACGACATTCTCGCCGCCACCGATCTGCTCGCGAAGCGCTCCGACGTCGATCCGGCGCGGATCTACCTCGGCGGGCACAGCACGGGCGGCACGATGGTGCTGCTCGCCGCGGAGAGCACCTCACGGTATCGCGCGGTGTTCGCGTTCGGGCCGGTCGGCGACATCCGGCAGTACGGAGCCTCGAGCTGCCTGCCCCGCGGCGTCTCGCCGGCCGAGGCCAGAGCGCGCGCGCCGGTGGAGTTCCTGTCCGAGATCATGTCGCCCACGTTCATCATCGAGGGCATGCGAAGCGGCAACGGAGGCGTCTTCCCGTCCTTGCGCCGCAAGGCCGGTCGCGCCGACATTCACTTCGTCGAGGTCGACGTGGGCACCCACTTCACGACGCTGGCGCCGGGATGCGACGTGATCGCCAAGGCGATCCTCGCCGACACCGGCCCGCGACCGGCGCTGAACATCACGGCCGAGGCGATCGAGCGGGCGATGACGGCGCCGCCGATCTGAATCAGCGCCGCGCCCACCCGTAAATGTTCGTACGGCGCGCGTCGGCCGCCACGTCTCCGGGGGCGAAGCAGAGGTGCAGGATCTGACGCTGGGCGAGGGCCGCACGGTCCTTGGCGTGCGCCAGCCACGCCTCGAAGCATCGCCGGCCGCCGCTCGCCGCGACCTCGTCGCCGACGACAGCTTTGCCCACGGCGGTGCCTGCCGGAAGGCCGGACGGCCAGTAGGCGATCGCACCCGCGCGGATGCCGAACGCCATGGGACGGTGCCAGCTGTTCATCGATATGAGCAGCGTTTCGGGAGCCCGGTGGCCCGGGAGAACGCCGCAGCCTTTTCTGACCGCGCCACGGAAATCCTCGATATCCCACCGGTAACGGAACCCCGTCGCGTCGGCCGGAAGGCGAACCGCTACGTCCAGGTCGGCCAGCACCGGTGCGTATGTGCCCTCGTCGGAGGACGCTCCGACCAGCGCCACGCCGGACATCAGCGAAAGCGTGCGCCCGTCGGGCAGACGCACGTCCGCATTCTTCACGGTGACGCGGGCGAGGTCGTTCGCGTGAACGTAGAATCGGAGGCGCATTCCCTCGAGCGTCTCGACCTTCGGATAGCAGTGCGCTTGTCGAGTGAGCAGTGTGTCGACCGCGACCCAGCCGTCGCGTTGTTCCGAGAACCTGAACACACGCAGGTCGGCGGGCCGAGGGTGCGCCGCCGGGGCGAGGGCGGCCGGCGAAGGCACCGCCACCACGGAATCGGAATCGTCGCTGGGCCGCTCGTGCAGGGCAGCGGTGCCCGGCAAGACGACAAAGTCCGGGACACGGAGCGGGTCCTCGGCCGGGATCGCGGTCCAGTCGGCGGCGACGCGTGCGGCGGGGGCCGTTGGCGTTCGCCCGCAAGCGGTGGCGGCCAGCGCGGCGACGAGAAGGGCGCCTCGCCGGACCATCGCCACGCTCGCCGAGCAACCCCGATGGCTATCGTCTCGGCTCATACCGCATGGCCACCGCCCCCGAGGCGGACTCCTTCCCAGCACCCGTCCAATTTGACGTTGATGGAGGACCGAAGGCGTCGCATTGGGGCAAACGTACCGCAAACCATGCCCTTTCCGCATCCAGCGACAGAGACGCTGGGCGATCCGCGCGGCGCGCACATTCGCACGGCCCTGCGAGGGCGGAACTCACCGCCGCCGGCGCCTGCGATAGCTCTCGAGGTAGCTGACGACGGCTCGGATCGCCTCCTGCTTCGCGGCGCCGAGGGACAGCGACGGCGGCCGATGCAGGACAACGGCGTGCGCCAGCGACTCCATCATCTGCGTGACGACGAAGAGCATCTTGTCCGGTCTGGCTCCGGGGTCGAGCTCGCTCGCCCGCGAGGCCAGCGCGAGCCGGACGGCGCCGCGCAATCGCCCCTCGAGCCCCGGATCCTCGCCGCTCCCCGGCGGAACCTGCGTGAGCAGCACCTGATAGAGCCCAGGGTCGAGCGCGTGCGCTTCGATCATCGCCTCGAGCAAGGCGGCGACCAGCGCCGCGAGCGGCGCCTCAGCGTGCTCGACCAACCGGCGCTCGACCAGCTGGGCCATCTCGGCGACATGCCGGTCGCGGAGCGCGGTCAGGATCGCGCGCTTGTCGGCGAAATACTGGTAGACCGAACCGACGCTGACGCCGGCCGCCGCCGCGATGCGGTTGGTGGTCAGACGAGCCGCCCCCTCGCGCGCGAGCACCCGCGTGACCGCGTCGAGCACGGCCTCGACGGTCTCGTGCGCGCGTCTTTGCCTGGGCACGCGGCGCCGGGAACGCTGGATCGGCATCGCGCGCGAGTCTGTCATAATGTGAGCCGGGTTCATATGCGATCGGGAGTCGCACGCGATATTGCGTGGTTGCGCCATGTTGGAAAGGCGAGTTGAACGGCCGACGGGGTGCTGGCACAGTCAGAACATGAGCAAGTACTCACAAAACGAACGTCCGATTCTTCCGCTCGTGACGGGCGCCACCGGAAACATCGGAGCGCGCGTGGTGAACGGGCTGCTCGCGCGTGGCTCGCGGCCGCGGGTTCTGGTTCGGGATGCGGGCAAGGCGCGCGCCTTGTTCGGTGACTGCGTGGACTACGCCCTTGGCGATCTCTCCGACCCACGCTCGCTGGCCGCGGCCTGCGCCGGCGTCGATGCCCTGTTCCTGGTCAACAGCGGCGCCGACCTCGCGCGCCGCGACGGGCTGGCGGCGGCAGCCGCGAAAGCGGCCGGCGTGGGTCACCTGGTGAAGCTCTCCTCGCTGGGCGCGCGCGCGACCGGCCGGGCGGCGACGGCGGTGGCGCTGTGGCACGCCGCGGGCGAGGCCGCCATTCGCGACAGCGGCGTGCCGCACACCTTCATCCAGTCGGTCGGTTTCATGAGCAACGCCCTCGCCTGGCAGGCCGGGATCAAGGCCGCGGGCGTGGTTCGCGCGTCCACGGGTGACGGGCGCATCGCAATGGTTCACCCGGATGATCTCGCGGCGGTGGCGATCGCGGTGCTGACCGCGCCGGCGCAGGGCGACCGGACCCTCGCGGTGACCGGGCCAGCCGCGCTGACGTACGCGGAGATGACGGCGCTCATCGGCGCCGCCATCGGCCGGCCGCTGACGTTCGTGGCGCTCTCCGACGCGGAAGCGCGCGCGGGGCTGGCGCATACGGGGATGCCGCCGGCCTTGATCGACGCGCTGGTGACGCTCTGGCGGGAGGTTCGCGAAGGCCAGGTCTCCGTCGTGACCGGCGACGTCGAGCGCATCACCGGCCGCCCGCCAACCGGTTTTCCCCGCTGGGCCGAAGAGAACGCCGCGGCGTTTCGTTGAGCGTTTGAACGTTGAACGTTGAACGCGGAGCGCCGGGGGCGCGCTATCGGTCGGGGTTGAATTCCGCGTGGGCCTGGTGTCTAAACGCAGACATGAGTCGGCGCTCGCGTCTCGTCGGGTTGTTCGCCTCCACCGCAGCCTGGTGCGCCGCCACCCTGCTGGCCGGCTGTCCGACCGGGCGCGACATTCCACCGCCGCCGGCGGATGACCCGAAGGCAGACGACCCGAAGGCCGACGTCCCCTTTTGTGGCCTGGTCTTCAGCGACCCCAAGGCGCCCAAGCGCAACACTTGCTGCCGGGGGCCGTCGGCCGGAGTCGTGAGGAGCGCGGATGTCGTCACGGCCTGTGGCGTCGCGCCCGCGGCCTATCGGGGCGAGGCGCGCGATGGCGACGCGTGCCGACTCTATTTTCAGCCGACGGGCGGCGACGCGCAGAATAACGTGAACGACAGCTGGGTGATGCTGAGCCATCCGGTGATCGCCGTGGGCGCGCCGGCGCCGGTGCGGCCCGATCCGTTGTTGCCCTGGCGCTGGAAGAAGGTGCCGTTGCGCGACGCCATCGGATACCAAGCGCTGGCAGCGCGCGACGAGCCTGGCCTGCTGGAACGACAGAGCATCTTCTGGGCGGGACGTGGCCGCCGCATCGTCGGGCTGCACGTCTCGAAGCAGGTGTGCGACGAAGCGCAGGCGCAGGCGCTGCTGCAACGAGCGATCGACGCGGTTCCGTAGGAGCCGCGGCGCGGGATTCACACGAGCCAGGCGTCGATCTTGGCGAGCTCGCGCGCCACCGCCGGCCCCGGCGCCGATTGCGCGTACTCGGCGCGCGCGCGAATGGCCAGCGCCCGCGCGCGTTCCGGTTCCCGACCGGCGGCGCGCAGCGCGCGCGCGAGGGCGAAGTGGACCTCACCCAGTTGCACCGAGTCGGTGACCTTGTCCTCTCGGATCGCGCACGCTCGTTCCAGCATCGGCAGCGCCTGTTGGAAGCGGCCCAATTCCAGGTGAGCCACGGCGAGCGCCGTCAGCGGAAAGGTTGTCGCCGCGCCGTCGGACTCGGTTTCGACCTCGAAGATCGCCAGGGCGCGCGTCGCATGGGTACACGCCTCTTCGAAGCGGCCGAAGGCATTGAGCAGCTCGGCGTGGTTCGACATGAACATGGCGGTCACCGGATGCTCGGGTCCGAAGCCTGGGTCTGCGATCGCCAGCGCGCGTTCGATCTGCTGCATGGCTTCGTGGAGCTCATCGCGCTCGACCAGCACCTGCGACAGATTGTTCAGCGAGTGCGCGATGTCTGGATTGTTGGCTCCGCCGGCTCTTTCCTTGGCCAGCGCAGAACGTCGCGCATCTTCGAGGCCCTCGTCGAGCCGTCCCTGGCGCATGCGCATGTACGCCCGGTTGTTGAGCAGCCATCCCACGAGGACGTCGTGGCCGCCCATTCGTCGCAAGACCGCCTCCGCGTGGCGGCTCCACACCTCGGCGACGGCGAAGCTCGGCTCGGTCTCGCATGTCACGAAGACCAGGGTCGTCGCCGCTTGGGCGACAATCTCCTCGTGACGGCACAGCTCCGCCGACCACACCGCCTCTTCCAGCGCGCGGGCGGCATCCGGCCAATCTCGCCGATCGGCGTGCAATCGACCGCGCTCGAACCAGGTCTCCGCCGACAGGGGGCCATAGCCGACGCGTTGCACGTCTTCTTCCAGCGGCGCGAGGGCCTTCAAGCCATCGGTGTAGCGGCCGACGTGGCCCAGCGCGCGCACGTCCGCCAGCCGCGCGCGCAGGCGCTCGACCGTGGCGCGCGTGGCCGGGTCCTCGGGCGGGCGCACGGCCGCGCGCAGGAGATCGACGTCGGCACAGCGCTCGATGCCGCCCAGCGCGTTCGCGGCCGTCACCGCGTTCTGTACCACGCCCGCGTCGGCGTTTCGAAACAGCTGCGTGAGCGCGCGCAGGTCCGCGAGGCCGTCGAGCAGGCAAGCCATCCGCAGGTCCAGGACCTCGGGCGATTGTTCCCCGCGCACGTGCGTGGCTTCGCAGATGTCGACGTACATGGCAGTCCAGCTCGCCGTGTAGTTGTCGAGGATCCGGCTCGCGCCTTCGAACGCGGCCGCCGCATAGGGCTTCGCCGTCGCGAGGAAAGCGCGGCGCATCTCGATCTTGGCCTCTGACTCGACGCCACGACCGCGCGCGGGCGCCTCCCAGACGTTCTTCAACTTCGCCGCCGCGCCCGAAGCCAGGCGGCGCCGGCCGCTGAAGCGGCGATTGTCCTCGAGCGCGGCCAGCAACGCCTTCATCGAGGGCCAGCGCTCGGCTGGATCGATCATCAACCCGCGCAGCAGCATCTTGCGGATCCATTGCGGCACGCCGTTGCGTGCGGGTGGCTCGCGGACGCTTCCCCGCAGCACGCTGACCTGCCGCTCTTCGAACGTGTGCCCGGCAAAGGGGCTGCTACGGTAGAGGCCCTCGTACAGCGCGACGCAGAAGCTGAATTGATCGCTGCGCGCGTCGGTGTCTCGTCCCTGGAACTGCTCGGGCGCCATGTACGCGGGCGTGCCCATCACCGCGCCGGCGCGCGTGATCTGCAGGATCGTGACGTCGGAGGCGACGTTGGCCGGAGCGTCCGAAGACCAGTGCACCGGGCTCACCTCGCGCGTCGCGCCGAGGTCGTCCTCGGACGCCCGCTCTCGCGCGCCGGCGCGCGCCCCGGATCGGTCGCGCGATGGTGCGTCGGCTCCTGGCGGCGGCGGCGCCCGGCGCGCGCCGACCGCGGCGGTGCTGCGCGCGAGGCCGAAGTCCATGACCCGCACTTGCCCGTCGGCCCCGATCATCACGTTGTCGGGCTTGAAGTCGCGGTGCACGAGATCCTTCTCGTGCGCCGCCGCCAGCCCGCGTCCCGCCTCGGAGAAGATCTTCAGCACCTCGGGCCAGCCGCGCGGCTCGGCCGCGAGCCATTCAGACAGCGTCTGCCCGTCGACGAACTCCATCGCGACGAAGACCTGGTCGCCAAACGCGCCGACGTCGTGCACGACGACCACGTTGGGGTGCGACAGCTTGGCGATGGCTTGCGCTTCGCGAACCATGCGCAGCCTCAGGTCGGCGTCGACGATGTGAGCGCCCGGCCGCGAGCGTAGAACCTTGATGGCGACCTTGCGATTGAGCTTGGGATCGTACGCGGCGTAGACCTCGCCCATCGCGCCCCGACCGACCAGGTGGAGAACGACATAGCGACTGATCGTGGTCGGCAGTCCCACAGCGCTGTCCGCGGTCGACACGACCCTCCATACATCGGCGCCGGGCGTGGTCCCCTTGACGCGACCGTCGCTGCGACGCGCGTCACAACGGTGCGGGCGAAGGCGCCACGGGGCGGAGCCGCCGCCCGCGGGCGCTCGTGATACTATCGCCGGCGCTTCGATGAGCCGTCGCGAATCTGCTGGGAGCAGGCGGAAATCACCGACGCGCGCCGTGCTTCTTGGCGGCCTGATGGCCGCGGCGGCGCTCGCGTCGCGCGCCTCGGTTGCCGGCAAGCCCGCGGGCACGAGTGACCCGGCCGTGAACGCGGATCCAGCATCGCCGGCCGGCGACGGCTCCGACGTCGACAAGGCGCGCGAGCACCTGCGCAAGGCCAGCGTCCACTACGACCTGCAGGAGTTTCGCAAGGCGCTGACCGAATTTCGCGAGGCTTACCGGTTGAAGAACGATCCGGTGATCCTGTTCGACATGGGGCAGTGCAACCGCAAGATGGGCAAGTACCGCGAGGCGATCGACTTTTACAAGTCGTACCTGCGCAAGGTGCCGTCGGGGACCAATCGCGCGGAGGCGGAACGCCTGATCGCGGAATCAGAGAAGCTGCTCAAGGACAGTCCACTCGACGCCGGCGCGCGGCCAGCGGGCGCCGAGGGCAAGACCTCGCCGCCGGAAGCGCGCGCCGGTCCCCAGCGGTCCGCGCAGCCTGATGCCGGCGCGAGCAAGTCGGTGGCCGAGCGCGCGCCCGCGCCGGCCGAGACGACGCCGGCCGCGCCACCGCCTTCCGCGGCCGGGGCCGGTGGCCTGGGCACGGAGACCCTGCCGCTGGGTGCGCCGCTGCGCCGCCACCGTCGCGGACGGTTTCGTCCTGACGCCGGCGCCAGCTCCGGTTCCGACTCGAGCGACACGCCGGCGGGCAAATGAGCGCGTTCGCGATGCGCGCGCTCGTCGAGGCGCTCTGCTCCGAGCGCTGTGCCGGTCGCGCGCCCGGCACGCCCGGAGGCGAGGCAGGGCGCGAGATCATCGCCGGCGCGCTGGCCGCGGGCGGCCTCGCCGTGAGTGAACAATCGATCCCCGGTTGCTTCGGCGCGAACTTGTTGTCGTCGATCCCGGCCTCTGGATCCTCGGTCGAGGCCACCGAGCGCTGGGTGCTGCTGGCGGCGCACCACGACCATCTTG
>CAZNCQ010000086.1:0-10413 GCA_964571275.1 uncultured Myxococcales bacterium
GCTCGTCCTCGCTGTCGACGGTGATCTTGGTGTCGAGATCGCCGCGCGCGATCGACAGCGCGCCCGCGTGCAGATCTTGCAGCGGCCGCGTCAGCCGGCGCGCCAGCAGGTTGGCGAGGGCGATCGCCAGCAGCAGCGCCAGCAGCGCGCCCAGGACCAGGGCCGTGCTCGCGCGCCGCCGCGCGGCGGCCAGCGGACCACGATCGACGGCCACGCCCAGCAAGCCGACGCGCTGGGCGTTCACGTCCTGCAGCTGACCGAACGCCACCGAGTAGGCGTGGCCAGCCACGTCGAGCGCGAAGACCGGCGTGACGTTGGCCAGGTTCTTGGTCAGCACCTCGCGCGGCACGCGCGGGCCGACCAGCCGCGCGCCGGTCGCCGCCATGAACGTCGACGTGCTGGGTTCGCCGTTGCGGTAGATGATCACGTCGCGTCCCGCACCGAGCGCCGCTTTGAGGCGATCCGCCACCAGGCCGTCGACCGGCACCGAAACAACCAGCGCACCGAGCAGGCGCAGCGCGGGATCGGCGAGCGGCAGCGCCGCGCGCACGACCAGTCGATCGCCCGCGCTCTCGATGCTGACCGTACGCTCATAGGCGAGCGCGCGCAGGATCACCGGCGAACGATCCGCCGGCTGCAGCGCGCCCACGCGCCGACCCGCGACCAGATCGTCACAGGCGCCGCGCGCGCAGCGGGCGATCACGTCGCCCGCCGCGTCGGTCACCTCCAGCAGCGCCGGCGAGCCCGAGAGCGACATCTCGCCCAGCCGCTCGCCGACCTTGGCCGGCGCGGATCCCACCGCGCGCAGCAGCTCCGGATCGTCGCCGATCGCGGCGGCGCGCGCCGACACCTCCTGCACCTCTTGCAGGAACAGGCTGCGCGCGACCTGCAACCCGCGCACGGTCTCGAACTCGATGCCCTGCTCGACGCTGGAGAAGATCAGCACGACCGCGACCACCGACACCGCGATCACCGGACCCAGCGTTGCGGCGATCAAGATCGCCGACAGCCGGCGGCGCAAGCCGCGGCGCCGCAGCGGGGCCAGCGACGCCAGCGTCTGCGTCAGCGACGAGCGCACGCTGGCGATCGGGAACATGCCCGACAGCCGGTAGATGCCCGACCCGCGCATGTCGCTCGCGCTTCGAACTGGGGTCGGTTCCGCGTCGGCGTCGACGGAATCGTCGGCCACGGGAGACGCCGGGCCGTCCAGCTCCAGGGGCGGCTTCCTCACGGCACGCGCTCCACCCAGCGGTAGAGCCCCATCGCCGACGGCTGGACGACCAGGCCCTTGAGATTTGCGCGCACCGCGAACACGACCTTGGAGTGCGCGAGCGGCACCCAGGGCACGTCGGTCGCCAGGATCGCCTGCGCCTGGAAGTAAAGCCGCTCGCGCTCCGTGCGATCGGTCGTGCGCTGGGCCATGCCGATGACGTCGTGGAACCAGCTGTTGGCGTAAAAAGCGATGTTCGACGGCCGCGCGCCGGTCGCGTTGTCGGAGTCGAGCAACGTGTAGAGAAAGTTGTCGGGATCGCCGTTGTCGTTGAACCAGCCGTGCAGCGCCAGGTCGTGCTCACCGGCCCACAGCGCGCGCTGGTGCTCCTCGGGGTCGTTGAGGATCACCTCGACCGGGATGCCGATCTCCGCCAGGCTCATCTTGATGGTGTTGGCGACGCGGTCCGGGGCCGGCATGTACTGGCGAGGCACGCTCGGCGCCAGCAGCTTCAGCGGCGGGCCGCTCGCGCCCTTCCACCCCGCCTCGGCCAGCAGGGCGCGCGCGCGCGACAGGTCGTACGGATACGTGACCACGTCGGACCGCGCGCCCCATACATTGGGCGGCAGCGGCCCGATCGCCGGGATCCCCAACCCCTGGTAGATCAGCTTCACCAGCGCGTCGCGCCGGATGCCGTGCGCGATCGCGCGCCGGATCCGCGGGTCGTTGAGCGGGCGGCGCTGCGTGTTCATCGCGAGATAGGACACCAGCGCCGCCGGCGCCGTCGCCAGCTTCAGATCCGGGTGCAGGCTGACCAGCGACAGATCGTCGGGCGCCAGCTGCTGGATCACGTCGGCGGCGCCCGACTCCAGCGCCTGCAGCCGCTCGCGCGAATCAGGCAGCGTGAGCAGCACCAGATAGCGGATGCGCGGCGGGTGATCCCAGTACTGGACGTTGCGCTCGAGCGTGATGCGCTCGCCGGGAATCCACTCGACGAATCGATACGGCCCCGTGCCCACCGGATTGCTGCCGAACTTGCTTCCGTAGCGTCTGACCGCCGCCGGCGATACGATCGCGGCCGGCCCCATCGCCAGGTTGGCCAGGAACGGCGCGTACGGGCGATCGATCTCGAACTGTACGCGCAGCCGCCCGAGCGCGGTCACGCGCCGGATGTTGTGGAACGCGCGCGACCAGACGAAGTCGGGCTCGTGTGCAGGGTGGTCGGCGCGCAGCTGGCGCTCGAACGAGAAGACCACCGCTTCGGCGTCGAACGGCGTGCCGTCGTGGAAGGTGACGTCGGGGCGCAGCTCGAACGTCCAGACCGTCCCGTCGGAGCTGACCGACCAGCTGGTGGCGAGATCCGGCTCGGGCTCGAGGCGACCGGGCGCGAAGCGCACCAGGCGGCCGTAGACCTGCTCGGCGACCTCCAGCGATTCGATGTCGTTGGCGCGCGCGGGATCCAGGTTGACCGCGTCGCTCGAGCGCGCCACCACCAGGCGATCGGCCGCTTGCGCCGCCGGCGGCGGGCCCTGGCATCCGGCCGCGGCCGCCAGCGTCGCCCCGGCGGCGACCGCGATCGCGGCCCGGGCCGTCATCGCGATCCGGCCCCGCCGCCCACGATCGCGCTGTGCAGGCGGATGCGAATCTCCTGCTGCTCCAGCCCGTCGACGCGGCGCAGATCCGCGGCGACGCCGGCGTACTCCGACGGCGGCACGCGCGTCAGCGGCAGCGCCGACTCGCGGTGCAGGAACAGCACCTCGGGCGAGCCCGCGCGCGCGGTCCGCTCCTCGAGGAAGCGATAGGCGCCCTTGCGCGCGATCAAGCCGGTGGGCGGCGCCGACGGGCCGATCACGCGCGCCGACGGCGGCAAGACCACGGTCGCGTTCAGACGCACGGGCACGTCGAAGCCGAGCATCAACGTAGTCGATCGGCGCGGCTCGGCGGCGAAGCGCCGCCCGGGCTGCGATCGGAAGAAGGTCGGCGAGAGCTTGATCTCCTGATCGCTGCGCACGCCGAGCTGCGGGCTCATGAACGAGTACTGCACGCGCACCCGTCCCTCGCCCGACGGCGACGGCGCCCGCGACGCGACGCCCGGCGCGGCGGGCGCGGCCGCAGGTTTTACGGACGTCGAGGGTGGCGACAAGTCGACCTGCAGGTCATCGAGGCGCGCTCCGGGAAACTGTACGCCCAGCCACCGCTGTTCGAAGTCCTGGCGCAGCTTCACCTTGTCCGAACCGAAGCGGTCCATGAGCTCGGCCCACTCCAGCGCTGGCCAACCGGTCAGCTCTTCGGTCGCCAGCGCTTTGCCGCCGCCCCTGTCGTCGAGCCGAATGGTCACGTCAATCGTCCGCTGGTCCGGCGAGCCGCTGCCGTGCGCGACGCCGAAGTGGCCGCCGTCGATTGACAGCGTCTTCGCGCCGTCGAGGCTGGGCGGCAGATAACCGAACGACGCGTGCCGGAGGCGCAGATCGACGTACGACGGGCTCGCGCCGCCGTCGAAGCGCACCACGGTGTCGCCGAAGTCGTCGACCTCTTGCGGTGCCAGCACCCCATCGGCGTCGGCGACCAGCCGCGAGCGCACCAGCTCGGGCACCGCGGGGACACCGAGCTCGCGCGCGAGCGCCAGCACGAGCGCCAGGCGATTGCCGCGCCCGCGCGCCAGCGTCGCGGACGCGGGATCGCGCAGGTCGTCGCCGGCTTCGACGTTGTCGGTCACCCAGCGGACGATGGCCGCCGCCAGGCGCGCGCGCGTCGCGGGCGGCGATGTTCCCGACGGCGGCGCGCCACCCGCACCCGGGCCCGCGGCAGCCGCGATTGTCGCCGCGAGCTCGCGGATCCCGGGCGACGATCGCCAGGTGCCGTAGAGCTGCTCGTTGAGGAACCGCGCCCACCCCTGCCAGGTCACGCCGCTCGAGACGCGCACCGAAGGCACGTACTCGATAGCCGGCACGGCCGAGCGCTCGGCGAACAGCTGCGGCACCTCGTGCGCGGCGAAGGTCGTGAGCCGGACGGTCTCTCCGTCGGCGCCTCGCCGCAAGGCCGTCATCGGCGCGGGCGCGCCCGCGCGGGAGTCGATGTCCAGCGCGAGCCTCTCGGGCGTGAGCAACAAATACTCGCTGCGATCCAGCGGCGAATCGAACGACTGAAAGAAGAAGCGCTCGCCGAGGAAGCCGGGCGCAAATGCGTCCGACGCCGCCTTCGATTCCAGCGTCTCCCACTCGACGCAGTCGCCAACCGCCAGGTCCGGCGCCGAGATCGCGTCCTTGCCGGCGATCTCCTCGGGCTCGCGTGTGGTGCCGTCCCTCTTGTGCGTCCGCAACATCAGGACCTCGCCGCCTGACGGGACGCTCACCTCGCCCCAGCGCTCGATGCCGTCCTTGGTCTCGACCGCCACGATGTTGTGCGTGAGGATCAGCTCGGCGCCGTCGTTGAAGACGCCGTGCACCGTGCGATCCAGGATCATGACCGCGGGCGCCGCGTACTTCCGTCCCGACGCGCGGAAGTCGCGGATCACCTGCTTGCCGTCGATGCGCAGCTCGTCGAGCGGCAGAGCGAGACCGATCGCGCGCGCCGCGCGGCGCACCTCGCTCAGATCCGGCCGGCGCACCAGCGCGGAGGCCAGCGTGCGACGCGCGGCCGCGACGTCGCCCGCCGCGACCTCGGCGTCGGCCAGGCGGACGCGCAGCTGGGCATCGGACGGATCCTCCGCGACCAGCTTGCCGAGCTCGGCGCGCGCGCCCGCGAAGTCGCGCTTCGCGAGCAGTACGGCCGCGAGGTCGGTACGCAGGTCCTCGCGATCCGGATCGAGCGCGACGCGCCGCCGCAGCAGCGCCGCGGCGCCGTCGAGATCGCCGCGCGCGCGCATCCGATCGATGGGCACGCCCGAGTCGGCTTCGCAGGTGGCGAGCCGCTCGACCAGCGGTGGCTGCGCCGCGAGATCGCGCCGGTCCTCCGCCCGGTGGAGCAGCGCCGCGATCACCGAGCAGGGCGCGCCCGCGAGCGGCCCGGAGCTCGCTCCGGATTTGGCCGCCGCGCGATCGAGCGCGCGATCGGCGTCCCACTCCAGCCCGCGCGAACGGAGCGCGCTCGCGAGCAGCACTTCCGGCACCCACCACGCGGGAGCTGCGCGCGCCGAACGCTGTGCTTGTTCGATGGCGTCGCGCGGGTGATCGGCGTCCAGCTCCAGCTCGGCCAGCTGGTACGATACGCGCGCGGCGCCGGGGTCATGCTCGGCGGCCGCCCGTAGCAGCGCGCGCGCGGCGTCGCGCGCGAAGCCCGGCGGCTGCGTCACGTCGCCGCGCGCGATCGCCGCCGCGAGCGACAGCCCGGGCGCGAAGCGCTTGCGAGCGCCGAGCGCGCCCTGCGCGGCAAGCGCGTGATCGCACTCGCCCAGCCGCTCGGCGACAAACGCCAGCGCGTACTCGAGCGCGGCGGCGCGCCCGGTCTCGCCGGGCGCCAGCGCCGGTTCGGGCGCGGGCGATGATGATTCGCCGAAGACCCAGAGCCCGAGATCCGAGCGCCCCGACGGCGTCGCGAGCCGGAGCTCGATCTCGTGCCGGCCCGCGCCCAGCTCGACTTCCGCGCGCGAGACCCGCGGGCCGTACACGCGATCACCGCCGTGGCGGTGAAACGCGCCGTCGTCGACGCGCAGGCGTGCCTCGCCCGCGAAGTCGACGACCACGCTGTAGCGCCCGCGTGGCACGGCGATCGCCATGCGTAAGACCTGGACACCCGGACGCGCGTTCCACGACGGAACGGACACGCGGCAGCCAGGCGTCAGCAGCGCGCGCCAGCCGCGCGGCGACGCGGTCATCGCTCGCGGCAGCGGATTCTCGAGATCCAGGTGCGGCAGCCCACCGGCCGTGCCGATCTGAAAGACCTCGCGCGCGCAGCCGCCGGCGCGCGCCATCTCGTCGAGCAGCGCAGGATTGCCACGCCGGTGCGCGATCTTGTCGCCGAGCCGCGCCAGCTCGATGCGCGCCTGCCAGGGCAAGGACGCGCGTGGCAGCGCCAGCAGACGCGCCTCGATGCGCGCGCTCTCCAGCGCGGGACCCGGAACCTCGTCGAGCAGATCGGCCGCGCGCGCCGCCGCGACGGTCGCCAGCGGCGCGGCGGCCGGCTCGGCGCCGGCCGCGAGATCCTCGAGGGTGACGGCGTATTGCTCGAGCGCCCGCGCGCTGTCGCCGTGCTCGAACGCGATCGTCGCCGCGCCGAACGCGGCCCACGCGTCGTGCGGTGCGCGCGTGAGCTCCGCCTCGAACGCGCGCCCGGCCTCCGCGGTGCGCCCGTCGACCAGATCGCGCCAGCCCTGCTCCGCCGCGCTGGCCGGCGCCGCCGTCGCGTGCACGGGCGGAAGCGCGGCCGGCGCCGCACAGCCGATCCCGGCGGCGATCGCGATCGACGCCAGTCGCGCGCTGGCCGCGCCCCTCATCGCGCCGCCCTTCGGATCGAGATGCGCCCCGCGAGAGCCGCGTCGATCTCGCCGAGAAACGCGCGGAACCGCGGATAGTCGGCGGGCGCGATCCGGTGCTGGGTCACGTCGAGCAACGAGCGCACGCGCACCTCGCCCGGCCGCTCGGTCGCGATGTCGAGCTGGAACTTGCCGAACGGCGACTCCGTCGATCGCGACGGCGGCAAGCTCGCGACCTCCCACCCAGCGGGCAAGCGGAACGTCAGCTCTTCGTCGTGCTGCCAGGGGTAGGCGATGATCAGGTCCTCCTTGCGTTCGGACAGCCGCGCGTAGGTGCGCGAGAAATCCGCGTCGCGCACGGTGACCCCGAGCTCGATCTCCGTCGGGGAACCATCAGCGGCGCGCGCTACGGTCTGACCGAGCCGCGGCACCAACGCGACCGCGTCGACGGCGACCGGCTGGTTGCGGTCCTCGATCGCCGGCATGTCGACGCTGACCAGCGTCGCGCCCGGATAGCGGCCGTTCCAGACCTTCGCGTAGCGATCCAGGCGCTCGCCCGGAGTCTGGTAGTGCTCGCGCCACTCGGGCGCCGCCTGGCCGGTGATCGTCAGGTGCTCGCTGACGCGAGCCTCGCCGCTCGCCTGCAGCACCGCGGTCCAGCGGCGCACGGCGCGGTTCTGCGACGATGACAGCACGGGCGTTTCGGTCAGCGTCGAGCCGTGGGGCCCGATGCGCAGCACGGTCACGCCCTGGTCCTGGCTCGGCAGCTCGGCGACGCCCGCGAACTCCGCGGTGCCGTCGAGGTAGACGTCGAGCTTGGGCACGTAGGCGATCGCGTGGTCGAAGATGGCCAGCGACGCCGGCGCCGGCTCGATGCGGCCGCCGCGCCGCGTGCGCAGCAGCACCAGCTCCGCGTCGATGCCCGCCTCGCGCAGGAGAGCGATCATCAACGTCGCCTTGTCCTTGCAGTCGCCGAACTTGCGCGCCAGCACCTGCGTGACCTTGTACGGCTGGAAGCCGTGGATCCCGAACTCCAGCCCGACGTAGCGCGTGCCGGTCACCACCAGCCCGTGGATGGCGCGCACCTTTTCCATCTCCGTCATCTCCGGCTCCAGCACCGAGCGCGCGGCCTTGCGGATCGAATCATCCGGCACCAACTGCTCTTCGATCAGCCGCCAGTACCAGGAGCCGACCTCGCGCCAGCCGGCGTAGGTGCTGACGTGCAGGTAAGGCGCGACCTCCGTGTAGCCGGGCTGGGCCGGCTCGGAGCTGATCTTGTCGATGTCGCGCGCCGCGAACCGCCGCACCTGCTCGCCGCCCTCCTCGCTCGTCTGCTGCTCGAGGCGCGGCAGATGCGGCAGGTTGGTGTAGAACGGGCGGCCGCCGGGGCCGATGAGTGTGTAGTCCCACTGCTTCTTCGGGATCTCCTCGGCGATGAACTGCAGATCGCCGAAGTAGTCGGCCAGCTGGTTCCTGGCCGAGACGTCGTCGATCAGGTACTGCACCTCGAGCACGTCGCCCGCGCGCAATCCTTCGAACCGCACGACCTCGGCGCGGTTGTCGTAGTAAAGGCCGTACCACGGCTCGGAGAGATCCTCGTCGTCGCGCTCGCTGGCGTCGAGAATCTGCACCTGCCCGTCGGCGCCGCGGCGGAAGATGCGCGCCTGACGGATCTCGACCTCCTCCACGCCGGGGGTGTAACGCACGTAGAACTGCTTGTTGTCCTCGGCGCCGCGATCGGTCTCGACCTCGACGACCCGCTGCGCGAACGTCTCCGCCAGACCGTTGCGGTGAACGCGCACGACCCGCCGGTCGAGCCATATGACGGCTGGATCGGCGGGCGGCGGCGCGGAAACGGGCGACGGCGCGCCGGGGCGCGCGGCGGTGGGCAACGGCTTGCCCGCCACCATCGCGGCGACGTCGGCGGCATAGCGGCGCGCCAGGTCCTCCCGCGGCGAAGCTCCGTCCTGGTCGCGCTCGACCGCGGCCCGCTCGGTATAGCGGCGCAGCTCCGGATCCTGCGGGCGCAGCTCCAGCGAGCGGCGCAGCTCCGCGAGCGCCGGCTCGCGCTCGCCCAGGCGGTGGAGCAGCTTGCCGAGCTGCGCGTGCGCCGACGGCTCGTCGGGCAGCCTGGTCGCCAGCGCCTCGAGCGCCTCGCGCGCCTGCGCGGTCCGGCCCGCGCCCTCGAGCGCGCGCGCATAGTCGATGGTCAGCCCTGGCAGATCGGGACGCACGCGCGCGGCGCCGGCCAGGCGCGGGATGCCGCTCGCGTCGTCGCGCGCGCGCGCGCGGCGCGCGAGGTCGTGCTCGATCTCGACGTCACGCGCGCGGATGGCGGCCAGCTCATTCATCAAGCGCTCGGACTCCGCGTGCCGGTCGACGCTGTCGAGCAGCGACGCCAGCTGCCGCTTCACGCGCGGGATGTCGCGCGCCGTCGCCGGCAGGGCCTGAAGCTCGCCCTGCGCCAGGTACGGCATGCCCGCCGACTGCTGCTCCTCGGCGATCGCCAGCGACGCGGGCCAGCAGCGCGCGTCGGCGGCCAGGGCCTCACGCCAGTGCGCCAGCGCCACCGCGTCGCGATGCTGATCGCGCGCGACGTCGCCCAACCTCGCCAGCACGATGGCGCGCGTGGCCGGATCACTCTCGCCGGCGCTCGCGCCGAGCGCGCGCTCCAGCGTGCGCCGCCGCTCGTCCTCGTCGCGCGCGGCGTCGGCCAGCCGCAACAGCGCGAGCGCGGTCGGGCGCCGCGCGACCGCCGCCTCCAGCGCCGCCGCGTCCTGCCGCGCCTCGCGATCGCCCGGTTGATTCCAGGCCAGGAAGCGACCGAGATCGAGCCAGGCGTCCGCCCCCGCGGCGCCAGCCGACGCTCGCTCGGCGCGGCGCCGCAACGTCTCGTCGAGCGAGCGCACCGACAGCTTCGGCGCGTGCCGCGCAGTCGCCGCCGGGCCGACATGCACGCCGTCGGGGACCCGCTCGGCTTGCGTGAACGGCAGCGGCCGCCCCGCGGGATCGGTGATGCGCACCAGGAGCCGCCACGGGGCGTCGGTCACCACGGTCTTGATCAAGATCCGGTTCCACCCGCTGTGCAGCTGCACGCCCACGGCGTCCTGGTCGAGCTCGGCGGTGCGGACCACGTCGCGCGCGTGCACCAGCAGGCCGTCGACCCAGACCTTGACCGGCCCCGGCGTTCCCAGGCGCAACGCCGCGGGCGACGAGCGCTCGACGTGCACGAACGCGTTGGCGTAGGCCGCGGTCTCGGAGTCGGGACGCAACAACCCGTCGACGTACAGCACACCCTGGCGAACCACGCCCGCCCCGGAGCGCCACGCGACCTCGCGCTCCTTGCCGGGATAGCGCCGCGTGAGATCCGGAGCTCCCTCGTCGTGTTCCGGCGCGAACGCCTGGCCAAAGCTCGAGCGTCCGTCGCCGAACGGTCCGACGACGGTGTACGCGGTCACGAATCCGAGCGTGGCGCGCCGCCGGTCACCCGGCGACGAATCGGGGCGGCCCCCGCTCGCGCCGGCGGCGGCCTTGTCGTCACCTTGATCGTCGTCGATGCGCGCGGCCAGGTTGGCAGCATGCGCCGCCACGAGCGGATCGGTCCCCTTGGCGTCGGCGGTCTCGCGCACCAGCCGCTCGACGAGACCGGGTGGGACGTCCTCGTACAGCGACGCCACGTCGAGCAGCGGCACGATCCCTTCGGGCTTGCCGCGCGTCGCCGCGAGGCGCGCCGCCTCGGTGCCGAGCTCCGCTTCGTACAGCGTGCCGCCGGGCACGGGCGTAGGCGCAGGCG
>CAZNCQ010000086.1:10513-24001 GCA_964571275.1 uncultured Myxococcales bacterium
CATCGAAAAGAGGACGCCGCACAGACGCACAGCGAGCCTCGCGCTCGGCAACATCATGAGGAACGTCGATTATATCCATGTTTCGACGTCTAGCTCGGAACCCTCGGCGGGCTGCGAATCTCCTCGGCAGATAGGCAAACCGCCAAGGACGCCATGATCCGGATTGTTGTCCAGCTCAAAGGTCCGGACTTGGCGTGTCCGCGTCTTGGCGGTCACCGACCGCCGCCGTGCCTAGCGCAGGATGAAGACGTGGCTGACGGTGACGGCGCCGCCGACGGCGGGCGGGAACGTCCAGCTCTTCGCGGCGCTGGCGATGCAGGCGTCGAGCGAGCTCGAGTGCAGCGTCGAGCTGTCGACGTTCGCGGCGATGACCTGCCCGCTCGTCGAGATCGAGATTTTCATCGTCAGCTTGCCGCGGATGTCGGAGTTGTCGATCTTTGCCCGCTGGTGGCAGCGCTGGACGTCGACGTTGTGCTCGCCGAAGACGCTCTGGACGCGCGCGTTGTCGATCGTCGGCGCGGCGGCGGCGTGGGCGGACGCGCTGGGCGGCGCCACCGGGCGCGTGGGCGCGGGAGCCGGCTTGGCAGCGACGGGCTGCGGCTTCTCAGCGACGGGCGCTGGCGGGGGTGGTGGCGCCTCGACGGGCGGAGCCGTCGGCGCGGCGACGGGCTCGGGCGCCTTCACGGCGGTCGGCGCCGGCGCGGACTCGCTCGCCGACGGCGCGCTCGCCGAGGGCGCGGCCTTCTTCGCCGGCGCGGCTGCAACAGCAGCGGCCGCGCTGGGGTTGGGCGCGGCGACCGCAACCTTCGACCGCGCGCTCGACCGGTGAGCGTGCTTTCCACCGACGGTGTCGGCGACGGGGGCCGCACCCGCGACGGGCGCCGGATCCGCCTCGCGCTCGCCGAGCGCCACCAGCGCCTCCTCGGTCGTGGCTTCGATGATGCCGCGGCCAGACGCGAGCTCGACCGACAGCCGCATCGGGTGATCGATCGTCAGCCAGAAGCGCCGGCCTTCGCGGCCCGGCGCGGTGACCTCGACGATCTCCAGCTTGGAATCGGCGTCGACGCTCTCCGAAAACGGGATCGAATGAACGCGCCCGCGAAAGGTCACGCGCGCCGAAGGGGTCGTCGACGCGACCTCGAGCATGACCGGCCCCGCGGGGGCCGGCCGGACCCCGGCGGCGGCCGCGATCACGGTCGGTGCGCTTGCCGCGACCGGAGCCGGAGCGGGCGCGCCGGTTCTCTGGCCGCGCCCCACGAACACGCCGGCCAGCGCCAGCACGGCGGCGACACCGATCGTGCCCAGCACCAGCGGCAACCGCCAGCGCCGCGCGGTCGGGGCGTCGTCGTCTCCCGCCTTCGCGGCCGCCATCTCGACCAGCGACGTGCGTGTCACCGCGACGTAGGCGCCCGACTTGGGCCTCGCGTGCCGCGATGTCGTGCCGGTGAGCTTGAGCACGGGCCGCGATCCCGTCGCTGAACCGACCGGCAGCTCCTCGACGCGCCCCGAATAGATTCCGCTCATGACCGGCGGCGGCGCCAGCAACTCGAGCGCGGCGCCCATCGCGCGCATGTCGGGGAACCGATCATACGGATCCTTGGCCAGCACCTTGTCGAGGAGCGCGAGCACCTCGGCGGGGATGTCTTCGCGCTCGATGGCCGGCGGCAGCTCATTGACGACCTGCAGGAACAGCGTCTGCACGGCGACGTTGGCGCCGCCGAACGGCGTCTTGCCCGAGAGCATGTGATACAGGATCACCCCCAGCGCGTAGATGTCGACGCGCGCGTCGACGACGTCGGGGTGGGTGATCTGCTCGGGCGCCATGAACTCCGGCGTCCCCATGGTGAACCCGCGCCGCGTCTTCGGGCTGGCGTCGGTCGCAGTCAGAAACTTCGAGATGCCGAAGTCGAGCACCTTGGCGCTCTCCCAGTCGCCCTCCGACCTGGTGAGGAACACGTTGCCCGAGGTCAGATCGCGATGGATCACGCCACGCGAGTGCGCGGCCTCCAGCGCCGACGCGACCTGGACCGCGATGCGCAGCGCGCGCGGCACCGCCATCGGCCCCGACGCGGCGATCTCCTCGCCGACCGTGCGGCCCTCGAGGTACTCGAGCACCAGATAAGGTAGGTTCCCCGGCAGCTCTCCGAAGTCTGTGCAGGCGACGATGTTGGGATGGCCGATTGTACCCATCGCGCGCGCTTCGTTGAGGAAGCGGCCCACGACCTCGCTGTCGCCCGCCATCTCGCGATGCAGCACCTTGACCGCGACCGACCGGCCGATCTTCACGTGCTTTGCTTCGTAGACAACACCCATCCCACCAACGGCGATCTGCCGCGTGATGCGATATCGACCGTCGATGACTTGGCCGACCAGGTTGTCGATCTTGCTCGGTTCAGGTGCAGACATATTCCTCAAAGGTAGTTCGGCAAACCAGTTCCAGAGCTTGAGCGATCCGCGGCAAGCATTTCTTCGCGTCTGGACCGACAGTGGAGCGCACGCTAAGCTGGCGAAAGCATGGCCGTGCCGACAGAGCCGCACATGTGGTGGCGCGATGCTGGCGCGGGGCGGTGGCGCGGCGCGATGCGCTTCGCGATCGCGCTCGGCATCGTTGTGTGTTTCCTGCTCTGTTTTTTGGCCCGTGGTGAGGATACGCGCGCCGCATCCGAGGCGAGCGGGGCCGCGCCCGCGCTACGCAGCGCGCCGCTGGCGACGATCCTGGCGGAGGCCAAAGCCAGCCGGGCGCCGCTGGTGCTGGTGAACGTGTGGGCGACCTGGTGTGATCCGTGCCGCGAAGAGCTTCCCGACTTGCTGCGCGCCTATCGCGAGCACCGCGCGGCGGGCCTGCGATTGGTGATGATCTCCGCTGACGACCCGGACGCGCGCGCGCACGCCGCCGCCGTGCTCGCGTCCGCGGCGGGCCGCGCCGGGCTCGGACGCGAGCTGGAAGCCACGGCGTACCTGAAGGACGACGACGACATGACGCTGATCGACGCCCTGGATCCGCGCTGGAGCGGTGCGCTGCCCGCGACCTTCCTGTTCGACGCCGCCGGCCGGCGCGTGCGATCGTGGCTGGCGCCGATCACCTTCTCCGACGTCGACGCGGAGGTTCGCCGCCAATTGACAAAGACGAGCGGCGGCGCGAAGAGGGGAGGCGCAGGCGGCGCCCCCGGCGCCGATGATTTCCGGACGTCACAACGGAGGAAGCCATGAAGCGCGCGCGGATCTCGATCGCACTCAGTCTCGCGGTGATGCTCGCAGCGGCGGCGGCAGCGGCGGAAGGGACCGGCGCGATCGCGCTCGGGTCCAAGGCCCCGATGGCGACGACGAAGATGAAGAACGTCGACGGAAAGATGGTTTCGATCACCGACATCACCGGCAAGGCCGGCACGCTGGTGATCTTCACCTGCAACCACTGTCCGTTCGCCAAGGGCTGGGAGCAGCGCATCGCCGACATCGGCAACTCGTATTCGAAAAAGGGGATCGGCGTGATCCTCATCAACGCCAACGATCCGGCGAAGTACAGCGAGGACGGTTGGACCGAGATGCAAGCGCGCGCCCAGGCGCGCGGGCTACAGATACCGTACGTCGTCGACGAAACGTCGGCGGTCGCGCGCGCGTTCGGGGCGTCGGTCACGCCCGAGGCGTTCCTCTTCGACAGGGCCGGCAAGCTCGCCTATCACGGCACCGTCGACGACAACCATCAGGACGCGGGCAAGGTGCAGAAGCGGTTCCTCACGGATGCGCTCGACGCCGTCGTCGCCGGCAAGCCCCCTGCCCTGCCCGAGACCAAGAGCCTCGGCTGTGGCATCAAGTTCCATTCGAACAGCTAGTGCACCGCTCTCGATGAAACGCGCGTCCTTGGTCGTCGTTCTCGGTCTCGCGGCGTGCGGGCCGAAATCGAACAACGCGGGCCCGCCCGATCAGGGCATGCCCGACGCGGGTGACGGCACGGGCGGCGCCGGCGAAGCGGGCGTTCCGCCGGATCCGGGTTTCCCCGCCGGAATGTTCTCGGGAACGGTGGTCGGCATCCCGGGGAACGAGTTCGTCGCGGTGGCGACGACGCCGTTTCTCACCACCTATCGCACCTACGTGCGGTCGCGCGCGCCCGGACCGACGAGCTGGGTCTTCTGGATGAGCAACGCGCAAGACAGCACGTTCGGCGTGGGCCCGCCGAACCCCAATACGCCGGGACCGGCCTGGCAGATCGAGGCGGCGTTCGCCGGCGACGGCGGTACCGGCCACGGGGGCGCGGTTCCCGGCACGCTGGTGCCTATCACCTTCGGCGGCAGCCCCACGAGGACCGTTCAGCCGAGCGAGAAGTTCTGGAGCGACCCCATCACGCTCGATTTGCCCGACGGCGACGATCTGGTGTTCACCTGGGCGGTGTCGGCCGGCGCGACGGGTCCGGCCATGCCGGCGACCAGCGCGCCGTTCCTCACCACCTACTTCGCCACCGGCAAGAATCTGGCGGACCAGGAAAGCAACGCCGGCTTCAGCCTGTCGTACGATCTGCTGGTCGCGCCGCAGCTGTTCGCCACCGACCGGGCGGTGACGAATCGGCTGTGCTTCCTCGGCGATTCGATCACGCAAGGCATTGGCTCGACGCGCGACTCATACGGGTACTGGGTCGCGAAGATCGCCGACGGCCTCGGCCCCGACGTCGCGGTCTGGAACCTGGGCAGCGGCTGGGCGCGCGCGGCCGACGCCGCGTCCGACGGCGTCTGGCTCTGGAAGGCGAAGCAGTGCGACGAGGTCGCGGTGATCCTCGGCGTCAACGACATCCTCAATTCCGCGCGCACCTCCGATCAGATCCTGGCCGATCTGACCACGATCCTGGGCGCGCTCAAGGCGCACAACCCGGCGGTAAAGACGATCCTGTTCACGGTCCCGACGTTCAATTTCGGCGGCGCGCTCTACACGACATGGAAGCAGGTGAACGACACGATCCGCGCCGCGCCCCTGCCGGGCGCCGATCGCGTCTTCGACATCGCCGACGTCGAGTCGCAACCGGCGCCCAACGACGGCCTGCTCAAGATGGGTTACACGACGGGAGACGGCCATCCGAACGACGTCGGCAGCGCCGCGATCGCCAACGCGTTCCTCGCCTGGTACACGACCACACCGTGAGCGATTCCCCCGCCAAGACTCCCGGCGACGCGCCGGCCTGCACCGACGCCTGGTGGCAGGACCGCGCGGGCCGGGTCTGGGCCGAGCTGTCGGACGCGACCGATCGCCAGCTGGATCCGCTGGGACGCCTGGCGATCGCGCGCCTCGCTCCCCGGCCGGGCGAGCGCGTGCTGGACGTCGGCTGCGGCGCGGGCCAGACCGCGCTCGAGCTTGCAGCGGCAGTCGGCCCCTCGGGCACCGTCCTCGGCGTCGACATCTCCGAAGCCTTGCTGGCCCGCGCCCAGGAGCGGATCACCAACACGGCCGGCGCATCGAACGTCCAGCTGCTGCGCGCCGACGCCGGGCGCCACCCGTTCGCGCCGCCCCCGTGGGGCGGGCTCTTCTCCCGCTTCGGCGTGATGTTCTTCGACGAGCCGCGCGCCGCATTCGAGAACCTGCGCGCCGCGCTGGCGCCGAAGTCCGGGCGCCTGTCGTTCGTCTGCTGGCAAGCGATGGAGCGCAACCCCTGGGCGGTGGAACCGCTGCGCGCGGTGCAGCGCGCGCTGCCGCAGCTGCCGGCGCCGCCCCCGCTGGCTGGCGCCCCGGGGCCGTTCGCGTTCGCCGATCCGGATCATGTCTCCGCGGTGCTGGCCAGCGCGGGCTTTCGCGCTGTCGACATCGAGTCGCGGACCCTGGCGATGCACGTGGGCGGCGCGAGCACCGTCGACGAAGCGACGAGCTACTTGATGCGCATCGGACCGGCGTCACGCTTGATCGCCGACGCCGACGAGAGCCTTCGCCCGGTGGCGCGAGCGGCGATCGAGCGCGCGATCGCTGGTTTTGCCGGCGAAAACGGCGTCTGGTGCGACGCGGCCGTGCTTCTGGTCACCGCGCACGCCTAGCGCAGATAGGGGTGTGAAACGCTGACTGGAGTCGGACCGTTTACCGTCGGTGACCGACGCCCACAAGAGGCGCTCGCGCGGCGCGCGATAATCGTCTCACCATCCCTCAAGTGTCGTTTGGCGTACGCCGAACGGAAGAGTCATGACCTCAATCGCACTCTTGGCTTCGGTGCTCGGTGTGACGGGTTCCTCGACGGCGATGGCGGCGACGCCCAAAGGCTGGGAGGTCACGACGCTCCCGGATCGCACGTTGACATGGGTGGCCCCCAAAGGCTGGCGGCTCTCGCGAGAGCTGCCCAATGACGTGGTCCCGTCGTCGCTGTCGTTCCAGGGACGAACGCGCGATCGCTCGGAGGGCTGGCTGCGCGTCCAGGCGCTGGTCACCGACAACCGCTCGCCCGAAGATCTGCTGGCGAAGCGGCCGATCGCGCTCACACGCGTCACCACCCGCAACGGATGGACCTGCGGCGAGGAGGTCGCCACCGGCGCCGCCGTCGTGTGCGTCAACGCCGGCGCGCTGGTCACGACCATCGTCGAGCTCGGCAGCGAGTCCGGCCGCTCGGTCTGGGAGATGGGCGGCATCGAGACCGTTCGTCAGGTGGCGCCGCTGTTCAAGGGCGTGTGGCCGAAGGGCCTGCCGCAGCCCGACGCCGACGGACACCTGCCGCCGACGGAGTGGAGCGCGGCGGCCGCGGCCGACGGCCGCGTCGCGTGGGTCGCGCCCAAAGGCTGGCACACCGTCGCGGCGACCTCGGCCGAGCCGGTGAACGCGATGTCGTTCAACGCCAGCGCCGGCGTGGGCGAGTTCTCGATCAACACCCTGCCGGGCGTCTCCGAGCTGGCGGCCGCGCAGCTGCCGACCGCCGAGGCGAACCTGATCTCGTTCCTGGTGCCGGGCGCGACCTCGACGCGCGTCGATGGCTGGAGCTGCGGCGAGGGCATCGAGAAGTCGAGCGGCCTGCCCGCGATCGTCTGCGACAAGCTGAGCGGCGACGTCGCGCTCTCGGTCTCGGTTCGCGCCGAGCCAGCCGTGTTCGCGACGCTCGGTGGCGTGGCGGCGGTGCGCGCCGCGGCCGAGCAGGCGAAGGGGTTCGTCTACTAGACCTGATCGAAGTATTTCGCGATCGCCTCGCGAAGCGCGATCCGCGCGCGGTGCAAGCGGGTCTTCACCGAGGGGACCGAGATGCCGAGCACCTCGGCCGTCTCCTCGGTCGACAGGCCCTCGACGTCGCGCACGAGGAAGACGGTGCGGTAGAGGTCGGGGAGCGCGTCGACCGCGGCCTGGATGTGCTGCCGCAGCTCGTCCGACTGAAGCTGCTCGTCGGGCCGCTTGGCCCAGTTGGCGCCCGGCGACGGCAGATGCGCCAGGCCTTCGGCGCCGCTCGGGCGGTAGCTGTCGAGGAAGCCCGGCGGCAGATCCTCGGTCGAGATCTGCGGATGCCGCCGCTGCGAGCGCAACCGCATGAGCGCGGTGTTGGCCGCGACCCGGTAGACCCAGCTCGAGAACAGCGAGTCGCCCTTGAACGTCTCGAGCTTGCGCCAAATCGTCAGGAAGGTGTCCTGCAGGATCTCCTTGGCCTCGGACTCGTTGCGCACGAAGCGGTACGCCAGACGGAAGACCTTGTCCTCGTAGCGCTCGAGCAGTTCCTCGAATGCGCCGAAATCCTTCTCGCGAGCGCGCGCGACCAGCTGCTCGTCGGACAGCGACGAGATATCCGCCGAAGCGGCGCTGAGATTGTCGGATGATGCCATCGGTCGCTACGAGGGGGATTGTCCCAGATAATCACACCAAACCCTAGTCGAGGTCACGTTCCTGTCTGTGCCTCTTCGACGGCGGAATCATCTCTCGCGTTCGTGAGTTGGTCCTTACAAACCACACGGCCGGCCCACACCGCCGCAACGTGGTAAGAAAGCCGCCATGCCGACACCTCCGCTCCTCATTAGTGTCGCTGCCTTGCTGCCCCTGATGCCGCTTTGGCCGGCATCGACGTGGGCCATGCACGGCGTCGCCTCCAACACCGCCGAGATTCCCCCGGTGGTCGTCCCGGCCCCGCCCGCGGAGCCGTCGAACACGCCGCAGCTCCCGTTCGAGAAGTACACGCTGCCGAATGGTCTCGAGGTGATCCTGCACGAGGACCACCGCATGCCGGAGGTCGTCGTCGATGTCTGGTACAAAGTCGGCTCGAAAGACGAGGTAGCGGGCCGTACCGGATTTGCGCACCTGTTCGAGCACGTGATGTTCCAGGGCACGAAGCACGTCGGCGAGGACAAGCACTTCGAGTATCTCCAGAAGGCCGGCGCGTCGAACGTCAACGGGTCGACGTCAGCCGACCGCACCAATTACTTCGAGGTCGTGCCGTCGAACCAGCTCGAGCTGGCGCTGTGGCTGGAGAGCGATCGCATGGGCTTCCTGCTCGACCGGCCCGGCTTTCGCGAGACGCTCGACAACCAGCGCGACGTGGTGAAGAACGAGCGCCGGCAGCGCGTCGAGAATCGTCCGATGGGGCTGGTGTCGAAGGTCATCCTCGAAGCCATCTACCCGCCGCAGCACCCGTACTACCACGAGGTGATCGGCTCGATGGAGGACCTGTCGAAGGCGTCGGTCGAGGACGTCCAGGGCTTCTTCCGTACGTACTACGCGCCCGGCAACGCGACGGTGACCATCGCGGGCGACTTCGAGCGCGCCCACGCCAAGGAGCTGGTCGAGAAGTACTTCGGGCCGATCCCAGCGGCGGCATCGACACCGGTGCGGACGGTGCCGACCCTGCCCAAGCTCGACGCACCCAAGCGGATCACGATGGAGGCGAAGGTGCAGCAGCCCCAGCTCTTCATTTCGTACCTGTCGCCGCCCAGCTTCGCGCCCGGCGATCGCGAGCTGGACCTGATCGCGAACCTCCTCGCCAACGGCAAGTCGTCGCGGCTCTACCGGCGCCTGGTGTACGAGATGAAGATCGCGCAGGCGGTCGGCGCGTCGGAAGAGAGCGAGAAGCTGGCGAGCAACTTCGAGATCACGGCGTCGCCCATGCCCGGCCACACCGTCGACGAGCTGCTCGCGGTGATCGACGATGAGCTCGACAAGCTGCGCCGCGAGCCGCCGGCGCCGCGCGAGCTCGAACGCGCGAAGAACCAGCTCGAGTCCGATGTGGTCCGCAACCTCGAAGGCCTGCAGGCTCGTGCCGAGCGGCTACAGAGCTACAACTACTTGCTGGGCGATCCGGGCTTCCTCGGCGAGGACCTGCGGCTC
The DNA here is from genome assembly GCA_964571275.1 of uncultured Myxococcales bacterium. Taxonomy (GTDB): domain Bacteria; phylum Myxococcota_A; class Polyangia; order Fen-1088; family Fen-1088; genus DASRQZ01. The sequence goes on from CAZNCQ010000086.1 coordinate 19,766, forward strand.
TACCGCGCCGTCGACGAGGCGACGATCCAGCGGGTGGCCGCACAGTACCTGGGAGGGTCGGACCGTGTGGTCGTCACCGTGGAGCCCAATCCGGACGCGCCGATCATGGGACGGGTGAAGAAATGAGCGCGATAAAGAGCGCGTGGCTCGCGGGCGCGGGCGCGGCGGCGGCCATGTTGATGACGGCGTGCGCGACGCCGCGGGCTGTTGCGCCCACGGCTGCGGTGCCCGCGACACCGGTGAGCCCGAAGGCGCCCGCGGCGCTGATCCCGGCGACGCCGCCGCTCCCGCCGGCGGTCGCGGCGGCCGACGCGCCCGCCCCGCCCGAACGCGAGACGCCCGACGCGCCCTTCCGCACGAGCGCGCCGGCGGCCGGCCCCGAGCCGCACTTCAAGGTCCCCGGCTTCAAGCGCTTCAAGTTGAAGAACGGCCTCGAGGTGATCCTCGCCGAATTCCACGACCTGCCGCTCGTCGACGTGAGCCTGGTGGTCAAGGTGGGCGGCGGCGCGAACCCGCCCGAGCTCGCCGGGCTGGCCGAGATGACCGCCAACATGCTCGACGAGGGCACGAAGACGCGCAGCGCGCTGCAGATCGCCGACGAGATGGCGGTGCTGGGCGCGAATCTGGCGACGGCCAGCTCGTGGGACGCGTCGACGGCGACGATGTCGGTGCTGACGAAGAACCTGGACGCGGCACTGCCGGTGTGGGCCGACGTGGTGCTGAACCCGGCCTTCTCCGAGCCGGAGTTCGCGCGCGTGCGAGACAACTTGTTGACCGCCATCGCACGCCGCAAGGACAGCCCGCCCGTGATCGCGACGCTGGCGATGAGCAAGATCCTCTACGGCGACAAGCATCCGTTCGCCTGGCCCATGACCGGCGTCGAGGCGTCGTTGAAAAAGCTCACCGTCGCCGAGCTGCACAAGTTCTACGACTCGTACTACCACCCGAACAACGCGGTGCTGATCGTCGCCGGCGACATCACCGAGGCGGCGCTTCGGCCCAAGCTGGAGAACGCGCTCAAGTCGTGGAAGACGCGCGCCGTCCCCAAGCGCAAGCTGCCCGCGCCGCCGGTTGCGTCGCGCACCAAGGTCTATTTGATCGACAAGGGTGACGCCCCGCAGTCGTCGATCCGGGTCGGCCTGGTCGGCATCGAGCGCACCAACCCGGACTACATCCCGGTCACGGTGATGAACTTGATCTTGGGCGGCGGCTTTTATCGCCTGGATCTGAACCTGCGTGAGGGCAAGGGATGGACTTACGGCGCGCGCTCGATGTTCGATGCGCGCAAGACGCCGGGGCCCTTCTCGGCGGGTGGCGAGTTCGTGGCCGCGCACACGGCCGACTCGGTCGCCGAGATCTTGAAAGAGGTCAACACCATCCGTGAGACCGACGTCAGCGACGGCGAGCTGTCGCGCGCCAAAGATCAGATCATGAAGTCGTTTCCGGCGCGCTTCGCGACGCGCGCGTCGACGTCGGGTCAGCTGGCGGACATCGCGATCTACGGGCTGCCCGACAGCTACCTCAACGATTACACGCGCAAGATCGCGGCGGTCAGCAAGGAAGACGTGCACAAGATGGCGCGCAAGTACCTGGCGTCGGACAAGCTGGCGATCGTCGTCGTCGGGGACCAGAAGTCGCTGCACGACGGCCTGTCCAAGATCGCGCCGGTCGAGGTGCGCGATTTCGAGGGGAACTTGCTGCCGGTGCCGGTGGCGAGCGAGGCGGCGAAGGGCGCCGGCGGCGAGGGAAAGTCGGAGGAGTGAGGGGGCGAGCGTCTTCGTGTTCGTGTTCGTGCGCGTATTTGGTTCCTTCTCCCTCTCCTCCACGCCCGCGTGGAGGAGAGGGCTGCCGGAAGCCAGAGGGCTGCCGGGATCCAGGGGGCTGCTGGAGTCCAGGGGGCTGCCGGGATCCACGGGCTGCCGGAATCCAGGGGGCTGCCGGGATCGATCAGCGCCGCTGATTCAGGGCGCCGTCGCTGGAACGGCGTCCTTACCGAACGTGTACGCCCCCTCCGACCTTCCTCGCACCGATTCCAGCAGCGCGAGGTTGTGGCGCGCGTCGCGGTGCGCGGGGTCGATGCGCAGCGCCTCCTGGAAATGGGCCTCGGCTTCGCCGGCCCGGCCGAGACGCAGCGCGACCACGCCGCTCACGAACCGCAGCTCGGCATCGTTGGGATCGATCTTCACGGCGGCGTCGAGCTCGCCGAGCGCGTCCTCGTAGCGCTCGGCGGCGCGCAAGGCGAGCGCGTAGTTGTAGCGGACCTGGACCTTGCCCGGCCGGCGGTGGGCCGCGCGCGACAGGAACCAGAGCGCCTCCTTGACCTGGCCGCGCCGCACGGCGATCGCTCCCAGGTTCGAGTAGGCGTCGGCGAGCATGCCGGGGTACTGCGCCGCCTCGGTGAACATACGCTCGGCGGCGTCGAGACGCCCGGCCAGGTAGTAAGCGCTGCCGAGCAGGAATACCGGCCGCGGGTCGTCGGGTGCCACACGATGCAACCGCTCGTAGAGCGCCGCCGCCCTGGCGCCATCGCCCTTCGCGCGATAGAGGTCGCCGGTCAGCTTCAGCACCGCGGCGTGCTTGGGGCGGCGCCGCAGCACGTCTTCATAGACGGCAATCGCGGCGTCTACGCGGCCCACGCTGGTCAGCGCCGCGCCGAGATCGATCCGCGCGTCGAGGTCCTCGGGGTCGAGGCGCACGACCTCCGTCAGCTCCGCCGCCAGCTCGGCGCCGGCGTGCCGCGAGGCCAGCACCAGCGCCAGCGCACGGCGCGCGCGCAGGTCGTTGGGCGCGACCGCGACCACGCGCTCGAGCTCGCTCTGCGCCTCCTCGACCAATCCGGCGTCGGACAGGAGCTCGCCGTGCGCGCGCCGCGCGTCGATGTCTTCGGGATCGAGCTCCAGCACGCGCGCGTAACGCTCGCTCGCGGTCGCCAGCCCCGCCGTGCGGTCGAGCGTCGCCAGGCCCGACAGCGCCGCCAGGTAGTCGGGCCGCAGCTCCAGCGCCGAGCTCCACATGGCCCGCGCGTGGCCTGGCCGCCCCGCCGCGAGGTGAATGATGCCGAGGTAGTGCCGCGTCTCCGCGACCTTCGGATCGATGACCAGCGATCGGGTCAGCATCTTGATCGCCGGCTCGCCACCCGCTCTGGCCCGCCGACCGGCGCCGGCGCCGACGCCGGTGAACTCGGCCACCCCGCGGCCGAAGAGAACGAAGGCGTACGGATCGCGGCCGAAGCGCGCGGTGAGCCCGGCGCGCGTCGCGCCGTCGACCAGTAGACCCGCGGCGGCGAATGCGTCGACCGCGGCCGTGAGCGCGACATGCGCGACGTCGTCACGCGAGCCCACCGCCTGCGCGCTCGCGACCGGTGCCGGCATCGTTCCCTTGGCGCCGCTATCGCCGGCCGGGGCGTAGAGCTCGACCGTGACTTGCAGCTTCCAATCGGGCCGCCGCTCGTAGCGGCCGGCGACGACCCACTTCGCGCCGACCACCGCGGCGCGCGCCAGCGCTTCCTCGACCTTGACCTTCTCGACATATGACGCCCCCCCCGCGAAGCGCAGGCGCGGGTGGCGGGCCAGCCGCTCGCCCAGCAACGCCGGGAGCCCGGCCTGAAGGAAATCGAGCGAGCGCTGGCCGCTTTGATTCACGAACGGCGTGACCACGAAGCGGTCGCGCGCCGCTCCCTGAGCGTGAACGCGCGCGACACAGAAAAACATGATGAAAGACGCGATCGCGAGCCCCAATGAATTGACGCTGAACCCTCGCCGGACCATAGACGAATAGTGAAACGAGACGAACGAATGACAAGTTTCCGCCGCGTTCTCTCGTCGATTTTTCGCATCGTTGCGCTGGCGCTGATCGGCACGCTCGCCGTCGGCGGATATTTGGCCCACCGCGCCTATCGCGCGTTCGCGTCGGACCTGCCGCCGCGCCTGGACGCGGTCACGGATTACCGGCCGTTGCGCGCCAGCCAGGTCTTCAGCGCCGACGGCGAGATGATCGGACAGTTCTACGTCGAAAAGCGCGTGCTGCTGCCGGTGTCGGAGATTCCGCTCACCGTGCGCCACGCCTTCGTCGCCGCGGAGGACGCGCGCTTCTACTCGCACGGCGGCGTCGACTATCTCGGAATCGTACGCGCCGCCTTCGCCAACCTGCGCGCCGGGCACGTGGTTCAAGGTGGATCGACGATCACCCAGCAGGTCGCGAAGCTGCTGATCGTCGGCAAGGAGCGATCGATCGCGC
>CAZNCQ010000087.1:0-23862 GCA_964571275.1 uncultured Myxococcales bacterium
AGTCGACGCTGACCATCGCGTTGATCACTCCGACGCCGTGGCGGATGCAGGTCTCCGCGATCGCCTGGCCGTCCGCGATCTCGACCGGAGGGCCGGCTTGCTTCCACTCCGCGATCGCGTCCTCGGCCAGGCGCCCCGCCAGCAGCAGCACACCCTCGTCCTGATTGCGCGCGCGGATACCGGCCCGCAGCTCGCCGATCGCGCGGCGGCCTGCCGACGTGCTACCCGGACGCAGCCCGACCAGCGAGCGCGACGGGCGCGAGCCGCGGCCGCGCAGCGCCTCGACGTAGATCGTCCCCTCGACGCGCTTCACGAACGTCGCGGGGCCAAAGCCCTCGCGCTGCAACAGCACGCGGGCCAGCGCCTCGAACGCCGGCCCTGGTAGTTCGGCGATGCGCCGCTCCAGCGCCGCGACCGTCCGCTCGCGCAGGGCGCGCCGCGCTTCGCCGAAGACCTGCTCGGCGCGCTCGAGCTCGCCGTCGGGCGGACGGCGCGCCAGCGCGAAGAGCCCGCTGCCGGCTGGACGCACGCGTGGACGTTGCCCCGCGCGCAACCGCTCGCGCGGCTCGGCCGCCAGGGCCGTGCGCATGACCCGCCAGGCTTCATTGGGCTCGCCGTGCACGAGCCTGCGGCGCGCAGCTGCGTCGGCAATCTGACGGACGTGGACGCCCCGACCCGGTGCTTGCCCGCGCAGGATCTCGATGGCGGCATCGACCGGCGTCATGATGCGGCGGCTGCCCTGGCCTCCATCGGACGACTCCGCGCCCGCGTCGGCTGCCGTGCGCTCGCGTGCGTCCTCGCCGCTGGGTGCGCCTGACGAGCGACCTTCGGGTCCCGACTCGCCACGCGCCGACTCTTCCCCTTCGTTCAAAGCTGCGCCTGCACCGGCGGTGCCGGCCTCGCCGACGGCGCCGCCTTCCATACCGCCCCCGGGACTCGCGCTCGCTGGTTGAGCGCCCGGCGCGCCACCCTCTTCTCCGTAGCGCCGGCGGCGGCGGCGACGGCGGCGACGGCCGCCCCGCTCCTCACCGGCCTCGCCGGCTTCACCCGGACGTCCCGCGGGCGCCCCGCCCGCTTCCGCCTCGAGCGGTCCGCCCTCGTCGTCGTCGTCACCAAGGTCGTCGTTACCGGCCTCGTCGCCCGCTTCAGCGCCCGCCGCGCCGGCGGGCGCACTGGTCACAGGCCCGGGTTCAGCCTCGTCGAGGTCATCCGCGTCCTCGTCACCTTCCTCGCCCTCGTCGCCGTCCTCGCCTTCGTCCTCTTCCTCGCCTTCGCCGTCGCCTTCGCCGTCACCCTCTTGGTCGTCCTGGTCCTCTTGACCCGCGTCGTCGCCCTCGAGCACGCCGGTCTCGGCGAGCGCAGCCGCGCGCGCCTCGGCCGAGAGCTTGCTCGCGTGAGGCTCGTGCTCATCCGCCGGGTCGTTATCGCCGGCTTCGCGGTCGCTCGCGTCGCGATCGGAGGCCTCTGCGCCCTCCGCGCCGGCTGCGCCAGCCGCGTCGTCATCGGCCTCGTCAGATTTGTGACTCCCGTTGGGCGCGAACCCCGCCGCGCCCTCGCTGCGGGTGCGCCCGCGGCCACCGCGCCGACGGCGACGGCGCAAGCGCCCGTCTTCACCTCGCGCCTTGCTGTCGACTGCGGCCTCCTCCTTCGGCGCCCGAGCTTTCGGTTCCGCCTCGACCTCGGGTGGCATCTCGGGATAGCGCAGGAGTCCGAACACGCCCGGCTTGACCCGCACGAATGGGCTGCCCGGCGCTTTCTTCACGGCCCCGGTGAGCTGCGTCTGCATGGTCACCTCGGGCGTTCGCCCCACGAAGGTGAGCAGCTTCTTCCCCATCGCACGCTCGGTCAGCTCCTTGTAGTGCAGGGGCTTTCCCTCGCGCTTAAGGACCTCGAGAGCGGCCTCAAGAAACGTCATGGCGCCCGTCTTTACCACAAAATCCCGATCGGGTGTCGGATCCGCCTCCGTCACGCGCTTCGGTGCAGTTTTTTTGACGAGCCGTCGAGGCGAGGTTACCCGTGGAGGATGGTCGGCAATAGAAAGATCGGCGTGCTCTTCGGTGGACTCTCGGGCGAGCGTGACGTCTCTGTGCGCACCGGCGAGGCGATCCTGAGCGCTCTGCAGGGCAAGGGCTACGACGCGAGCGGGATCTTCGTCGATCGCGACATCGACCTGGTTCTGCGGCAGACGCACATCGACGTCGCGTTCCTGGCGCTGCACGGCCGCTACGGCGAGGACGGCTGCGTGCAAGGACTCCTCGAGGTCCTGGGCATCCCCTACACCGGGTCGAGCGTGCTCGCGTCGGCGCTGGCGATGAACAAGGCCAAGGCCAAGGAGATCTTCCGCCTGCACAACCTGCCGACGGCGCCGAGCTATCTGTGCGAGGCGGACTCGGGCGAGGACATCATCGACAACCACGGTTCGTTCGGCTTTCCGGTCGTGGTCAAACCGGTCGGCGAAGGCTCGTCGCTCGGCGTGCGTGTCGCGCGCGACGAGCTGGAGCTGGAGGCCGCGATCGAGGAAGCGATGCGCTTCGATGATGACGTGCTGATCGAGCGCTTCGTCGAAGGTAGGGAGATCTCGGTCGCGGTGCTCGACGGTAAACCGCTGGGCGCGATCGAGATCGTTCCGCGCCGCGGCTTCTACGACTTTCACAACAAGTACACGTCGGGCCGTTCGGACTACCACTTCCCGGCGCGCCTGTCGCCCGAGCGCTATCGATCCGTGCTGCGCCTGGCGTCGCTGGCGCACGATGCGCTGGGGTGCGACGGCGCGACGCGCGTCGATCTCATCGCGAGCGAGCGCGGCAACGAAGTATTGCTGGAGGTCAACACGCTTCCCGGGCTGGCCCCGGCCAGCTTGCTGCCGAAGATCGCGAACGGCGCGGGCCTGTCGTTCGAAGACCTGATCGAAGAGATTCTCAAAGGAGCACGCCTACGTGCGCATGGTCACCGGCGCGATCGCCGGGCCGTGCAGGTCGACTTCGGCGGACCGGAACGGCGCGCGGGATTCATGCCGGAAGCTCACTGAGCCATCCCGCGGGATTTCGCCGTATAGTGAGTGCAGGAGTCTCGCTCATGGGGAAGCTACGGTGGATTTCCGTCCTGATGGCTTTGGGAGTCGGGGTGCTGCTCGCGCGGGTGAGCCAGGCATCGCTGGTGATGGCGCTCGACACGACCGAGCTCACGAAGCGCGCCGACCACATCGCAGTCGCTGACGTGGTCAGCGTTCAGTCGGCCTGGGATCAGGCGCACAAGAAGATCTACACGACCATCGATCTGTCGGTGGTCGAGAGCTGGAAGGGCGGCATGCAGCCGGCGTCGCACATCACCGTCGTGCAGCCGGGCGGGACGGTGGGCGACATCGCGATGACCGTGTTCGGGATGTCGCACTTCACACCCGGCGAGCGAACGCTGGTCTTCCTGCGCGGCACGCCGACGGCCGCGGGCGTGGTCGGCATGGCGCAAGGCAAGCGGCCGATGCTGCGCGACGCGGTCAGCGGCAAGTGGACGGTCGGCGTCGCCAGCAACGCGGGCCTGGAACGCGTGCCGAGCAAGAGCATCAGCTCGCCCACCGCGGTCGAGAGCGCGCGCTCGCTCGACGACATGCGCGGTCAAGTGCAGCAGATCCTCAAGGCGCAGCCGTGAACCTGGCACATACGGGCGGCGCGGCCGATCGCAAGACCGATCGCGCGGGCGAAGGTCTGGGCCGGCGGATGGCGCTGGCCGCCGGCGTCGTCGTGGTCGTTGCATCTCTGGCGACGCCCGCGCGCGCCTACGTGCGGTACCAGATCATCAAGGACGGCCAGGATACCGGCGTGTACGAGCAGTGGAAGCAGAGCTGCATCCCACTGGTCGTCTACCCGAACGACCTGGCCAACGAGATGACCGTCGACGAGATCGAGCAGGCGACCAGCGCCGCGGCGGCCGCCTGGAGCAACACCGACATCGACGGTACCTACCTCGACGTCCAGGTCAACGCGTCCTTCGACGCCACCCCCAGCACCGGGTCGGATTCCTATCACGACATCGTCTTCAAGAACCCGTGGTGCGATCCCGGCGATCCGACCTGCCAGCTGGAAGCGCTGGCAATCACGTCGGTGTGGGCCGGCCAGACCAGCGGCACGATCGTGGACGCCGACATCGAGGTGAACGCTCAGTACGCGGTCTGGACCGACCTCGTCGCTCACCCCGCCACGGGGAAGCAGGATCTGCAGAACGCGCTCACCCACGAGATGGGGCACCTCATCGGGCTCGACCATGACTGCTACACACCAGGCTCGGATCCGGTTCAGATGACCGACAACACCGGTGTGCTGGTGCCCGATTGCCTCGGCGCCTCCGCCGACGTCCAGAACGACGTCATGTACACCAAGGCCGATCCCGGCGACGTGTCGAAGCGGACGCTCAAACCCAACGACATCCAGGCGGTGCTCGACATCTATCCGACGAGCGCGGACCCCCACCTCTGTCTGGCCGTCGGCCAGGTGGTGTCGCTGTCGACGGCATCCAGCTCCGGTTGCCACTGCGCCGTCGATTCGTCGTCGGGTGCGCCTGGAGCCGGGCCACCCGCGCTGGCGCTGGTCGTGGCGCTGGTCGTCCGCGCGCGCCGCCGTCGCCCGCGCGCGCGCCGCTAGTCTCTCGGCACGGCGTCCATCTCGACGCGCAGATCGCGCACCGACGTCTCGCCCAGGCCGCTGGCGCTCGGCACGTCGACCACCTGTTCGACCGCGTCGTATCCCGGCGCGCGCACCTCCAGCGTCCAGCGCCCGGGCAGAAGGCGCGACAGCACGAAGCTGGAGCCGTTCTTTCGCGTCGCGCCCGCCACGCGGCCGTCGGGCCCGCGCGCCTCGATCCGATACGTCGACACGACCGCGCCCGTGACCTTCTCGTGCACCTCGCCCTCGATCCGCCCCGGCATCAACACCGTGATCGCCAGCGGCGTGCGCGGCGGCGGCGTCGCCTCGACGGTCTCGGTCGTGAGCGGATACTGTGGGTGCTTGATCTCGACGATCACCTGACCGCGCGGCAGGCGCGCGAGCTGAAAGTGCCCGCCTGCGTCGGTGGTCGCGCTCGCGAGCGGTGCCACACCATCACCGACATCGGACGGGGCCGGCGCGCCACTGGCGGGGACCGGCCAGGCCAGCACGCGCGCGCGCGCCACGGGGCGCCCCTGCGCGTCGCGCGCGCTCCCCTCCACGGCGGCGTCGGCGCGACCGAGACGCACCTCCACGGGCGCCGGCGGCGCCGCCGCAGACACCGGGACGGTCAACGTCTGATCTTGCATGCCGGCCGCCGAGACCCGCAGCTGACGCGTCCCCTCGAGCACCGAGGTCGCGAACTGGCCGCCGCCCTCGGTCACCGCCACGACCTCGGTGAGCGCGTCCGCCGCCCCTGGCCGACCTCCGCCCGCGGCCGTGATCACCACCCGCGCGCCGTCGACCGGCGCGCCGGTGTCGTCGACGACCCGCCCCGTGAGCGTCACGCCGCCGCGCAGGCTCACCGGCGCGAGCGCCAGGCGTTGCCCGGGCTGCAGCGCCAGCGCGCCCGATCGATAGGGAACGCTGCCGGCGCGGCTGATCTCGACGAAGACCCGGCCCGGCAACATGTCGAGGAGCTCGAATCGCCCACTGGCATCGGTGCTCGTGGTGCGCGTCCGTCCGACCGCGTGCCCGGAGCCCGACGGCAAACCCGCTGCCTCGGCTGCCAGCGGCAACCGATCGGCGATCACCGCCAGGTCTTCGCGCCCCGGGACCAGGCCGCGCACGATGGCGCCGGGGACCCCGCCGCCTTTCGCGTCGACGACGCGCCCGGCGATCCCGGCCCCGCGCAAAAGCTCGAGGATCTGCGGCCGAGCCGCAGCGACGTGGCTCGCTCCCAGCACGAGCTGCACCGGCCGGCGCGCGACGAAGCCCGGCTGGCGCGGCGTCAGCCGATATTCACCCGCGGCGAGCGGACCGGCCCGCCATTCGCCCCGGGCGTCGGCGCGCACGATCACCGGCAGTGGGTCCTCGCCGGGCAGAGCGTCCACCCGCACCTCGGCGTCGGGAAGCGGCTGGCTCGCGTCATCGACGACGCGCCCGCTGACCATCCATCCCGGGATCAGCTCCAGCTTGACCGCCGGCGGCCGATCACCCGAGCGATCGAGCACGATCTCGGGGCTGAGGCGCGATACTTCACCGCCCCTCGCCGCGCGCAGAACGTAGGCACCCGCGCCCAGACCGCCGATCACGAACGTGCCGTCGCCGCGAGCGGCGGTCTCGCGGCTGGGCGTCAGGTTCTCGCCGCCGATGACCACGTGCGCACGGCCGGCGGGGCGGCCGCCTTCCATCACCACGCCGGTGATGCTGTGTCCGTCGGTCTCCATGCGCAGCACGGGCGCGGCTGCCGGCACCTCGATCGGTCCCGGCTCGATCGAGCCGAAGCCGGGCGCCTCGGCGATCAGCCGGTGCAACCCGGGGGTGAGGCCGCCCAGCACGAAGTGCCCGTCCTCGTCACTGGAGGTCTCACGCGGCCGCTCGGCCGGATCCGCCAGCGACCACACCAACACGCGCGCGCCCGGGATCGGGCGGCTGCTGCGGTCGACGACCTGCCCCTTGAGCGTCTCGGCGCGAGCCAGCCGGACCGACGTGGTCACGCTCTCGCCGGCGTGGACCTCGATGCGCACGCGCCCGTCGGCGTGCTCGGGGGCGTGCGCGCGCAGACGGTAGCGTCCCGCTGGTACGTTGGCGATGTGGAACGTCCCGTCGGCCGCGCCGCGCACGGTCGCCAGTGGGACCCGATCCGCGCTGCGCGCGCCCACCGGGTCGTCCCATTCGAGCCGCACGGTGGTGTCGCCAATCGGCTCGCCCGCAGCCGTGAGGACCCGTCCATCGACGATCGCCAGCGCGCTGGCCGCAGCGGCCCGGTCGGCCGACACCGCGGCTGACCCTGATCTCCGGTCCCGCTTCGCGCACGCGCCCCCGCCCGCCGCGCCCACCAGCAAGGCGGCCGCGAGGACGAGCGGATTTCGCCGACTTGCGAAAACCATCACTGGATGCTAAAGGTACCCGCCTTTCGGAGGAAATTTATGCCAGCCCAGTGTGCCATTTGCGGCAAGCAGCGCCGGGTCGCGAACAACGTTAGCCACTCGAACATCAAGACCAAGAGCATCCAGCGCCCGAACCTGCGCCGCGTTCACGCCAAGGTTGGCGGCAGCAACGTGCACATCCGTGTGTGCACGCGCTGCCTTCGCTCGGGCGCCGTCAGCAAGGCCGGATAGTCGTTGTCGGTTAGCGCTCGCCGTCCACGACCGCGATAGCGTCGATCTCGACCATGGCGCTACGCGGGAGGCCTGCGGCCTGGATCGTCACGCGTGCCGGCGGCCGCTCGGGAAAGTAGCGTCCGTAGACATCGTTGACCGCTCCGAAGTCCTGCAGGTCGGCGAGATAGATCGTCGTCTTCACGACCATTGCCAGCGAGGCGCCGGCCGCGCGCAGGACCGCGTCCAGGTTCTGCAGCACGCGGTCGGTCTGCGCGCGCACGTCGCCCGCACCCACCATCTCGCCCGACAGCGGATCGAGCGGGATTTGCCCGGAACAAAAGACCAGGCGGCCGCCGGCCGCCGGCACCAGATCGGCGGCGATCGCCTGGGAGTAGGGACCGATCGCTTTTGGAGCCAGGTTCGTTGAAACGATCTCTCGCGGCATGGCGCAAAGGATAGTACTTCCATGCCGCGAGAGCTCCGGAATGCGGGACTGTTTCCGTCCTCGAAGTCACCCGCACGGTTGCGGTCGAGGGTACGTGACGACTAAAGTTGAGCGTGTGAGCAAAGCTTCGCGGCGCCTTCCCCCGACCTCCCCGCCCGCAGCTGAATCGACACGGAACGTGCCGCCCTTAAGCTCCCGCATCCGGCGCAAGCGACGGGAGATGCAAGTGCCGGAGACCAGCGCGGATCTGATGAGCCAGGTCCTGGCGCGTCTGGGTGGCAGCGGGCGCGCCCTGGAATTCCGCGTCTTCGAGGCCTACAACGGCGCCGTGGGCGAGATGCTGCGCCTGCGCACCGAGCCCGAGCGCCTGAACGGCAAGACGCTTCAGGTCAGGGTCGCCAGCTCGGCGCTCGCGCACGAGCTGACCATGCTCAAGCGCGACGTCCTCGACCGCATGGCGATCGCGATCGGCGTGGACGTGGTCACCGATCTGCGCACGCGCGTCGGCGGCTGACGCCGCACGCACGGGGGCACACACTCAGCGCTTGCAGCTGTCGTCGCCGACGACGACCCAACCCTTGCCGATACGCACCTCGCCGTGCCAGGTGAACGCGCGATCCCCGGTCTTGGCGAAGGTCTCCTTGAAGCCGATCTTTTGCCCGCCCATGCTCCCCTCGCCCTCCGACGCGATCTTGTCGCCCTCGATGGAGCCGCCGAGCTGGAGCGCGCCGCCGACGTTGTCGACGCCGAAGGTGATCACCTTCTTGGCGACAGGATCGAACCCCATGAAGCTCCGGGCCTTGATCGCCGTCGGATTCTCTTTCGACTTCTTCTGCTCGTACTCGCCGACGTACCAGAAGCCGTCCAGGTCGCGCTTGATCTTCATCGTCGACTTGTAAGCGTGCTCGGGACCCATGGGCCCCGCGGGCGCCTTGCCGTCGCAATGCCAGTTTCCCTCGAGCCACTTGATCACGTCGAGCTCGGCCGGCGGCCTGGGCGGACCGGGCGGCGGCGCGGCCGGCGGCTTCGGCGCCTCGGCGCGCGACACGTTCGGCGCGCACAAGGCGGCGAGAAACAGGGCCAGCGCGGCCCGCGTCATGGAGAGTCGAAGGATCTTCATGCGCATTCTCCTGTTGTGCCGGCTCGCGAATCAGGCCATCGCGTCGCGAAGCGAGCGGACGAAGGCGCCGAGCTCGGCGCCGGGATCCTTGCCGGCGGCCACGGCCCGCTCGACGATGCTCACCGCGGCGCTGCCCACGACGACGCCGTCCGCGAACGCGGCCACCGCGCGCGCGTCGGCCGGCGTCTTGATACCGAAGCCGACCACGACCGGTATCTTGCCGGCGGTCGCGGCGCGGATCTCCTCGACGCGTCGCTGGGGATCCGCCATGTCGGCCAGCTTGACGCCCGTGATGCCGGTCAGTGACACGTAGTAGATGAACCCGCTCGCGACCTTGGCAGCCGCCGCGATGCGTGACGCGTTCGACGTCGGCGCCAGCAGCGGGATAAAGTCGAGCCGCTGCCGCGCGAGGGCTCCGGTCAGCTCCGTGTCTTCATCGGGCGGATAGTCGACGCAGAGCACGCCGTCGGCGCCGGCGTCGCGGGCCTGCCGGGCGAACGGCTCGGCGCCGAGCACCACGATCGGGTTTGCATAGCCGAACAGGATCAGCGGCGTCTGGGCGTTCGCGCCGCGCAGCCCGCGGCAGATGTCGAGGGCGCTGCGCATCCCGCCGCCGGCCTTGAGCGCGCGCAGCATCGCGGCCTGGATCACCGGCCCGTCGGCCGAAGGATCGCTCCAGGGAACGCCGAGCTCGATGATGTCGGCACCGGCGTCGATCGCCGCCTGGATCGCGCGCCGGCTGGTCTCGAGATCCGGATCCGACGCCGTCAGATAGACCACCAGCACCTTGCGGCGCTCGGCGCGCGCCCGCGCGAAGCAATCGGCGATGCGGGTCACAGCGACATTCCCAGGCGCTTGGCGATCGTGCCCATGTCCTTGTCGCCGCGGCCCGACACGTTGACCACGACGACCGCCCCCTCGGGCAGGCGTGGCGCGATCTTCGGCAGCGCGGCGATCGCGTGCGAGCTCTCGAGGGCCGCGAGGATGCCCTCGGTGCGCGCCAGCAGCTTGAACCCGTCGATCGCCTCGTCGTCGGTGACCGACAGGTAGCGCGCCCGGCCGGTCTCCTTGAGATACGAGTGCTCCGGCCCGACGCCGGGATAGTCGAGCCCGGCCGAGATCGAGTGCGCCTCGGCGATCTGCCCCTCGTCGTCGCACAGCACGTACGAGCGCGCGCCGTGCAGCACGCCGACGCGGCCAAGCGTCAGGGTCGCGGCGTGCCGGCCGGTCTCGAGCCCCTCGCCCGCCGCCTCGACGCCGTAAAGCTCGACGCCACGGTCGGGAATGAACGCGTGGAACAGCCCCATCGAGTTCGAGCCACCGCCGACGCAAGCGACGCAGGCGTCGGGCAGCCGCCCTTCCATCTCCTGGATTTGATCGCGCGCCTCACGGCCGATCACCGCTTGCAGCTCGCGCACCAGCGTCGGGTAGGGGTGCGGCCCAGCGACGGAGCCGATCACGTAGTGCGTGGTGCGGACGTTGGTGACCCAGTCGCGCAGCGCCTCGTTCATGGCGTCCTTGAGCGTCGCCGTGCCGGTGTGAACCGAGTGCACGGTCGCGCCCAGCAGGCGCATACGGAAGACGTTGAGCGCCTGGCGCTCGACGTCGACCGCCCCCATGTAGATCTCGCACGGCAGTCCGAAGAGCGCGCACACCGTCGCGGTCGCCACGCCGTGCTGGCCGGCGCCGGTCTCGGCGATGATGCGGGTCTTGCCCATGCGCCGCGCGAGCAACAGCTGGCCGACGCAGTTGTTGATCTTGTGCGCGCCGGTGTGGCACAGGTCCTCGCGCTTGAGGTAAATGCGGATCTTGCGGCCGATCTCCGCCGACAGGCGCGCGGCGAAACCGAGCGGCGTCGGGCGGCCCACGTATTCGCGCAGCAGGCGATCCAGCTCCTCGCCGAACGCCGGATCGGCCTGCGCCGCGGACCATGCCTCGGTGAGCTGATCGAGCGACGGCAGCAGGGTCTCCGAGACGTATCGGCCACCGAAGATGCCGAAGCGGCCGGGGCGAGATTCCGAGGAGAGCGGCGACGAAGACATGGCGGCGGAACTATATCCGAGCGGGTGGGCCACGCCCGCACTTTCTCGGGCGCACCGCGCCTCTCCCCCCTGCTACTCGTCGCCGTCGAGGGCCATGTCCACGGGGGCGGTCAGGTTCACGTGCACGTCGACGATCACAGGAGCGACCACGAACACGATCGAGTCAACGTTCACGAGGGTCCTGTAATCGTGGACCTGGCCGTGGCCGCCCCCGCAGACGTGGCCGTGCACGTGAACCTGAACGCCCCCGTGGACGAAGCCGTGAGTCGCTGTCGCCGGTTCTCGTGCTAAAGCCGGGCCGCCGCGCTTCGCGCAGCCTCGATGAACGCCGCCACCCGCTCCGGATCCTTCACGCCGGGCCCACGCTCGACACCGCTGGCGACGTCGACGCCGTCGGGACGCGCGTGCGCGATCGCGGCCGCCACATTTTCCGATGTCAGGCCGCCGGCAAGCAAGAACGGGCGCGCCGCCCGGCGCGCGATCAGCGGCCACGGCGCCGCCATGCCACCGCCGCCGAAGCCTTCGACGAACGCGTCGTAGAGAAACAGCCCGGCGCGCCAGGCGCCGTCGTCGGCGAACGAGGCTTCGTCGCGCACGCGCACGGCGCGGATCAGCGCTTCGCGCGGAAGCGCCGCGAACGCCCCCGGCGTCTCGTCGCCGTGCAGCTGCACCCGATCCAGCCCCAGCTCCGCGCGCGCCCGCTCGACTTCGGCGGGCGCGGCGTTGACGAAGACGCCGACGCGCAACACGCCTCGTGGGATCGCCGCGAGCACGCCGCGCGCGGCGGCGTCGCCGCCGACGAAGCGCTTCGAGCCCGGCCACAGATTGACGCCGATCGCGCCGGCGCCGGCCGCAGCCGCCGCGGCGGCATCCTCGGCGCGGGTCACGCCACAGATCTTGATCAGGAACGGCCGCGCGCTAGCCACCGCTAACCACGTGCGCCCAGCAGCGCCGCGAGCGCCGCTCCCGGATCGGGTGAGCGCATCAACGCCTCGCCAACCAGCATGGCGTCGACGCCCGCGGCGCGCAGCTGCTCGACGTCGGCGCCGTCGCGGATCCCCGACTCGGCGACCACCACGCAATCCGGCGGCACCAGCGCACGCAGCCGGATCGCCAGCTCGCGATCGATCGTGAACGTGCGCAGGTCGCGGTTGTTGATGCCCACGATGGTCGCGCCCAGCGCCAGCGCGCGCTCGAGCTCGGCGTGATCGTGCACCTCGACCAGCGCGTCGACGCCGGCCTCGCGCGCGGCGCCCAGCAGCGCGGTGATCTCCGGATCGCCGAGCGCGCTCACGATGATCAAGATCGCGTCGGCGCCGGCGGCGCGCGCCTCGAGCACCTGGTAGCGATCGACCATGAAGTCCTTGCGCAGGATCGGGATCGGCACCGCCGCGCGCGCGGCGCGCAGATCGTCGAGGCTGCCGCCGAAGAACGGCTCGTCGGTCAGCACCGACAGAGCCGCCGCGCCGGCGCCGGCGTAGGCGCGCGCGATCTCGGCGACTTCACTCCCCTCGCGGATCCACCCGGCCGACGGCGAGCGCCGCTTGTGCTCGGCGACGCAAGTCACCGCGCCCGGGCGGCGCAACGCCGCCGCCAGGCTGCGCGCCGGCGCCAAGCTCGCGCACGCCGCCTCCAGCACCGCCTGCGAGACCTGCTCGCGACGGAGAGCCAGGTCCGCCCGCGTACGTGCCAGGATGTCGTCGAGAATCACGGTAGCAGGAAGAATAACAGACGCCGGCGCCCGAGCAGCGCCCGCGCTAGCTCCGCACTAGCCCTTTTTGGCCGGGAGCGGCGTGATGGCGCGCAGGCGTTCCAGCACGTCGCGCGCCGCGCCGCTCTCGAGCGACGCGGCCGCGCGCTCGGTGCCGGCGCGCAGATCCGGCGCGTGACCCGACACGTAGAGCCCCGCGCCCGCCGCCATCAGCGACGCGTTGCGGACCGCGGTGTGCGGCGCGCCGCTCAGCGTCTCGATCACGATCTTCGCGTTGAAGGCGGTCTCGCCGCCGAGCAAACCGGCCGGATCGACCTCGTCGAGCCCGAAGTCGCCGGGCGCGACTTCATAGGTCCGCACCACGCCGTCGCGCAACTCGGCGACGTGGGTCTTGCCCGCGGGCGCGATCTCGTCGAGGTTGCCCGCGCCGTGCACGACCAAGGCGCGCTCGGACCCGAGCAGCGCATGCGCGCGCGCCATCGGCTCGCAGCGCTGGCGGCTGAAGATGCCGTTCATGTGAAAGCGCGCCCCGCACGGGTTGGTCAGCGGTCCCAGCATGTTGAACAGCGTGCGCAGCCCCAGCTCGCGGCGGGGGCCGATGACGTGGCGGGTGGAGGTGTGGTGCGCGGGCGCGAACAGGAACGCGAGCTTGGCCTCGCGCAGGCAGCGCACCGCCAGCTCGGGCGACGGCGCCGGATCCAGTCCCAGCGCTTCGATGACGTCGTGCGAACCCGACAGCGACGACTGCGCCCGGTTGCCGTGCTTGGCCACCACCACGCCCGCGCCGGCAACGATGAACGACGCCAGCGTCGAGATGTTGACCGATCGCGAGCCGTCGCCGCCGGTGCCGCAGGTGTCGAGCACGTCGCCCTCGAACGGAACGCGCACCATGCGCGCGCGCATGGCGCGTGCCGCGCCGACCATCTCTTCGACGGTCTCACCCTTCATGCGCAGCGCCACCAGGAGCCCGCCCATCTGCGCCGGCGTGGCCGCGCCGTCCATGATCAGCCCGACGACGTCGGTCATCTCGCCGGCGGTCAGGTGCTGGCCGTCGGACACCTTGGCGAGCGCCTGTTTCAGGTCGAATCCAGGCGTGGTCGGAGCGGCAGCGACGGTCATGATCGCCTCCGGGGCAAAAGGAAATTGCGCAGCAGGTCCTTGCCGACCGTGGTCAGGAACGACTCCGGATGAAACTGCACGCCCTCGACCGGCAGCGTCTTGTGGCGCAAGCCCATGATCTCGTCCTCCGCGGTGCGTGCCGTGATCTCGAGACAGTCGGGCAGGCTCGCGCGCTCGACGAGCAACGAGTGGTAGCGCGTCGCCTCGAACGGGCTCGGTAGCCCGGCGAAGATCCCCTGCCCTTCGTGGAGGATCGGCGAGGTCTTGCCATGCATGACCCGGGCGGCGCGCACGACCTTGCCACCGAACGCCTGACCGATCGACTGATGGCCGAGGCAGACGCCCAGGATCGGGATCTTGCCGGCGTACTGGCGGATCGTCTCCAGGCTGATGCCGGCTTCGTTCGGCGTGCACGGCCCCGGCGAGATCACGATATGGCTGGGCGCGAGGCCGGCGATGTCCGTGGCGGCGATCTCGTCGTTGCGCACGACGCGGATCTCCTGCCCCAGCTCGCCGAGATATTGAACGAGGTTGTAGGTGAACGAGTCGTAGTTGTCGATGACCAGCAGCATGGCTAGCTCGCCGCCTTTCCGCGGCCCGCCATCTCGACCGCCGACAGCACCGCGCGCGCCTTGTTGACGCACTCCTGGTGCTCGGCCTCGGGACGGCTGTCGGCGACGATTCCCGCGCCGGCCTGCACGTGGATCGTGTCGTTCTTCGTGACCAGCGTGCGGATGGCGATCGCGAGATCGACGTTGCCGGTGTACGAGATGTAACCGACGGCGCCGCCGTAGATTCCGCGTCGAGACGGCTCGAGCTCCTCGATGATCTCCATGGCGCGGATCTTGGGCGCGCCGCTCAGGGTCCCGGCCGGGAACGCCGCGCGAATGACGTCGCTCGCGCGCACGCCCGCGCGCAGCTTGCCGCGCACATGTGAGCTGATGTGCATGACGTGGGAGTAGCGCTCGATCTTCATGATCTCGTCGACGCGCACCGTGCCGGGCGCCGACACGCGCCCGACGTCGTTGCGGCCGAGGTCGATGAGCATGACGTGCTCGGCGCGCTCCTTCGGGTCGGCCGACAGCTCGTCCGCCAGTGCCAGATCCTCCTCGGGGGTCGCGCCGCGCTTGCGCGTCCCCGCGAGCGGCCGGACCTCGACCTCACCGGCCTCCGCGCGCACCAGGCACTCGGGCGACGCGCCGGTGACCACCGCCTCGGGAAACTCGAGGTGGAACATGTACGGCGACGGGTTCGTGACCCGCAGCGCGCGGTACACGTCGAACGGATCGACCTCGCCCCGCGGCACCTCGAAGCGCTGCGAGTAGACGACCTGAAAGGCGTCGCCGGCGCGGATGTACTCCTGGATGCGCGTCACGCCGTCTTGATAGCGCTCGCGCGCGGTCACCGCACGCGGGGCCGGCAGCGACGCTGCCGGCGTCGGATCCAGCGGCCGGAGCGGCGCTACCGGCCGCGCCAGCCGCTCGAGCACCGCGTCGATGCGCGCGCAGGCGTCGTCGTAAGCGGCCCCGAGCGCCTCGTCGGCCTTGGTCCCCGCGGTGGCGACGTCCACCGCGGCGACGACCTTGAGCGTGCCGCGAAGGTTGTCGAAGATCACCACGGTGTCGGTGATCGCGAAGCACATCTCGGGCAAGCCCAGATCGTCGGGCCGCAGGTTGGGCAGCTTCTCGAAGCTACGCACGATGTCGTAGCCCAACCATCCGACGGCGCCGCCGAAGAAGCGCGGCAGGCCGGGCGGCACCGCGGGCGCGAGCGCGGCCAGGAAGTCGTCGACGAAAGCGAGCGGCGCCGCTGTGCGCACCTCCTCGGCGACGCGAAAGCCGGCGCCGTCCGGCCGCAGGACCTCGACCCGGTCGCCGCGCGCGCGGATCACGGCGCGCGGCTTGACGCCGACGAAGCTGTAGGCGGCCCACTTCTCGCCGCCGACGACGCTCTCGAGCAAGAACGAGTACGGCCCCCGCCCGAGCTTGGCGTAAGCCGAGACCGGCGTGTCGGAGTCGGCAAGCACCTCGCGGTAGACGAAGCAAAGCCGGCCCCGGCGGGCCAGGTCGAAGAATCCAGAACGATCGGGAACGAACCGCGGCATCGAGGCTCGCCAGCCTATCACGACATCATCACGACATCCCGCGCGTCCCGGCGACGCGCGAGCCTCGGGCAGGCTATAGTCAGCGCCCCTCGTGCCGCTCGATCAACTTCGTCCCGGTCCCGCCACCCGACGCTTCGTCGCGTGGACCCTCCGTCATGGGAAGACGCTGTGGATTCTCGCGGTGCTGATGGCGATTCCGGCCTCGTGGCGAACCGCCCAGCTCTACCGCAACCTGCGCAGCGAGATCGAGGAGCTGCTGCCGCGCGACGCGCCCAGCGTCGTCGCGATCGGCGAGCTGCGCCGGCGCATGGCAGGCCTGCAGTACCTGGGGGTGGTGGTCGACACGGGCGGGCCCGGGCAGCCCGAAAAGCTCGCCGCCGCCCAGCGGCTCGTCGACGATCTGGCCGCGCGCATCCGGCTCTATCCGCGCGATCTGGTCAGCGCCGTGCGCACGGGCTGGCAAGCGGAGCGCGCGTTCGTCGAGGACCACGCGGCGGCGCTGCTGGCGCTGCCCGATCTGCAACTGATCCGCGAGCGCATCGAGGACCGGGTCCACTGGGAGTACGCGACCGCGACCGGGACGCTGCTCGACGACAGCGAGCCCGCGCCGCCGCTCGACTTCGCCGACATCCAGAAGAAGTACGAGCGGCAGGTCGCCGGCCCCGATCTGGTCGGCGATCGGTTCTCGAGCCCGAAGCAGGGCGTGACGCTGCTGCTGATCGAGGTCGGCGGTTTCTCGACGAGCGCGCGCAAGGCCAACGAGCTCATCGGGCGCGTGCGCGCCGACCTGGCGGCGCTGGGCGGGCTCGACCACTACGCGCCCGGCTTGCGGCTCGGCTTCACCGGCGACGTCGCGATCTCGTCGGAAGAGATGGCGGCGCTGGTCCAGGATCTGACGCTGTCCTCGCTGCTGGTCGTGGTCGTCGTCGTGATCGCGCTGATGGTCTTCTATCGCTGGCCGCGCAGCGTCGCCGTGCTGTTTCTGCCGCTGTCGATCTCGACGGTGCTGGCGTTCGGGCTCGCGAGCCTGCCCCCGTTCAACATCACCGAGCTCAACTCGAACACCGCGTTCCTGGGGTCGATCATCATCGGCAACGGCATCAACTTCGGGATCGTGCAGCTCGCCCGCTACGTCGAAGCGCGGCGGGCCGGGCACGCCATCGAGGACTCTCTCGCCATCACGCTGTGGGGCACGCGGAAGGGGACGCTCTCGGCGGCGGTGGCAGCCGGCGTCGCCTACGCGTCGCTGGTGGCCATGCACTTCCGCGGCTTCCGCCAGTTCGGCGTGATCGGCGGCCTGGGCATGTTGCTGTGCTGGGGCACGACGTTCTTGCTGGGACCGCCGCTGATCGCCTGGCTCGATCACGGCAGGCTGCGCCCCGAGCCGACGGAGCGGCCGCGCCGGCCCATGGCCGTGCTCGCGCGGGTCGTGACCGGACACCCGCGCACCTTCGCGGCGGCCGCGGCGCTGCTGACGGTGCTGGCCGGCCTCAAGATCCGTCACTTTGGACGCGACCAGCTCGAGTACGACTTCTCGCGCCTGCGGCGGCGCGACACCTGGACGGTCGGCGAAGGCTACTGGGGCGCGAAGATGGACACTCTGCTCGGCCGCTATCTCAGCCCGACGGTGCTGCTGACGGACAGCGTCGCCGAGGCGCGCGCCGTCGCCGACAGCCTGCGTGAGGCGGTGAAGCGCCCGCCGCTCGATGCGATGGTCGCCTCGGTGCGGACGATCGACGACGTGCTGCCGCCGGATCTCGACGCGAAGCGCGCGGAGGTCGAAGCGATCCGGCACAAGATGACGCCCAAGCTGCGCGCGAAGCTCAGCCCCGAGGACAACAAACGCCTGGATGATCTGATTGGCCACGGGCCGCTCGAGCCGATCCGCGTGAATCAGATCCCCGACGTGCTCACGACGGGGCTGCGCGAGCGCGACGGCTCGCTCGGGCGGGCCGTGCTGGTCTACCCGAACCCGACCAATGCCCTGTGGCGCGGCAAGAACATCTCGGCCTTCGTGACGGCGCTGCGCGAGGTGGCGGAGACACCGGTGGCCATGGGTGGCCACGCGGCCCGCGTCGCCGGCGGGCCGCCGCTGACGGCGGACATCATTGGATCGATGCAGCGCGATGGGCCGCTGGCATCGGGCCTGGCGTTCGCCGGCGTCGTCGCCACGGTGATCGTGATCTTCCGCCGCGGCCTGGCGACGCCGCTCGTGATCGGATCGCTGGTCGTGGGCGTCGCCTGGTTGCTAGGCGCGGCAATGGCGTTCGGGATCAAGATCAACTTCGTCAACTTCATCGCCTTTCCGATCACCTTCGGCATCGGCGTCGACTACGCCGTCAATGTGATGGCGCGCTACCTGCGCGACGGCGAGCGGGACATCGCCGGAGCGATCCGCGGCACCGGCGGAGCGGTCGGGCTGTGCTCGCTGACCACGATCATCGGGTACTCGTCGCTGCTGATCGCGCAGAACGTCGGCCTTTTCCTCTTCGGGCTGCTCGCCGTGCTCGGCGAGCTCACGTGCCTGACGACGGCGGTCGTGGTCATGCCTGCGATATTGCAACTCGTGCGCAAATCGCCCGACCTGCCGATCCCGGGCTTCGAATGGGATCGCGGCACCGACGCGGCGGCGCAGTCGCCGCGCGAGCACGACGCGGCCGCGCCGTCGGCGACCCGCTCGCGCGCTCGGCCCTGACGCTCACGCGACGGGCCAAGCCCGGTCCGCCGCGCCGGTCGTCGTTGGTCGGAGGTAGACGCCGGGGAAGCAACATGTTGCGCCGGCCGCAACGCATTTACGGGGATCGAGCTGAGTGTAGGTCTGCGCCGGGTGGCGATATTCTTACGTTTAGAGAGAAACCGTTTCCTAGCATACAAACTGCAGAGAGGGAGACCCAGGAAAGGACACTCCATGCGACTGATTGCCTCCCTCTCTTCGCGTCGATTCCCGATCTTGTCGGTCGGTCTCGCCGTGGTCCTGTCTGCACTGTCTGGCTGCACCGAGATGCCCTCGGACATGGCCTCTGATTCGGAAGATCTGCAGGCGGACAACGGGCTCAAGACCATCAACGGGCTCAAAGCGCACAACGGATTGGCGACGCTCGACAACGGGATCAGCGTCGGCGCCAGCCTCAAGAGCGCCGCGGGGCTGAGCTCGGGCTCGGGCCTCATGACCACGGCCGACGGCCGCACCACCGTGTCCTACCTGGTGCGGTGCGCGCTGCCGACCGGGCACTCGATCACCAAGAACGACCAGTACGGCCGGCCTTACACCTTCACCGGTGGAATCGGCGTCGCCCCCGGGTGGGAGACCGGCGCGATGAGCGCCTCGGACGAGCGCTGGGTGAGCGCCTGCATGCTCGCCCTCGTCAACACCACGGGCGACCACTACCCGCTGTGGCTGGTGGCGCAGAACTCGGCGATCAGCTGGGGCCTCGACCCGGGCTACCCGTTCCAGGAGGGCGCGTTCTTCGGTGACATCTTCACGTCGCCGCCCTACGCGTACTACTGCGGCGGCAAGGATTTCGGCGTGAGCCCGATCCCCGGCCGCATCGGCAGCGCCCAGGTGACGCCTCCGTACGTCGATGCCTACGGGACCAAGGGCCTCTGCCTGCCGACCTGCACGCCGGCCGACTACCCGCACCAGGGCGAGGGCGTGAAGGCCTGCTCGGGGTGGAACGAAGTCATCAACGTCTTCCACCAGTAAGCCAACCCCCCCAGTCCTTTCCGAACGGCGGCTCCGAGGAGCCGCCGTTTTTTTTTGCCCTCGGTTTCGCGGACGTGGACGTGGTCGTAGTCGTTAGTCGTAGTCGCCCATGTACCTGGTCTGTACCCCGGTTGCACATCCTGGTTCGCGCAGGGTCGTTAACCAAGGGCAGACCAGCTACATCGGTGACGTCGTACAGGACTACGACTACGACTACGTCCGGGTCTACGTCTGGGGCGGCCCCCTCCCCTCAACCCCGGTGCGCCGCCAGCCAGGCGCTCGCCTGCTGCCGCAACGTCTCGTCGGCCTGGTCGCCCTTGGCGCCGTGCAGAGGCCGCGCCGCCACGCGCGCCGCCAGCGCACGCGCGCCCCGCCGATCCCGCCCGCTGTCCCAGAGCGCTCGCGCCAGCGCGAAATGCAGCCGCGGCAGCTCGTCCTCCAGCGTCGTCTTCTCGGCCATCTTGATCGCGAGCTCCAGCGTATCGATCGCCGCAACCGGCTGGCCGAGGCCGAGCTGCGCCTCGCCGAGCAACCCGCGGGCATAAATGCTCTCGGTGTGCGGACCGGCCTCGACCTCCTGAATCGCGATGGCGCGCTCCGCGTCGTGCTGCCCTTCCTTGAAACGGCCGAGCTGGTTGAGGATCTCCGCGCGGTTCACCAGCTGGAGCACCAGCTGCGGGTAGCTCGGGCCCAGGGTTCGCTCGAGGATGTCGATGCCCCGGTTGATGTCGTCGAGCGCCTCCCCGAAGCGGCCGAGCGCGCGCAAGGTGTCAGCCAGGTTCGCCAGCGTCAAGGCGACGTCGGGATGATCCTTGCCGAGAACGCGCTCCTTGATGCGCAGCGCCTGAAAGAACTGCGTCGCCGCGCCCTCGTGGTCCTCGTTGGCGTCGAGCACGACCCCGATGTTGTTCAAGACCCACGCGCGCAACAGGTCGTGGCCGCCGATCCGTTCCAGGAACACCTGCGCCTGATTGATCCAGCGGCGCGCGCGCGTCATGTCGTGCTCGATGTAACCGGCGACGTAGATCTCGACCGCCGCGAGCTCGATCACCAGCTCGTCGTGGTGCGACGCCTCCGCGATCCACAGCGCCTCCTCGGCGCTCTCGTCGGCGTCCTGCGGGTGGTGCATGTCGACCTGCAGCAGCACCAGGCGGTTCAGCGCCTCGGCGATCAGCGGGCGGTAACCGACCTGGCGTGCCTCGGCGACCACCTGCCGCGCGGAATCCAGCGCCCGGTTGTAGCGTCCAGCGTCGTGGAGCGCCTTGATCGCCACCAGCCGGTCGCGCAGGGCGTCGACCTTCTCGCGCGTCGCCGCGTCGGCGGGCGGCGCGACGCTGGCGTTCGCCGATGTCACGTCGGCGCAACGCTCGATCGGCGTCAGCGCCGTCGCCGCAGCGACCGCGTTGGTCACGACCACGGCGTGCCCTTCGACGAGCACGTCCGAGAGCGCACGCAGCTCGTTCCAGCGGTCGCGCAGGCAGGTCATGCGCAGGTCGAGCACCTCGTTCGACTGCTCGCCGCGTACGTTGGTAGCCTCGCACGCGTCGCGGTACATGCCCGACCAGCGCGCGACGTAGCCGTCGAACAACCGGGCGACGCTGTCGAAGGTCTCCTTCGCGCGCGGCTTGCCGCTGTCCTGGATCGACTGCGAGATCGCCTCGCGCCGCCCGCTGCGCGTGCCGGGGCGCTCCCAGACGCCGGCGAACCGATCCTCCCCGACCTGGCAGGTCGGGCGCGGCCGCGCCACCGGCGCCAGGGCCATGATCGCCACGACCGACGACGTGATGGCGACCGTCGCGGCGACGTACCACCAGCCGCGCGCGCGCGGATGCCGCGCCAGCGTCGCGAGCAGCGCGTCCATCGACGGCCACCGCTCGTCCGGGTTGTTGGCCATGCCGCGCAGCAAGGCGCGCTTGAGCCAGCCGGGCACGCGTTTGGTCGCCGGCACTGGGCGCAAGCGGCCGCGCAGCACGTTGTCGGCCAGGTCGGCCAGGGTCTTGCCGCTGAACGGCCGTTCGCCGTAGAGCGCCTCGTAAAGCGCGACGCAGAAGCTGAACTGATCGCTGCGCGCGTCTGCTATCTGGCCGCGAAACTGCTCCGGCGCCATGTACGCCGGCGTCCCGACCAGCAAGCCAGTTTGCGTGAGGTTGGCGTCGAGCGCCGCCGCGCGGATCTTGCTGTCGGCGGGGACATCGGGCGGCCCGCTGCCCGCCAGCGCCTCGCCGACGACCACCGCCTGCTGCTTGGGCAGCGCCACCGTCGTGCCGAGGTCGGTGATGGTGATCTCCGACGAGATCAGGATCGGATCGCCACCCGAGCGATCGGCGGCGTGGCGCGCGAGCCCGAAGTCCATGACGCGCACCTGGCCCGAGCTGGTGATCATCACGTTCTCGCCCTTGAAGTCGCGGTGAACCAGCTGCGCGGCATGCGCCGCCGAGAGCCCGCGCCCGGCCGCGATGAAGACGTCCAGCACCTCGCGCCAGGAGCGGCGCGCGGCGTTCTGCCAGTACGCCACCGTGTGCCCGTCGACGAACTCCATGGCCACGAAGACCTGCTCCTCGAAGCTGCCGACGTCGTGGACCACGACGACGTTGGGGTGGGACAGGCGCGCGATCGCCTGCGCCTCGCGCAGCAAGCGTGCTTTCTGCTCGACCAGCTCCGGGCCGACGCTGCCGCTCACGTGCAGCAGCTTGACGGCGACCTTGCGGTCGAGCTCCGGATCGTACGCAGCGTAGACGTCCCCCATCGCGCCTCGGCCGACCAGGCCGAGGACCAGATAACGGCCGATGGGTGCGCCACGCGCGAGGAGCGGAGCGTCCGAACGGTCCCGTGACGGGAGAGCCGAGGCCATGGTGCTCGTGCTCCCACCATCGGCACCCACGCGGTGCATGTTGAGGTTCGTGGAACCGCCGGCGCGCTGGGCACCCACGACCACCGCCGCTTACATGTGTCGCCGACGCGGTGCGATCAGAGCAAACCCAAGCGCCGGCCGATCAGGATCACGCCGCAGCCCCACAAACCCGCCACGACGTCGTCACCCATGATGCCGGGGCCACCGCCGAGCCGGCGCTCGCACAGCCGCGCAGGCCAGGGCTTGAACTGGTCGAAGATACGAAACAGCGCGACGCCCACCAGCAAGCCGAGCCAGGTCGGCGGCGCGGCGAGCCAGGTCACGAAGACACCGGCGACCTCGTCGATGCAGACGATCTGCGGATCCTTGCGTGCCAGCTTCTTCTCCATGACACCCGACGCCCAGGTGCCGACCAGCGTCACCAGCACCGCGGTCGCGGCGACGGCGCCGAACCCGAAAGGCCGCACGATGAGGTAGAGCGGGATCGCGCCCAGCGTGCCCGCGAGCCCGGGCGCCCGCGGCACGTGACCGCAGCCGAACCAGACGGCCAGCACGTGAGCGACGCGCGCCTTGCTCACGCCCACACGGCTACTCCCAGAGCCGCTCGCGCGCGACGTAGTCGAAAGTCTCGCGCAGGATCTCGATGCCGTTCCGCGCGGTCGCCTCGTCGATGGTCAGCGCCGGCTGGATGCGGAAGCTGGCCGAGTACGACATCGTGAGCAGGCCGCGACGCACGCACTCCATGAAGATACGCTCCGTCACCTTGCGCGGCAGGGGTTCTTTCGTGGCGCGGTTCTTCACCAGCTCCATGCGCAGGAACAGGCCCGATCCCTGCACGAAGCCCACGAAGGGGTAGCGGTCGGGGAACGCCTCCAGCTCATGCAGCATGACCTGGCCGACGTCGCGCGCGTTGTCGACCAGCTGCTCCTCGTCGATGATCCGCAGCGCCGCGGCGCCGGCCGCGGCCGCGAGCGGGTTACCGCCGTAGCTCGACGATGAGCCCGACGGGGCACCCCAGGGCAGCGCGCGAGAGATCGCGTCGGTCGTGAGCACACCCGACAGCGGGAAGCCGCCGCCGAAGGCCTTGCCGACGGTGACGATGTCGGGCTTCACGCCGGTGTGGTCGACGCCCCAGCGGCGCCCGGTGCGCCCGAGGCCGGTGATCATCTCGTCGGCGATCAGCAGCGCGTCGTTCTCCTCGGCGATCGATTTGACCGCGGGCAGGAACTCCTTGGGTGGAACGACGTTGCCCGCGGTCCCCTGCATCGGCTCGACGATGACCGCGGCGATCGCGCCCGCTGAGACTTTCTTCAGTGTCTTGCGCCCGACCTCTGCGCACGCGATGCCGCAGCTGGGATAGGACAGGCCGACCGGGCAGCGATAGCAGTCGGCGTACGGGATCAGGTGTGACCCGCTGGCCATCGGTCCGAGCCCGTGCTTGAACGTCGAGCCCATCAGCGACAGCGCGCCCAGCGTCTTGCCGTGGAAGCCGCCCCAGAAGCTGACCATCTCGTACTTGCCGGTGTG
>CAZNCQ010000088.1:0-23809 GCA_964571275.1 uncultured Myxococcales bacterium
GTGTCCATGTCGATCGGGCAGACGTTGGGGATGAAGATCTCGATCGGCCGCTTGAGCGGGATGTCGATCCCTTTTCGCTTCCACTTGTCGTCGGGCATGTTCAGGCGCTGGAAGATCACCTTCTTCACGCGCGGGAACGCCTCCAGCGTCGCGGCCAGGCCGGTGCCGTACTCCCTGTGCACCGAGATCGGCGAGTTCGAGTGGTCGAACGACGTCTTCAGGCCGAGCGCGCTGATCGACGGGCCGAAGCCCCAGCCGAGGTGCGCCAGGCGCGTGACGAAGCTGGGCGCGAGCGAGAAGTTGTACGCGCCCAGCTGCTTCGAATCCTCGCGCTGGTTCAGCGCCGCGTCGGCGAACGGCTGGCCATCGGTGTCGACCAGCTTGTAGCGCTGCAGCTCCGCGTCCAGGTCGCCCGGCTTCAGCGACAGGTCGGGCCGCTGCTTGGCGATCGACGTCAGCGCGATGCCGGAGACGACGCCGCCGATGATCAGCAACACGCCGACGATGCGCACCAGCACGCGACCCACGCCACCCGCTCCACCGCGCAACGCGAGCAGCAACCCGAAGAGCGCGACGATGCCGGGCACCAGCCAGGGGTGCTCGAGCCAGATCGGCTGCTTCACGCGCGGGCGATCGTCGGGGATGGTCTCCACCTTGGTCGCCGCCTTGAGGACCCAGCTCTCGCCCCAGGCGTTCACGATGCGATCGGTGGCCGGCGACCTGGTCAGCGCCGCCAGCGGAAACTCGAGGATGATCGCGTTGACGTTGCGGCCCGCCTGCGCGTCCTTGCCGCTGTAGACGAAGCGGTAATTGCCGTTGGCGTCCTTGTGGTACTTGTTGCCGGTCCACGTCAGGGCGCCCGGCGGCAAATCCAGCTTCACGCCCTGTCCGTGCAACGGAATCGCCGGGTTGAAGTTGAAGAGCGTGTTGCCCTCGAGCTCGATCAGCGTCTTGGGGATCTTGAGCTCGCGCGCCTCCTTCATCGCGAGCGGCACCTTGTAGAACTGCGGCGCGTAGTTGATCGATCGGAAGAACCCGGGCAGGTCGTTGAAGAACGCGTCGTCGCGCCCCCCGACGAACGCCTTGACCGCGAAGCCTCCCGGCGCCTGCAGCGTCGCCGGTTGGTTGACGTCGATCGTCGCCGTGAAATCGCCGCCCGGCAGCTTGATGAACTGCAGCCGCGCCTTGCCCTGGCCATCGACGTTGACCCGCACCTCCGACGGATGCAGCTGCGCGTACTTATCCTTGAGCGCGTCGAAGTACTTGAGCATCCCTTCGAGCCCGTCGTCGTCCTTCAAACCCGATTCGATGCGCGCGCCGGGCGACAGGAACACGCGGTAGAGCAGATCCGGATCCAGTGTGCCCGCGCGCGGCACCGCCCCGAACGTGAGCGCGACCACGACCCGCTCGCCGTTCGCGTCCTCGACCGGGAAGCCGTACAGATCGTAGAGATCGGCCGGCGACGGCGCGATGTCGGAGAAGATCGAGTTCGCGCCGTTGGGATCGTTGTGGTCGGCGGCGCGCGCCGGCGACGGCGCGAGGGCCAGTGCGAGCGCGATCGCCACCGATCCGAGAGCGACCGATGCTTGCTTGGTTCGTGTCATGGCGTCCCCTTTCGTCTCTGCATCATCGCGGTTGAACATCGCGGGGCGACGTGGTTAAGGTGCGCGCGTGCGTGCGGCGACGATTGTGAATGTGGTGGCGTGGGGTGCGCTGGCGTTGCCCGCGTGCGGACCGAGCCTGGTCGCCATGACGCCGGCGACGCCCGAACGGCCGCGCGTGCAGATGCTCGACCTGGGGATCGCCAACGCATATGTGATCTACGGTCGAAGGCCGATCTTGTTCGACTCGGGTACGGCCAGCGAATCGAGCAAGCTGGTCAAGGATCTCGATCGCCTGGCCATCAAGCCCGGCGACCTGGCGCTGATCGTGCTCAGCCACGGCCACGCCGATCACGCCGGCGGCGCCGGCACCGTGCGCGAGCGCTGGCACGCGCCGATCGTCGTCGGCGCCAGCGACGTCGAGATGCTGCACAACGGCCGCAACCGCACGCTGCACCCGATGTCGTTCACGGCGCGGCTGCTGCGGCCCTTCGTCGACGTCACGTTCACGCCGTACAACCCGGACATCGAAGTGACCGCGCCCCTGGATCTGGCTCCGTTCGGCATCGCGGGACGGGTCATCCCCGCGTCCGGGCACACGCCCGGCTCGCAAGTGCTGCTGCTCGCGGACGGCGACGCGTTCATGGGCGATCTGCTGCTCGGCGGCTACCTGGGCGGCGCGATGTTCTCCGGCTCGCCGGGCACGCACTACTACCACGACGATCGCGCCGCGGCGGAGGCGCAGATCTGCGTGGTGATCCGTGCCGGCGCCAAGCGCCTCTACCTCGGTCACGGCGGCCCGGTCGCCGCCGAGGACGCCTGGAAGCACTTCTGCGCCCATCAGGTCAAAACGTCCTCAGAAAAGCGATGAGCGCGCGCTTGTCGTCGTCGGTCAGCGGCGGTTCTTCTTTGAAGTACGACGTCCCGAAGTAGTGGCCGCGGTTGGCCACGAAGTCGGGGCACTTGCTCAGCTCCAGCAGCGGCTCGACCAGGTTGGCGAAGACCTTTTGTTGTTCCTCCGTCCCGGCGCCCTGGGGCAGCGACTTCAAGTCGTGCTTGGCCTTCAGCAGCAACGCCAGCACCTTTTTCTCGTGCGCGAGCCGCGCGCCGAGGTCGTCGGACTCGGACACCATCTCGAGGTTGGCGAGCAGGTTGACCGGCGTGCCGGCGGGGATGGGCCCGATCTCGACCCCTTCGCCGCTGGCCAGCCAGGGCGCGATCCGTGCCAGCGGCCCGAGCAGCGGCCGGACCCAGTCCGGCAGGAAGCCGGCCGGCACGCGCAGGTAGCTGGTGGTCGTCGTTCGATCGATCACACCCGGCACCTTGTCGCCCAGCACCGCATCCCTCTTTCGCTTCTCCGGCCACAAGAGCTGTTCGATCGAGCTCTCGAACGAGGCCATGCGCGCGTCGACCGACGGGCTGGGATTGAAGTCCCCGACGCTGTTGTTGAGCAGGAACGGCGCCGTCGACCAGACGCTGATCAGCGACGCCGGCCGCGTGTAGCCGCGCCCGCCCGCCGGCATCACGTAGGGGCGCTGCGCTCCGGTGATCGGATGGTGCACGGTGATCGTGCCCACCGACGGCAGGTCCTTGTAACTCTGCGCCGAGAAGTTGTCCCAGATGTTGCCGGCCAGCGCGTTGGTCGCCAGCGGGCTGCAAGCGTTGGTCTCCAGCAGGGTCACCGGCACGCGCAGATCGGTCGACAGGAAATTGCCGGCCAGGAAGTCGTCGGCCTCGACGATGTCGCGCATCTTCTGCTTGAAGTCGTCGGTCTTGGTCGACGCCCAGTAGCGGTTCCAGCAGTCGAGGTACTGCGCCGGCGGGCAGCTCGCGAAGTCGACCACCGGCGGTGGCGCCTTGCTCGAGTGGCAGCGCGCGCAGCGCTCGGCGAACACCTCCTTGCCGCGCGGGAGCTTGTCCGCGTCCCGGGCCAGATACTTGTCGCCGCCGGGCGCGTCCTTCAGATGGTGCGCGGTTGCGCTCTTCAGGAAGAACAGCGCCAGGTCGGGTGTCTGCGCCTCGGTCGCCTCCCAGTAGGCGGAGTTCTTGCGCGCGACCGCGATCTCGATCGGCGACGGCCGCTGGCCGCCGACCAGCGCATTGAAGTGCAGCAGCCATTCTTCGCTGAACAGGCCGATGTTGAGGAACACCCGGTTGAGCGCGCCCAGCGCTCCGACCGAATCGGAACCGTCCTTGAGCACCCGCGGCGACCAGACCGTCGCCGGCGGCTGGTAGAACGCCGTGAGCGGCCCATCCTTCACGTAATCGTTGAACTGTTTGTTGGCGAGGCCGCCACCGGCCAGGATTTCCTTGCCGGTGCGCCTGGCGACCTCCAGGCGCGCGCCCAGCTCGTAGACCGCGTTCATCGTCCGCGGGTTGTTGATGTAGTCAGTCGAGACCAGCGACGTGTCGAGCGCCCCCGGCCGCGCCGTGTGGAAAAGCTGATACGGGAAGCTGGTCTCGTCGGCCTCCCAGGCAAAGATGCGGTCGACCCAGAAGTACTGCGCGCCGACGTTGGAGCTGAGATCCGCCCAGGCGGGCTTCTCCGGATCGGCCGGCGGATGGATCGGGCTCGGGCCGACGTGGCAGAAGCCACACGCCATGCCGACCCGGAATGGTTTCACCAGGGCCTTCGATAGGTAGTAGCTCGGGTCCTCGTAGTAGCGCTTGGCGTCCCACTCTTTCGCCGCCGCCTCGTCGAACTCCGGATTGGGGAATAGCCGGAGGCCGACCACGCCGGTCGCCCATCCGTAGAATGACGCGACCGGCAGGTTCTTGCCGCGCGCGCCGATGGACACGCCCGGATATTTCTGTTCGTTCTCGAACGGATCCTTCGGGCAATCGGCGCGCCGGTGATCCAGCCACAAACCGAAACGGTCCGGGTCCGGGCCGGTCGCCTTCTCGAAACAGGGCTCGTTGACGAGGCCGAGGTAGTTCCAGCGATTGTCGCGATTGGCCTTCAGGCCGGGATACGACGACAACGTCTTCAAGAAATCGAGGGTGCCGTTGCTCTTGCGCGAGATCGTGTCCCAGAAGCGATCATTGCCGCCGGTCCAGACGATCCAGGAATTGCGGCCCTTCACCTCCCCCGGCGTCAGCGCGACCGCGCCGTCCATGTCGTGGAAATAGTCCTCGTCGGCGGCCGATAGCGACGCGACCGACCTCTGCGCAGCGCGCGCCTCGTCGAGCACCTGGCCTGGTTCGGGCGCGCGCTTGCATCCCGGGACCACCGACGCCAGGACCGCGACGGCGATGGCGAACGCCACCACCGATGTGACCGCCGTCCGCGGTGAGGCGCTGCGCAGGATCGTCGTCCGCATCGTCGTGACTCTCCTCTAGGTGTCGCGGGTAAGCCGCTGCTCATCAACGGCAGACAGAGATCGGGCGCAGTGTGGCGCGCCCGACTTTCGACTGTCAACAATCAACAACGCAGCGAGCGTCGATTTGCTCCCCGAGATTGTCGCCGGAGATTGTTGCCGGATACTGTGCCGGACACTGTGCGGATACTGTGCTGGATCTCCGCGCGCACAAATAGTTTGCACAACGAATTGCGCCCTTGTTACGGTGCGCGCGCGGGCGGCGTGGGAATAACCATTGTTCCGTGCGTTCAAGCAAGCGCTTGAGAAAGGTTCCCATCCATGACGGACGGCTGGTTGATCAGCGCGGTGGCCGCGGTCATCGTTTCAGGAGCGTTGGCGATCGCGGGGATCGAACGCGGCGTTCCCTGGCTGACTCGAATCTTCAAGCCGCTGGCGACCGTGCTGCTCCTGGTGATCGTCGGCTGGCCGCACTCCTCGTTCGCCAAGCTGGTCATCGCCGGCATCCTGCTGTCTCTGGTCGGAGATGTGGCGCTGCTATCCGACAGTGAAGGCGCGTTCATGGTCGGTCTGGTCGGATTCCTGGCGGCGCACATCGTCTACATCATCGCCAACCTCGGCGTCGCGGTCTGGTCGCCGCTGCCGATCGTCGTCGGTGTCATCGTGCTGGCGTCGACGATGATCTTGCTCCGCTACGTGCGCCCGCCGGCGACCGTGCTCCGGATCGCAACCATCGTCTACGGCACGGCCATCAGCGCGATGGTCATCACCGCCTGGGCCACCGTGGGCGGCCAACTCGGCTGGGCGCCCTTCGCCGCGGGCGGCGCCGTGCTCTTCTACATTTCCGACTCGAGCCTGGCGCTCGATCGCTTTTACAAGAAGATCCCCCACGTCGCTTACCTGGCCCTCGGGGTCTACTGGCTCGGACAGATCGGCATCGCAATCGCCGCCCGCGGACCGGTGCGGTGATGCCGCCCTCCCCTCCTCCCGCCGACGGACCCGCATACGATTACGTCGTCGTCGGCTCGGGCGCCGGCGGCGGACCGGTCGCGTGCGCGCTGGCCCAGGCCGGGTTCGAAGTGCTGCTGCTCGAAGCCGGCTCCGATCGCGGCTCGCAGCTGCTCTACCAGGTGCCGGTCTTCCACGGCCTGTCGACCGAGGACGAGACCATGCGCTGGGACTACTTCGTACAGCACTACGAAGATCCGGCGCGCCAGCGCGCCGACTCGAAGTACTCGACTGCGCACGGCGGTGTCCTCTACCCCCGCGCCGGCACGCTGGGCGGCTGCACGGCGCACAACGCGATGATCACCGTCTACCCGCACAACAGTGACTGGGACGCCATCGCCGAGCTGACCGGCGACAGATCGTGGCGCGCGACGGAGATGCGCCGCTACTTCGAGCGTCTCGAGCGCTGTGACTACTTGCTCGCGCCGGGCAAGTACCCCAAGAACTTCTGGCGCAAGCTGGCGCTGTTCATCCTGCGCGGGTTCGGCGCGGCGTCGAAGGCCAACCCCAGCCGCCACGGCTTCGGCGGCTGGCTGCACACCAACCTCGCCGATCCGTTGCTGGTGATTCACGACGACGAGCTCGTCGGCATCATCGAAGCGGCGGCGAAGGCGGCGGGGACGCTGGCGCTGTTCGGCGCGAAGGGCATCCTGAACAAGCTGCGCCAGATCTGGCAATCGCTCTGGCGCGGCCAGGATGCCTACGAGCGCGCGAAGTCGCTGGTCGATCCCAACGACTGGCGCAACGTCGCGCGCAGCACCGAAGGGATCGCGCTCGTCCCGCTGGCCACGCAGAACGGCCAGCGCAACGGCACGCGCGAGCACATCCTGGCCGTGCAGCAATCCGGCAAGCGCCTGACCGTCGAGCTCGAGGCGCTGGCGACGCGCGTGCTGCTCGACGACGCCAACGTCGCGATCGGCGTCGAGTATCTCAAGGGCCGCAGCCTTTACCGCGCCGATCCGCGCTCGGCGGACACCGCAGCGGCGGCCGGTGCCGCCGGGGAAAAGCGCGTCGCTTACGCGCGGCGCGAGGTGATCCTGGCCGCGGGCTCCTTCAACACGCCTCAGCTCCTGATGCTGTCGGGGATCGGACCGCTCGACGAGCTGCAGCGCCACGGCATCACGCCGCGCGTGGTGCTGCCGGGCGTCGGCCGCAACCTGCAGGACCGTTACGAAGTCGCGGTGATCAGCGACCTCAAGAAGGACTTCGAGATCCTGGCCGATGCCACGTTCGATCCGGTCAAGGGCGACAAGCTGCTCGAGGAGTGGAAAGCGTCGAAGCGCGGGCTCTACACGAGCAACGGCGCGATCCTGGGCATCATCATGCGCTCGAAGCCCGAGCGCAAAGAGCCCGACCTCTTCGTGTTTGGATTGCCCGGGTTCTTCAAGGGCTACTTCCCCGGCTACAGCAAGGCGTTCTTCACCGACGATCAGGCGGTGACCGCGGCGGCCCAGAAGGGCGAGCATCTCGAAGAGACCAAGAAGTGCCGCTTCACCTGGGCGATCTTGAAGGCGCACACCAACAACACCGCCGGCTTCGTTCGCCTGCGCAGCGCCGATCCGCGCGATACACCCGAGATCAACTTCAAGTACTTCGACGAGGGCAACGACGCGTTGAAGGAAGATCTCGACTCGGTCGTCGAGGGCGTGAACTTCGTGCGCCGCATGTCGGAGCGCACGGAGATGTTCACCAGGAGCGAGCTTCTGCCCGGCAAGGATCTGTCGAGCCCCGACGCCCTGCGCACCTTCATCAAGAACGAGGCCTGGGGCCATCATGCCTGCGGCACCTGCAAGATCGGGCCGGCCAGCGATCCGATGGCGGTGGTCGACTCGGGCTTCCGCGTTCACAAGACGCAGCGGCTGCGCGTGGTCGACGCGTCGATTTTCCCCCGCATCCCCGGGTTCTTCATCGTCACGCCGATCTACATGATCAGCGAGAAGGCGGCCGACGTGATCGTCGCCGATGCCCAGGCGATGGCGCCCGAAAACGCGCAGGTCGCGGGCCGCACGACGCCGGGAGCAACCGCGCGAGCGGCGGAGTGAACGCTCCCGATTGATGCGCTGTCCGGAACAGACTGGCCCAGATCTGTCCCCTGGCAGCCGGCGCGCGGGCTGAGCATACTGAACCTCGAGGCAGAGACGACATGGCCAACGACCACGACAAGCATCCGACCCGGCGCGCGGCGATCGTTGCCGGCGGTCTCGGCGTCGGCGCCGCCGGACTGGCGGCGCTGCACGGGCACGGCGGCACCCAGAATCCCGGCGCCGGCAGCGGCGCGGCGCCGTCGCCGCCGACGCCGCCCGCGTCGTCCCGCATGCCCGTGGTCTTCCTGCCCCACGGCGGCGGGCCCTGGCCGTTCGTCGAGCTTGGCTTCGACAAGCAGGAGATGGCGGCGCTCGCCGACTACTTGCGCTCGGTCGCGGCGGTGCCGCGCCAGGCGCCCAGAGCGCTGCTGGTCGTCTCAGCGCACTGGGAAGAAGACGTGCCGACGGTGATGACCGCGGCGCGCCCGCCGATGCTCTACGACTACTACGGCTTTCCGCCCGAGTCGTACCAGATCACGTGGCCTGCGCCCGGCGATCCCGCGCTGGCGGCGCGCGTGCGCCAGCTGCTGGGTGGGGCCGGCATCCCCAGCGCCGAGGACGCCAAACGCGGCTTCGACCACGGCACGTTCGTGCCGCTCAAGCTCGCTTATCCCGACGCCGAGGTGCCGACCGTGCAGCTGTCGTTGCGCCGCGGGCTCGATCCCGAGCAGCACCTGGCGATCGGCCGCGCGCTGGCGCCGCTGCGCGACGAGGGCGTCTTCATCGTCGGCAGCGGGATGACGTTCCACAACCTGCGCGCGTTCCGCGACCCGCGCGCGCGCCCGGTCTCCGAGGAGTTCGACGCCTGGCTGCGCGCAAGCGCGCTGCTTCCCCAGGGCCCGCGCGACGGCCGCCTCGTCGACTGGGAGCTGGCGCCGCAAGCGCGCGTCTGCCACCCGCGCGAGGAGCATCTGTTGCCGCTGATGGTGATCGCGGGCGCGGCCGGCGCCGACCGCGGCACCGTCGGCTATGGCAGCGTCGCGATGGGCGTGCGCCTGTCAAGCTACCACTTTGGCTAGAGCGTCGGGCATCGCGGACTACGACCCGCAGCTCGCGCAGCTCTTCGACGAGCCACCGTCGGGCGAGCAGTGGCTGCACGAGATCAAGCTCGACGGCTACCGCATCGGCTGCCGCATCGATCGCGGGCGCGTCTCGCTCCTCAGCCGGCGCAACAAGGAATGGGCGGATCACTTCCCCGAGGTCGTGGCCGGCGCGAAGAAGCTCGGCGTCGAGAACGCGCTCTTCGACGGCGAGGTCGCTGCCGTGCTGCCCGACGGACGCACCAGCTTTCAGGCCATGCAGCGGGGCTGGAGCGGCGCGCGTCCCGAGATCGTCTACTTCGTGTTCGACATCCTGCACCTCGACGGCGAGGACCTGACCGCGCTGCCGTTGGAGCAGCGCAAGGTGCGCCTGCGCGCGGCGCTGGGCGCGAAACCGCCGGCCGGGTTTCGCTACGTCGACCACGTCGACGGTGACGGCGCCCGCGTCTTCGCGCATGCGTGCGAGATGCGCCTGGAAGGCATCGTCTCCAAGGATCGGGCGTCGCCCTACCGGCGCGGCGCGCGCAACGCGAGCTGGCGCAAGATCAAGTGCCTGTTGCGCCAGGAGTTCGTGGTCGGCGGCTTCGAGGATTCGATCGTGGGTGGCCTGGGCGCGCTGCTGCTCGGCACCTACGACGACGCCGGCCAACTGGTCTACGCCGGCAAGGTCGGCACTGGATTCCAGCGCATCGCCGCCGCGCTCTACGCCGCGTGCAAGAAGCTCGCGCGCCCGACCACTCCGTTCGACGAGAACCTGCCGGCCGGGCGCCTGATCGCCGGCGCGCAGTGGATGAAGCCGACCATGGTGGTCGAGGTCGCCTTCACCGAATGGACCGAGGGCGGCCACATCCGCCACCCGTCGTTCCAGGGTGTGCGCGAAGACAAGCCGGCGCGCGACGTCGTGCGCGAGCGCGCCGCGATCGCCGTCCCCGGCGCCGGCGCGCGCCAGCGGCGACGCCGCGCCAAGGACTAGGGCTTTGCGGCCACCGGCGCGCTCCGCTCGGCGAGCCAGTCGGCGAAGCGGGCGCTCCAACCATTGGCGGGGCCGGGGCGCAGCGCGAAGCCGTGGCCGACACCGGCGTAGACGTGGAGCTCGACGGGGACGCTGGCGGCGCGAAACGCGAGGTAGGCGCGCGCGACGCCTTCGGCGATGTCGGGCCGATCGTCGACGCCGGCGACCAGGAACGCGGGCGGCGAATCCTTCGTCGGCGCGATGTTCGCCGGAGCGCCCGGATAGATCAGCGCCTGGAACGCGGGCCGCGCGCTCTGCCGCTCGATCGGATCGGCGCTGCCCGGCTTGCCCGCGTCGAAGCGCATCGCCGCCAGCGCCGCCAGCTCGCCGCCCGCCGAGAATCCCATCACGCCGACGCGCGTCGGATCGATCCGCCACGCCGTCGCGCGGCTGCGCACCAGCCGCAGCGCGCGCTGCACGTCCTGCAGTGATTCCACGTCGACCCGGTAAGGGGAGCCCGGCTCGCGCGCCAGCCGATACTTGAGCACGAAGGCGGCGATGCCGTGCGCGGCGAGCCAGCGCGCGACCGTGTAGCCTTCCTTCTCGACGACGAGAAAACGATGGCCGCCGCCCGGCAAGACGACGACGCCGGCGCCGGTCGCGTGCGCGGCCTCGGGCAAGAACACCGTCAGCGACGGATTGTGCACGCCGGCGATGTTGCCGCCCACCGGCGTCTCCGGCAGATCCTTCTTGGCTTCAGAGCCCGGTGCGCCCGCCGGCCAGAGCACGACGACCGGCGGGTCCACGACAGCGGCGGCCGGCGCCGCCGACGCCGGCTCCGCCGCGTGCGTGGCACTGGTCGCGATCCCGATCAGGACCGCGAAGGCCGCGCACACGGACACCCGGATTCTGCGCTCAGCGATGACCGTGGCCTCCTCCGCCGCGGAATCCGCGCCCCCCGCCCGGCGACGAGAAATGCGGCGCGGGCGCCGGTGCCGGTGCGGGATGCACGCTGGGGCTCGTCGGCGGCATGCCGCGGAGACCACCCGCGCCTGCGGCCGGCGGCGACCCGCGCCAGCCACCACCCGGCGGCGGCGATCCGCGCAAACCGCCGGCAACCACCGGCCGGCCCCGCCAGGGTCCGCCCGGACCGCGTCCCGGCGCGTAGTAGTAGTGGCGAATGACCGGCGGATAGACCCCGTGATAGGGGAAGAACGGCCCGTACCACCAGCCGAAACCGAAGCCGAGCCCGACGGCGACGTACGGTGGGTAGGCATCGTACGAGGCGGCGGCGCCCTCGAAGCGCTGGAACGACGTGCGTCCGGGAATGATCTGCCCGCCGGCGCTCACCTGCCAGTCGAGCGTGAACGCCCCGAGATTGAGCGGCTGATCGAACGGCGCGGGAAGCGCGTAGTAGAGATCGAACACGCGAGCCTGCCCCGGCGGTACCACGTAAACCGGACCGACGCCGGCGTCGGTGTTCAAGAACGACGGCCCCACGGTGGGACGCCCCGCGTAGCCGAGCGCCTGCATGCGGCCGTCGACGGTCCAGACCGCGGCGCTGCCGTTCGACACCGCGAGGCGCGCATGCAGCAACTGGCTCGGCGCGCCCGGACCGAGGTCGATGTCGGTGAAGCCGAACGACGTGACGTAGGCTTCACCCTGGGGCTGCGTCGGCGGGATCGGATAGCGCATCGCCGCTCCACCCGCGGCGCCGGGACCAACCGGCACGTAGAGAAAGTCGTGAGCACAGCCCGACAGCGACGACAACCCGCACAGGGCGAGCGCAGCGACGGCGGCTTTCATGGTCGGCCTCCTTCGTCGCTAGACAGCATGAGCCGCAATCGCCCGTGACGCCAGCCCCCACGGGCGGCCCTCGAAAATCCGTGGATGCTGCTGGCATTTTCGAGGCGCTGGCAGACGGCAACCCGGAGAATCGGGGGCACGGCGCGGGCACTCCTCTTGCTTGGAATGGGAGCATGATGATGTGGATCCGCATGTCGCCTCCTTCCTCATCTCCGCGTGGGCCCCGCTTCGCCGCAGCGCTTCTGGCGCCGAGCGTGATGCTGCTATGCCTGGCCGCCGGGTGTTCGTCGACGGCGATGCCCGTGCCGGACGGAGCGGCCGGCGCCACTGGCAGCGCGGGGACGACCGGGGCGGGCGGGAACGGTGCCGGCGGTGGGGGCGGCGGCGACACCTGCGCGGCGCTCGGGGTCGCGTACGACGCCGCTTATCAACGAGCGATCACCTGCAGCCCGTTCGTGAACAGCGTCCAGTGCGCGCAGCTCGCGAGCCCCTCGCTGCCCTGCCCCAGCTGCATGCTGCACGTCAATGACACGACGGAGCTCGACCAGATTCGCGCGCAGTACGACACTGCCCACTGCCCGCCGGTCCCCTGCCCCGCCATCGCCTGCATCCTGCCCGGGACCGGCACCTGCGTGGCCAACGACGGCGGCGCGACCGGGACTTGCAAGTCGCTGTACCCGCAGTGACGTCGCCTACGGCGACGCGAGCACGCGCTCGATGATGTCCGCGGCGATCGCCGCGCCCGGCCGCCGCGCGAGCTGCGCGCGCGCGGCCCACGCCGCCTGCCGATAGCTCGGTTCGACCATCACGCGGTGAATCGCACGCCGCAAGACCGCCGGTTCGAGCGCGGCGCGCGACACGACCTCGGCCACGCCGAGCCGCTCCAGGCGTGCGGCGACGCCGGGCTGATCGTTGGTCACGGGCAGCGCCACCATCGGCACGCCGTGAACCAGGGCCTCGAGCGCGGTGTTCAATCCGGCGTGCGTGATCGCGACAGCGGCACGCGCCAGCAGCTCCCGCTGCGGCGCATAGGGCACTACCAGCGGCATGCCCGGCAGCGCGCGTAACAGCGGCGGCGTGGGCGCGCCACGGCGCCCGAGCGTGATCACCAGCTGCGCGTCCAGGCCGGCGCCGGCCTCGGCGATGGTGTGAAAGACCTCGAACTGCTGGTTCTGGAGCGTGCCCATCGACGCGAAGATCAGCGGCCGCCCGTCGAGCCGGTCGAACGGAAAGTCGACCGCATCGCCGCTCGCTTCGTCGTGGAACGGGCCGGCGTGGTGAAACCACTCGGGCTGCGCGGCACGCGGATAGTCGAAGAACGCCGGCTGCTGCGCGATGGCCGCGCGGCGCATCTGCCCGGCGTGCGCCGGCAGCCCGTGCGCGGCTCGGTAGCGGTGGATCTCGCCGCGCGAAAATCGCTCGAGCCCTTCGATCACGCCCGTCGCCAGACGATTCCGCAGCCGCGCCAGGCGCCCCGGGTGGTAGCGCCAGCCGGAGATCGGAGGCGGCAGCGCGGGATCCGCGCGCAGCGCGAGCGCGTTCGAGATCGTCACGTACGGCACGTGCAGGGCCTCGGCAATCGCCTCGGCCGCGGGGCAGATCTCGTCGATGAGCAAGAGGTCGAGCCGTGCCGCGCGCAATCGCTCGGGCGCCTCGGTGAGCAGCAGGCGTCCCTGCTCGCGCAGCATGTGCAGCGTGTACCGCAAGGCGGCTGCACCCTCGAGCCGCCCCAGCTCGTCGCTGGACGCTGCGCTCGATCCCAGCGGGAACGCCGCGGCGCCCAGCGCCTCGAAGCCCAGCCCCGCGGCGCGCGCCTTGGCCTCGGCGTCGAGCCGCGCGAACAGCGTCACGCGATGGCCGCGCGCGATGAGCTCGCGGGCCAGCGTGGTGGACGGGTTCAGGTGGCCGCTCACCTCGAGGGTGATGAGACCGATGTGGGCAGCGCGGCCGTTCACGAAGCGGGCTACGTGGGTGCAGTCCAGTCACCGCCGCGCGGCCGCAGCACCAGCTCGTGCGTCCAGGCGCGCGGCTCCTGCGCGTGCAGGTAAGCGCACGCGCGCGCGATCTCGGCCTGCGGGATCGCGCGATCGCTCGACGTGGCCGTGTGGGGCGAAGGCGGCTCCGCCGCCGCAGCCCCATCGCGGGAGGTTTGGAACCCCTTGGGGGTTCCAAGTACGACGCCGCTTTCGCTCTGAATACCGCCGTCGATCGGCAAGTAGGCAACGTGCACGCCTTGCGCCCGCCACTCGCGCGCCGCGACCTGCACCAGCGCGCGCAGACCGTGTTGGATCGCGCCCAGCGCCGCGAAGCCGTCCTTGGTGCGCACGCCCGACGACGTGCCGATCTGCAGGAACGTGCCGGCCCCCTGCGCGAGCAGCTTCGGGCCGACCGCCTTCAGCAGGTTCCAGGTGCCGCGCAGGTA
Organism: uncultured Myxococcales bacterium; assembly: GCA_964571275.1. Classification (GTDB taxonomy): domain Bacteria; phylum Myxococcota_A; class Polyangia; order Fen-1088; family Fen-1088; genus DASRQZ01. The sequence goes on from CAZNCQ010000088.1 coordinate 14,231, forward strand.
GCTGCCGTAGCCCCGATCGAGCTCGTCATCGGCGATCTCGACCAGCGGCCGCGCGCCAAAGCGGCCGCCCGCGGTCTGCGCGGCGACGCAGAGGTCGATGCGCTCGCACCCCGCGGCCAGCGACGCCAGCGACGCCGGGTCCGAAAGGTCGCAGACCACGCCGGTACCCTGCCCGCCCGCGGCGCCGACCTCGGCCGCCACGCGATCGACATCGGCGCGCGTCCGCGACGCCGCGACCACGCGCCAACCCTGAGCCGCGAAATGCAGGGCGATCGCACGCCCCAGCGAGCGCACACCCACCATGACCAGCGTCGGCGTCGCCGCGTCCCCTGCCTTCGTCGTCGTCGTCATCGGCCGCAGTCTACACGCCGCGGCGTGCGACGGCGGGCCGGATCAGAACTGCCCGTGAAACCCGATGGAGCCCGGCCCCAGCACCAGCCCGTTCGGGTGGGCATCGCCCGACGCGTTGAGCGTCGAGAAGAGCGTGATCACGCCGACCACGATCGCGCCCGCCGTGAGCGAATCGGCGACAATCGACAAGCTCTGCGTGCGGTTGGCCAGGTCGTTGAGCGTTCCAGCGTCGGTGGGGAAGTGGCTGCGCGCCGTCTTGAGATCCTGCGACTCATTGCGCGCGAGCACACCGAACGTGATCGCGCCGCCCGCGAGCAGGCCGGTCGTGATCCAGCCTGCGACACGCCAGCGGGGCCCGCTTTTGGAGGGGACGCGCGGCCGATCACTCAGGCTCTGCTGGGGAGGCGCCTCCGACCGGGCGGCCAGCGCCGCCTCGGGCATTTCGATCGTCAGCGGCACATCGTCCTCGGCGGCGACGTCGACGGTGCGCACCACGGGCGGCCGCCCCGGCATCGTCGCGCGCACGCTGAGCTGGCCGACGCCGACGACGATCGACTTCTCGAAGGGTGTCTGCCCGACGACCTTGTCGTCGATGCTGATCTCGGCGCCCGCCGGCACCGTCACGATGCGCAGGCGCCCGACGCGCGAGCGCAGCTCCTTGATGTTCGCCTCGGCGAGCGAGCGGTGCGAATCGCCGGCCGGCGCCTCGACCAGGTAGTGCTCGAAGGTCGCGAGCGCGGCGGCATAGTCACGCAGCTGGTACTGCGTCTCACCGACGTTGAACAGGACGATCCCGTTGGGCGCCAGCGTGTAGGCGCGCTCGAACTCGACGAGCGCGCCGTGATAGTCGGCCTCGACGTAGAGAGCGACGCCGCGCTGGAAGTGGCGATCAGCCTCGCGCACGCTGCCGTCGGGCTGGGCGACGGCGACGGCAGGAAAAAACACGCCGCCGACGAAACCGACGCCGAGACAGGAAGCGAGCAACAACGGGATCGCGGGTCCGACACGAGCTGAGATTTTGTTCATGGATTCTTGTACGGGCTCCGGATCTCGATGGGGTGCAAGGGGCTGCGCCCGCCGCGCGGATCGACGACGTCGGGCGTGAGGAGACCGGGAATCGACGGCGTCGGCGGTGGCGCCGGCGACGCGCCGGGAGCGCTCGCCACGCCCGCCGGCCGCGCCGGCGACGACGGCCGCGTCTGCTGCGGGCGGTTGCCCGAGCCGAGCGGAGCCATGCGCGCCTGCGTCGCGGGCGGCGGCAGGCGCGACGCCACCGGCGGCCCATGCCCTCGTCGATCGAGGCTCAGCTCGACGACCACGTCGGTGGCCAGCGATACCTGCTGCAGCTTGGGCTCGTAGCCGGTCGCGAAGGACTGGATCTGATGAATCCCACCGGGAAACCGGCCGCGGAACGGATTGCTGGCGACGAGCGCGCCGTCGATCATGATCTGCGCCGTGACGGGCGTGACGCGCACGACGAGCTCGCTCGACGCCGGCGCGCCCGCCGCCGCGACCGCCACCGCTGGCGCGACCGTCAGCGTCGATCCCGGCGTGCGCGGTGGCGGTGTCGCGCGCAGGAAGGCCAGCACCGCGACCGCGCAGACCAGCAGGCCCGCGGTGATCACCACCGCCGACGTCTTGGGCTGCCAGGAGCCGGCCCCCTCCGGCTCGTCGAGCGGCGGGTAGTCGATCGGGACCAGCGCCGCGACCGGCACTCCGCCCGTGATGAGCGACGACGGCGTCGCCGCCGACGCGGCGATCGAAGGCGCGGGTGGCGGAGGGCTGGACGGAGTCTCGCGCGGCTGCGGCGTGGGGCTGGCGAAGCCGATCTGCGTCCACGTGCCGGACATCGCGTCGCCCGCCCCCTTGCTGGCGGTGGCGCCGTCGCGCGGCACCAGCTGGTGCATCGGCTGCTGCTCCAGCTCGCGCAGGCCGCGCGCCGGCGTGATCGCCGCGGCGCGCTCCGCGGTCGCGCCCGCGCGCCCGGGAGCGAACGGCAGGAGCGCGATCGCGAGACCCGCCGCGCTCGGGAAACGGCGCTCGCGATCCTTGGCCATGCTGCGGCCGATCGCGTCGGACAGCTCTTGCGGGACCTCCGGGCGCAGATCGCGCAGCGACGGCGGCTCCTTCTTGACGATCGACTCCGCCAGCGCCAGCAGCGGCAGCCCCGGATCGAACGGCGGCCGTCCTGCGAGCATCTCGAACAACGTCGAACCGAGCGACCAGATGTCGCTGCGCTGGTCGACCCCGGCCGCCGACTGGAACTGCTCGGGCGACATGTAACACGGCGTGCCCATCACGAGGTTCAGGTTGGTCGTGATGTTCGACGCCTGCGCCAGCGACACTTTCGAGATACCGAAGTCGAGGATCTTGATCGAGCGCCATCCCGGCGACCGTTCGGTGAGAAACAGATTCGAGGGTTTGATGTCGCGATGCACGATGCCGCGCGCGTGCGCCTCGGCCAAGCCCTCGCACGCATGGATCGCGTACTCGACCGCGGCGGAGATCGGCAACGGGCCGCGCGCGACCACTTTCTCGAGGCCCTCGCCCTCGAGGTACTCCATGACCATGTACGGCGTGCCGTCGTCGGTGACGCCGACGTCGAGCACGCGCGCCACGTACTCGCTCTTGATCTGCGCCGCAGCCTTGGCCTCGCGCATGAAGCGCAGCAGCGGCTCGCCCGAGCTGCGCAGATCGCCTCGGAAAAACTTCAGTGCGACGGTCTGCTCGAGCTGAATGTGCGTCGCGGCAACGACCAAACCCATGCCGCCTTCTGCGAGCACGCGCTCGATGCGAAACTTGTCAGCAACGATGCTCCCGATCTCGAGAGCTATGTTCGCCCCTGTGAGACTCAATCCCGACCCCCCCGACAGCAACGGAGTTTGGTTTCGTCACTCCCCCCACCGCCGCTATGTTCGCAGATACTACAGAGTTGTCACGCCGGCATTCAAGACCGATTCTCGTGTTGTCGAACGACGCCGGCGAAATAGTGGATCGGCAGCACACCCGAGGACGCTACGCGCCGTTTCCGACGCGCCGTAAATTGCGGCGGGCGTCCTCTCTGACGGTGCTTGCGCCGGGAATCGCGTTTCAAGTACATTCCGCGCTAACGGCTCGGGGGACGTCGTGGCACGGAATTTCTCCGTTTCACGCGCGAAAGGCTCAAATGAACTGGCTCAGGGGGACGACGGGGACGCTGCTGGTTGCAGCGATGGTGACGGTGGGAAGCTCGTGCACGCTGCTGCTCGATCACAGCGCCGTGCAGTGCAAGACCAACGACGACTGCGCGACGCTCGGCAATCATCCGATCTGCCAGAACTCGGTGTGCGTGCCGTCGAGGTTGCAACCCGACCCGTGCACTTTGACGGATCCGCCGATGTCGATTCCGATGGTGGAGACGGATTTTCTCAACGCCTGCAGCGTGAACGCGTTGCCGGCGGGAACGAATGATCCGGTCGGGAGCTGCCTGACGTTCTCGACGCCCTTCGACAGCGGCGCGACGCTCAAGACGCCCATGACCTCGACGATCGCGGCGAAACCCGGTCCGGCGCCGACCGCGATGTGCACGGATCTCGTGCCGAGCGGCAAGCAGATTCTCTACATCACCGGCTCGAGCAACTTCGCGCCGCTCCTCGGGGAGCTGTCGCAAGTCATCGTCAATAGCGTCTCGATCGTGCCGGTCTTCCGCACCACGACGTCTTGTACGGGCGTCAAATCGATGAATATGAACAGCCCCACCTACCTCGCCGACCACTTCATAAAAGATCCGACCACGACCACCGATACCTACGCGCAGATCTACCTCGGCAACAGCGTCAACGGCACGCCCTGTCTGCTCGGCTCCGCCGGCGTGCCCGTCGACCTCGGAGAGTCGGAGATCGCGCAGGACACCTGCGGCCCGCCCGTCAACCCGACGGATATGGTGGGCGAGACCCCGGGCCCCATCCTCCCTATCATCTTCGCGGTGCCAAAGCTCTCGACCCAGAAAGTCATATCGTCCGCGGCCGCTCAGCAGGTCTTCGGCGGCGGAGGCGGCGTAGCGCCCTGGGAGGACTACCACTACCTGTACATCCGTGGTCAAGGAACCGCGACGCTGCGGCTCGTCGGAAAAGAGATCGGCCTCCTGCCGACGCAGTTCTGGGGAATCGACCAGGGCAGCGCCGCGACCATGGCCTCCAACTTGGCGGGACTCATCAACCCGGACGAAGCGAACCTCGGGCTGGGGATCATCGGCACCGACTACTACGATCAGCCGGAGAACCGCGGCGGCCTCAAGGCGCTGGGCTTCCAGGCTACCGGCCAGTCGTGCGCCTACTTGCCGGACTCCAGCCTGACCAGTCGTGACAAGATCAACGTGCGCGACGGCCACTACCCGCTCTGGGGACGGATTCATTTCTTCGCCGCACGCGTGGGCACGATCCCGGTCTCGCAGACCGCGACGACATTCTTGAACCTGTTCGCGAATCCAACGCTGGATACCCCCATCCTCAACGCGCTCATCAAAGCCGGCTTCGTTCCCCCTTGCGCGATGATGGTGACCCGCACCGAAGAGCTCGGCGACTTCACCTACTCGAATCCGCCGCCAGTCTCCTGCGGATGCGCGTTTGATGCGCAGGTCGGCGTGACACCCATGCGACCAGAGTGTACGACCTGCAACTCTACCAGTGACTGCCCAACGAGTCGGCCCGCCTGCACTAACGGCTACTGCGAGCAAGGATCGACGTAAGTCGGCAAGCCGCCCCCGTCGGAGCTCAGTTCTGGCCCGTGAACTCGGGCAAGCCGAGCGCCCGCGCGACCTGGTTCAACGTGTCGACCGCCGACCCCGAACGCGACGGATCGGCTTCATCCGTCACCGTCGCGTAGAGCATCCCGAAGGGACTGACCGCGTCCCCGGGCGACGGCGGATTCGACCAGGTCGCTGGCGGATCGGGAATCGCGTCGCCCTGCACCGCTTGATAACTCTGGTCGAGGCGATTGAACGCGGTCATGGCGCTCATGTCCAATGTCGTTCCATACGTCTTGGTCGCCAGCCAGGGTTCAAACAGATCATAGACCGCGCGCGTGCCGGCCAGGTTCGAGCGTAGGTCGGCCATCGTCGTCTGCGAATAGCGCGACTCCTGCTGCTGGTTCATCGCCGCGAGCCCGACCTTTTCCGCCTGCGAGCCGATCAACCCAATCAGGCCCGTGAACACCGCGCTGAGATCGATCGCTTTCGTCTTCCACTGCCCGAGCAACGACTGCGTATCGGTGACCAGCCGCTGGCAGAGCCCGGTCTTGAACTCAGCGGCCTGCGCGTCCGACGTGGGCCAGGCGGCCGGCAAGGAACCGGGCAGGGACCTCTCGTAGTCGGCCACCGTCTGCGGCCCGGGCGCGTAGAGGATCCGCTCGATCGCGTGCATGCCGACCACCCCGTCTCCATCGAATGGATCGGGGTCACCGTCCGGCAACATCTTGAGCATGTCGTCGTAGCGAGAGTCGATCGCGGCATCGAGATCGGAGAACATCGGCGCCACCGGCCCTTCGGCGCGCTCCCAGTGAAGCCGCGTGCGCGACCAGGCCTCTTTCATCGCGTCGATGGCCGCGCCGCTGTCCTGGGACGGATCCCACCCCGGCGAAAACGCCGAGGGCGCGGCCGCCTGCAGATCCACCGCAGCCTGATAGAGCCCCTGCAGCTCCGTCAGCATCAAGTCGTGCATGCTGCTGACGATGTCGGCCTTGAGCTCGCCTTCGGTCTTACCCGCCTTCCCGCACGCCGCGGGAGCCACCACCAGAAGAGCGAGCGCTACGAAGGAAATGCGGTGTGAAAGGATCATCTCCTCGCCTTTGTGCCCGGCCGAGGTGCGAACCCTCCACCTCGCGCCACCAGTACCGGTTCGTGCCACCCTTCGCGGCCATAGTGCCCGAGTTCGCAACCACATTCCAGAACCACGCGCACAACCGTGCGCGAACTTTTTGTGTGCCGGCGCTCGGGGGCGACATTCACAGCTCGATCTGCGCGCCGATCTCCACCACGCGATTGGGTGGAATCTCGAAGAAGTCGGTCGCCGACCGGGCATTGCGAGAAAGAAAGCGAAACAGGACCTTGCGCCACTCGGCCATGCCGCTGCCTTTCATGGACAGCAGTGTTTCGCGACCGAGGTAGAAGCTGATGTCGGACTCGTTGACCCGCAGGTCCTGCAGCTTGCAACGGCGCAGAACGTCCAACACCTTCGGCGACTCCATGAATCCGTAGTGCGCGGTCACCGCCCAGAACCCTTGACCGAAGCTCTTGAGCCGCACCTTGTCGCGATCCGCGACCTCGGGCACGGCGTCGGTGGCGATCGACAGGATGATCACCTGCTGATGCAGCACCTTGTTGTGCTTGAAGTGATGCAGCAGCACGTTGGGCGTCCCGCGCCGCGTCGAGGTCAGGAACACCGCCGTCCCCGCCACGCGGTGGGGCTTGCTGACCTCGACGTCGGCGACGAAGGCATCGAGCGGCAGCACCTCGGATGAGATGCGCGCGTCGAGCAGCGCGCGACCGCGCTTCCACGTGATCATCACCGCGAAGACGCCGACCGCCACCAGCAACGGAAACCATCCGCCGTGCGCGATCTTCGCGGAGCACGCGGCGAAGAACGACAGATCGATCGTCAGGAACATCGCCACCAGCGCGCCCGCGTGCAGGCGGCCCCAATGCCAGCGATCGCGCGCCACGAAGTAGAACAGCACCGAGGTGATCGCCATGGTGCCGGTGACCGCGATGCCGTACGCGTCAGCGAGATCGCCCGACGAGCGGAAGCCCAGCACCAGCGCGATGCAGGCGAGCATGAGCAGCCAGTTGACCTCGGGGATGTAGATCTGTCCCTCGGTCTTGCCCGAGGTGTGGATGATCGTGACGCGCGGGAGATAGCCGAGCTGCACGCCCTGGCGCGTGACCGAGAACGCGCCGGAGATCAGCGCCTGCGAAGCAACGACCGTCGCCAGCGTCGCGAGCAACACCATGGGCAGCAGCCAGGCGCTGGGCACCATGGCGTAGAACGGGTTGGCGGAGGCCGCCGGACGCTCGAGCAGCAGCGCGCCCTGGCCGAAGTAGTTGACGAGCAGCGCGGGGAACACGCACAGGTACCAGGCCGTGCGGATCGCGCGCGTGCCGAAGTGCCCCATGTCGGCGTAGAGCGCCTCGCCGCCGGTGACACAGAGAACGACCGAGCCCAGCACGAGGAATCCGTGCCGGCCGTGCGCCGCGAAGAAGCGCACGCCGTAGATCGGATTGGCGGCGCGCAAGATCTCCGGGTGGCGCACGATCCAGGGCAGGCCGATCGCGGTGATGGCGACGAACCAGCACAGCGTCAGCGGCCCGAACACCGTGCCGATGCCGCCGGTGCCGCGCTTTTGCACCCCGAACAGCAGCAGCAAGATCACGCAGGTGATCGGAACGACGAACGGCGCGAAGGCGGTCGTCTCGACCTCGAGCCCCTCGACCGCCGACAGCACCGAGATCGCCGGCGTGATCACGCCGTCGCCGTAGAGCAGCGCCGCGCCGAACAGACCGAGCACGATCAGGATCATCCGGCTGCGGTAGACGTTGGTCCAGGTGACGCGGCGCCAGTTGTGACCGGACGAGCTCGCCGCGCTGGCGACCGGCTTGGGCGGCGACGCCATGCGCGCGACCAGCGCCATCAGCGCGAGCACCCCGCCCTCGCCGTCGTTGTCGGCGCGCATGACATAGAACAGGTACTTCACCGATACGACCAGCGTGATCGACCAGAACACCAGCGACAGCACGCCGAAGATGTTGGCGGTGACGGGCGCGACCCCGTGGGGCAGCGTCACGCACTCCTTGATCGCGTACAGCGGCGACGTGCCGATGTCGCCGTAGACGACACCGATCGCGCCCAGGGCCAGCTTCAGACCATCGATGCCATGCGCCGCCGGTCGGTGGTGAGCGGCGTGCTGGCTCGCGTCAGCCGGTGCGGCGGCGTGGGTGCCGCCCGGGCTGGGCGCGTGGGGGCTCGCGGACATGTTCGACTTGCACCGGCTCGACACTGCGAGCCGCCCGCATAATGCACTAACTGACGTTTCCGGTAAGTGTCGATCAGGTTAGCGCCCGGAAACCACCGGCTGAGCCTCACTCGGCTTCGGTCGCGAAGAACGAGATCTTGAAGGTCGCGATCCGCACCGGCACGGGCTTTCCGTCCTTCTCGCCGGGGTCGAAGTGGCAGGCCTTGGCCGCCGCGATCGCCGCCTCGGTCAAACCGTGCGGCAGCCCACTCACCACGTGAATGTCGCGCGTGCGCCCCTTCTCGTCGACGATCAGCTCGAGCACGACGGTGCCCTCGGTGCCGGCCTGTCGCGCCTCCTCGTTGTAGTCGCCGTTGCAGCGCCCCCGGGGCATCGGCATCTTCGTGACCTCGTACGCTTGCACGGGCGCCATCGGCACGGGCGCTGCGTGGCTGTCGATGCCGTTGCCGCCGCCGGATTGCGCGGGCGCGCCCCGGCCCGAGTTGCCGATCGGCAGCGACGGTCCACCGCCGCCGGGCGACGTGGACTCCATGTTGACGCCGAAGACCGGCGCGGCCGACGGGTCGGCGGTGGGGCGCGGGACCTCGGGCGGCGGCGGGCTGTCGGCAACCGGTTGCGGCGCGCGCGTGGGCGTGGGGCGCGCGCGCACGTGCTCGTGCACCACCGGCTGCGGCTTCGGCGCCTCGGGGGGCGGCGTCTCCTCGGGCGGCGCGGGCGGCGGCGGCGACACCACGCGGATCGAGACCACGCGCTTGCTGGTATCGGCCGCACGCGCAGGCAGCCGCTGCAGTTCGTGCGCGAGCGCGATGTGCGCCGCCACCGAGAGCACGGCGCAAGCGACGAGTCGTCCGTTTCGGATCACGGCCCTCCGGGCGCCATCATGGCCGAAGGATCGATCTGGATCGCGAACGACGACACGCCCAGCGACTTCACGACGTCCAGCACCCAGACGACGCGGCCGTGCGACACCGACTTGTCGCCCGAGATCACGGCCTGCGTCTTCGGATCCTTGGCGACGGCCTCGCGGACGGCGTCGCGCAGCGCCTGCGCTGTCGTCGGCTTGCCGTTGAGGTAGATCGCCCCTTCGCGCGTCAGCGTCACCGCCAGCGTGGTCGGATTCACCGACGTGCTCTGGCTGGCCTTGGGCAGCTCGACCTCGATCGCCTGGCGCGCGATCAGGTTTGCGGTGAGCATGAAGATGATCAGCAGCACCAGCATGATGTC
>CAZNCQ010000089.1:0-23631 GCA_964571275.1 uncultured Myxococcales bacterium
AAGCAGCACCCGTTGATCAGGTTGCTCTGGCTGGTCACCATGTACTCGGTCTCGGGCTGGTCGCCGGTCGCCGTCCCCTTCGGCGTCACGATCGCGCAGCCGGTACATCCGGCGCGATACCCCTGACCCCTTCGGATGTACACGCCGTAGACCGGATGACCGTTGATATTCAGCTTGAGAGCCGTGGCGATGGCCGGGTTGTTGGCGCCACCGTTACCACCGCGGGGCGAGGGCCGGAGAAGGTTTCCGTTACCGGATTGGTCATAAATCGTGTAGATGGAGCACACCGCGCCGGCGCAGAACATGTCCTGCACGGAGGCGTTGGCGTAGCCGTTCAACTGCGGAATGTCCATCATGGACGCGGCGCCGCCGAGGCATGCATTCGGTCCGGCCTGCGTGGCTCCCTTGCAGACTTGGTAGAGAGGCCCGGTGTACTTGCTGTAGAGCTGGCGGGTGGTGCTGTGAGCCGCCACGCAGGTGTTGCCGGCCGCGTTCAAGATGTCGCAGGGCAAGTTGGTGTTGGCCACCGCGCCGCCGGCGCCGGTCGCGCCACCCGTGCCGGCCGTCGCGCCAGCCGCGCCGCCGCTGCCCGTCCGACCGCCGGTCGCGCCGGTCGCGCCGCCGGTACCGGTGGTGGAGCCGCCGCTACCGGTGGTCGAACCACCGGTGCCCGTGTCGGGCGCGCCGCCCGCGCCGGTGGTGTCGGGCACGCCGCCGGTCCCCCCGCTGGTCTCGCCGCCGGTCCCCATGCCGGTCGAGCCCCCGGTCCCGTTATCGGGGCCGGACGAGAACGACGTACATGAAACGATCGCGACGCCGGCCAGCACGGCCGAAGACGCGAGGACCGCGATGGTGTGGATCTTTTTCATTGAGGCATCTCCAGTTGCATAGATCGCTCGGGGTGGAAGAAGGGGCGAAAGACCGATGAATGGTGCGCGAGCGATGCTTCAGAGGGACGTTCGACGTCTGACAGACCGCGGCTCGACCTGCAAGACGTCTTCGAAGCCCGCCCGAGGTTCAATGTGGCGAACCCTCGATGGTTTGGCTCAAAAATCTACACCTGCACCTACCTTGGTGCTCGAAGAAGGCTCCAGGGAGCGACGCGCCCGGCGTATGTGACAGGCGCCACGCGCCGGCGAGCGCCGCGGGGTGGTGCCGGAGTTACCGGAGGTCCTCCCGGCTCGTCGCTCAAAGCCGTGCGAGGCGCGGCGCTGTCATTTGACGCGCACACAGGTTTTGTCGGACGATCGGGCAGGGCGGCCGCCGATCGGGCGCGGGACCTCATGGCGAGCGCAATCATTCAACAAGAGCCTCAGCGGAGCCGCACGCCTCGCGGGCGCGACGTCCTGTGGGACGTCATCGATGAGCACCTTGCGGAGGCGGACTTTCTCGCCGGGCAATGGCTCGCCGTCGCCCGTTCATCGCGCATCAGCGCCCGCGCGCGCCAGATCACGATCGAGCCCCGCTTGATCGCGCACGTCGACGGATTGGTGCTGGGCGGCGCGACTGTCGCGGACCGCGCGCTCTGGCCGTTGCTGGCGGTCGGGGAACCGGACGACGCGGCGCCGTTGCTGGCGGCTGTGCTGGCGCTGCTCGCCGACGCCGACGGCGCGACCGTCGACCGCCTGGTCGAGCGGCTCCGCGACACCCGCGACGCCGGTGTTCGCGCCGCGATCGGCAAGGCATTCGCAATCACCGCGCGCGCTGACGTGAGCGAGCCGGTGCGCCTGGCGCTCTACGCGACGGATGCGCCGCCCGCGCAGGCGGCGCTGCTTGCGATCTTGGCCGGGCGGCGGGTTGCGCCGGGGCCGATCAGCGGCGCGCTGCTGGCCAGCCCCTCGGAGTCGGTTCGCGCCGCCGCACTGTCCGCGGTTGCCGCGATCGGGGGCCTCGATCGCGAGCCCCATCTTACCAACGTCGAGGACGGGCTCGTGCACGCGTCGCCGGTCGTGCGCGGAGCCGCTCGGCGCACCGGCCTCGTCTGGAACCTGCGCTCCGCGTGGCAATCGTGCACGCACCAAGCGCGCGCCGGTGACCTCGACGCGTTGGTCGACTGGGCGTCGCTCGGCGGCGCGAGCGCGGTGTCGGCGCTCGCCGCGCAGCTGACATCGCCGCCGGCATCGCCACTGTCCTGGCGGTCCGCGCTGTTCGCCCTCGGCTTCTCGGGTTCACCCGAGGCCGTTGACGCCTGCGTGCCGATGCTCTCCGATTCCGACCCGGCGGTGGCGCGGCTCGCCGCCGAGGCGGTCGGCGCAATCACCGGGCTCGACGTCAGCGAGGCGCCGTTCGCCTCGCCACCGCCGGAGGACGATACCGGAGAGCCGTTGCGCGAGGTCGACCCCGCCGAGCTCGACCTTGCCCCCACCGACGAGCTGCCATCTCCGGCGCCCGACGCCATCCGGACCTGGTGGCGTGAACGGCGCGGGGCGTTCGCGACCCAGGTGCGCTACCTGCGCGGGCAGCCCTGGTCACTCGAGGCGGTCCAGCGCGCGCTCGGCGAGGGGCCGTTGCGCCGCACGGGACCGCTGGCGCGCGAGATCGCGATCCGGACGGGCGGACGAGGCGCGCTGGATGCGTTCCGGCTCGGTCAGGCGAGACCGACGCTGCCCGCCGAGATCGAGGCGGCACTCCATCGCGAGCCCGCCTGGCGCTGACGATGTGGGCGCTGAAGAACCGCACGACGTACGGAGCCGCGCGGAGCTGGATCCGCGACAAGAACGGCGTTCACCACTGGCTGGTCGCGGTGAAGGCGACGTTTGACATTGCGGCCGGCGGCCGCGTGCGATTGGCCGATCAGCAATCGTTGCCGCTGCTCGCGCCTGTTCATCGTGGCGATCCGCAGACCAGCAGCCTGCGCATCGACGCGGATCTGCTGGCGCCGAAACCGGGAACCGACGTCTGTCTCGACGCGTGCGCTCACGCTGCCAAGGGCCGGCCCGTGCCGATCGTGCCGGTGTCGCTGCGGATCGCGGCGATCGACAAGACGTTGTTGGTGCACGGCCTTCGCGTCTACTACCGGGGCGCGCGCGGTCCCGCGATGTCGTCACCGCGGCCCTTCGTCACGCAGCCGATTCACTACGAGTGGGCGTTCGGCGGGACCGACACCACGGACCCCGACCCGCGCAAGCACCGCATCGACGCGCGCAATCCGGTCGGCAAGGGGATCGCCGTCGATCCCGCGTCGCTGGAGAACCAGCCGGCGCACGCGATCGAGTATCCGCGGGGCGATCCGCGCACCTCAGGCCCCGGCGGCTTCGGTCCCATCGCCAGCTTCTGGTCGCCGCGGCTCGAGCGCGCCGGAACCTACGACGCGCGCTGGGAGGCCGCGAAGAAGCCGCTCTTGCCCGACGACTACGACGAGCGCTTTGCCTCGTCGGCGCCGGACGACCAACGATCGACCGTGGCCCTGCGCGGGGGAGAGCCGGTCCAGCTGACCAACCTCACGCCGGGCGGCGAGCTGCGTTTCGATCTGCCGCGCCGGTCGCTGGCGTTCGTCACGCGCATCGCCGGCCGGCGCGAGGAGCACGCCGGCACGCTGGCTTCCGTGTTCATCGCGACCGAGGAGATGAAGCTCAGCATGATCTGGCAAACCACGCTCAAGGTGCGGGCGCGCGAGGTCGACGAGCTGGACGACACGACGATCGCCGAGAAGTCGTTCCTGACCTGACGGCTAGATAGCGGTCGGCCGCCCCGTCAGCGCGCGTCGATGACGCCGGCCCGGGAGCGAAAGATCTCGGCCAGGCGCGCGACCTCGCGGGCGTCGTCGCCGGCGAGCTCGAATGAGAACCCGGGCCCGACGGGATGCTGATAGAGCAAGAGGGCCGCGTCGCCGCGCTCGTACAGCGCGCAGCGGGTTGCGGGTGGGATGCGTTTGAACTTCAGCTCCTCCGCGAGCGCGCAAGTAACGTCCGCGCGGCAACTCTGAGCCCGGTCATCGTCCTGGGTCAGCCTGACCTTGTATGCGAGCAGCGGCAAGCGGACCGTGGCATAGGCCTTGTAGTAGAGGAACTCTTCCAGCCCTGCGTAGCAGAGCATGTGCTGGTCGGGGTCGAAGCTGGGATCCTGACGGATGCGCACCACCCTGGCGTCGTCGCGCGCGTGGGGAAAATTGCGGTCCAGGAAATAGTCCCAATCGCTGGTCAGGCTGTCGTCGATGGCGACTAGCAAGTAACGATCGCGCTTGAGCCACTTCATCGCGCGATAGGTGGACAAGACGCCGTCGGCGGTGAACGACGCCTCGTCCACCTGAAAGTCCCCCATGCTGGAGCCCATCGTGCGCAAGAAGCGTTGATATGCTCCCGGCAAAGGCCCGACGCGCTCATCCAGGAGCTCGACCTCCTCCTCTTCGGCAGGGACGACCGTCGCGGCGAACCCGGGGCGGTACTTGTCGATCAGCTCTACGAGCGCTCGCATGGTGTCCTGTCTCAACATTCGTTCTTGCAATAGATCGCCGATAAATGCGCCTGGCATTTGTCGCACGACGGCGTTTCGTCGCCGGTCTTGTATTCTTTCTCGACGGGCTTCACGCTCCCGTCGAGCATTGTCACCTGGATTTCGATCGTGGGACCCTTGCTGGCCGCGAGGCCCGGAACCGCCGGCAGGAACGGGCTCTCGATGAGCTGCACTGGTTTGTGCCCGGCGAGCTTCTCCATGATCTGCTTCGCGGCACACATCCAGCCGCTTGGTTCCGCTTGTGGGTCGGTACGGGGGACGGCTGGCGGGCTCGCCAACTCGTAGCCGATTCTCCCAACCGCAGCCGCGAATCCGGGCGGCGCTCGGCTCGAGCAGGCAGCTAGCTTCTTGCCGTCGCATCGGCAGATCCCCACGCCGACCATGTACCCTTTGGAATAAGTACGTTTCCCTTTGTCCCAGCGCAACACCGCGCCAGCCGCAAAGAAGGCCTCGAGCGTCGCCTCTTCCGCGTTCAGCCCAACGAGCTCGGCCTCGTAGCCCGCGATTTCCGCTTCCAGCGCAGCAATCTGTGGGGCGCTCTCGGCGATGTTGGGCGTGCGGGTCAACTTCTTCATCGCCTTCTTGTGCAGGAGGTCGATTTGGCTCAGCCGCGCGTTGACCTGCGAGAGCCGCTGGATCTCTGCATGCTGCGCTCTACAGAGGGCGTTCAGCGCGTCGAGCAGCTCGTGGATCGCCGCGTGCGTCTCCTTGCCCGGCTGGACGGGGTGGACCTTGCCACACTTCGGCCCATCCGGATCGTCTGTGGTCGGTCGCTCGCACGGCTCGTCGTCGCCGTAGGTCACCGAGATCGCGCCCGACGCCTGCATCACGCCGGTCATGGTGGCGGCGTTGGGCGGGCTGCCGCTCGGGCCGCAGTTGTTCATCATCGGGTCGCCGAGGTACTGCACGTTCTTGCCCTCGATCTTCACGTCGAGCGAGCCCGGGCCGATGAACTTGGTCGGTCCCTCGCAGTTGCTCGACACGATGCCGCCGCCGGTGCCCTTGCTGGCGACGTCGCCCATGCTGCCGAAGCTCGCGCCCTGGATCGCGACCGCTTCGCCCTCGATGGTCACCGTGGTCGAGTAGCCCTGCGGGCTCATGCCGCTCTTGCCGATGTTCGGCAGCGGCGTCGGCACGAACGGCGCCGGCGGGCCCGGCATCTTGCAGACGTTGGGGACGGTCGCCGAGGCGATGCCGCTGCTGCCTTTGGTCACCGGCGTCTTCGGCGGGTTGACCATCACGCTCGCCATGTCAGCCCGCCTCCTGCTCGAGCAGCGCCGCGCCACGCAGGCCGCCCCACGACGCGCCCCACACCAGCGCGCGCGGTCCGTGGGCGTAGCGGCGCTGCCAGGCCTGCACCGCCAGAGCGCAGCCGAGGGCACCGGAGGCGGCGCCCACGTCGCCGCACTCGCCAGCCGCGGTCACGTACGCCGTTCCGTCACGAAATCGAGCGGCGGTGCGCGTCAACGTGAAGCCCCAGTCCTCGGTGCGCGCGCGCTCGCCGTTGATGTCGCAATAGACGTCGCTGATCGTTTCATCGGGCCACCGCAGCTCGCGGGTCGCGCGCGTGATCGCTTCCGTCAGGCCTTCGCCGAGGAGCCCGCAGTCGCTGTCCGGGTCGCGTCGCTCGCGCGCGCAGGCCACCGCGCGCACGCGCGCCAGCGAGGGCAATCCCAGCCGGCGCCGCTCGGCGTCGCTGGCCACGGCGACGAACGCGGCCGCCTCGCCCGGCGGGAAACCGTTGCGGACGCCTTCGCGTTTGATCAACCGCTTGGACTCGAGCCACGCCAGGCTGTCCACGTCCAGGTACGAGTCGACGCCGCCAGCCACACAGACCGGATCGCGTCCCTTCGCCACCCGCTCCACGGCCTGTTCCAGCGCCGACAGCGCGCCGGCGTGGCCGCGACCCACGTCGTCGACGACCACCGCGCCCGCGCCCTCGACGGCGCGCGCGCCGAGCGCGTTCCGGAGCCAATCGGCGCGCTCGGCGCCGAAACCAGGGCGGGCCTCGGGCAAGGCCAGCAGCACGGGCGCCAGCAATCGCGCGTCCGGTCGCGCTGGCCGGAGATCCTCCGCCAGGTCTCGCAGCGCGTCCTCCGCCAGCACCGCGATCCGCTCGGCGCCCGACAGCTCCGCGGCGACGCCGGGGACCCGCGCGCACACCAGAGGTTCGCCGGCCGCCGTCGAGAGGGCGGGGTGCTCCTGCAGTCGCGAGATGCCCGCGCGAATGGCCGCCACGCTCGCGGGCGCGCTCAGGCCGACCGCACACCGCACGCTGACAGCGACGACGTGGACCGAGCTCGCCGCTCCCATCGCTCCAGCATGCGCCCGATGCGAGGTCATTCCAACTGCCAATGTGCGCGGTCAGCGTCGGGCCAACGGCGGTTCAGCGCATGTTTTCGCCGCCGAGCCGCTGCCAGTAGCCGGTGCCGTTCGACGAGATCAGCAGCCACTCGAGGATCGAAGGCTCGAACCCCCTCACCGCGGGGGGGCCGATCCCGTTGGTCGGGTCGGAGATCGCGTCGAGGTTCCAGAGCAGCAGGTCGGCGCCGGGTTTGGCGTCGAAGGCGCCGATCGCGGGCACGGCGCTGAGCGGCACCGTCGTGTGCAGGACGGTGCTCGCGTCGCCGCCGCCCGTGTACGTGATGTAGTAAGACCATTGCGGCGACAACGAGCTGTCGCGAAAGGCCGAGATGATGTCGGCGCGGCCGTCGCCGTTGAAATCGGCGACCTGCAGGTTGGCGATGTCGCGCCCGCTCGCGGCGCCCGGCCACAGCGGCTGCCAGTTGACCGTGCCGGCGTAAGTCACGCTGATGTCCCCGTTCGCCAGACCGAGGATGTCGGTCTTGGCGTCGCCGTCGAAGTCACCGAAGCGCAGGGCGCTCACCCGGAAGCTCGAGGTGTCGCGCAGCTTGAACGGCGCGCGCCCGCTCGATGACACCCACCAGGTCTGCCCGTCGGCGTAGAAGACGTCGGCGCGCTTGTCGTCGACGAAGTCGGCCACTGCAAGGTCGGCGAGCGGCGCGCTCGAGCTGTTGATCACCTCCCAACCCGAGACGCCGCCCCACGACACGACCCAGTCGGTCCCGCGCACCGAGAAGACGTCGGTCCGGCCGTCGCCGTCGAAGTCGCCGAAGCGCAGGTTGGCGATGTCCTCGCTGCGGCTGTTGAGGAAACGCCACTCGGTCGTGCCCGAGGCCGAGTAGTACCAGGCCGCGCCGGTGGCGAGGAACAGATCCTGCCGGCCGTCGCCGTCGAAATCGCCAACGCCGAGACGCCAGGTCGGGTTGGCGTGCTCGAACTGCTGCGTGCCGTAGACGTTGATCACGCCGGCGCCGCAGTCGGTGCACCCGATGGCGTCGTCGAGGCTCTGGAGCGAGACGTTGCCGCGGAAGTCGACGGGCTGGCAAGATTCCCCGCGCAGGTCGAAGTTCTGGCGGTTGGTGGCCAGGAAGGTGTTGCCCGCGATCTCGAAGTACTGGCCGCCGCGCCCGCCGAAGCCATTGTCGCCCATTCCGTGCACGTCGAAGTCCTGCGTGTACCAGGTGCCGAGCACGTATTGGGTCTGTTGTGGCGCGTACGAGAGCACGAGGTTGTACCAGGCGCGGTACTGCGCGTGGGCTTCGCCGCCCGATTTGATGGCGTGCCGGTTGGCGATGAAGGTGTTGCCCAGGACCCATGCGTTGCTGGACGCGTTGGTGGCGACGCCGTAGCCCGCGTTCTGCATTTCGTTGTTGTGGATGTAATTGCGAATGACCCGCAGGTCGAGCGGGCGGTCGACGTCGGTGAGGTTGCAGTCGTTCACCGACGGCGCGCCGTCCTCCTGCCCGCAGACGGCGCACGTGGTCCATTGCGACAGCTCGCTGCGGTCGACGATGAGGTTGCCGGCCGCCATGTGGGCGACGATCCCCTTGGCGTCGACGCCGTCGTCGTCGGTGCTCGCGCTCGGACCGCGAAAGCGCAGGCCCGTGATGCGGATGTCGCGGTCGCGCACGTCGAGTAAGCCATTGGGCGCCCCGCCGCCCGTCCAGAGCTCCGCGCCCAGCGCCAGTCCGCGCCGGCCACCGCGGATGGTGACGCCTGGCGGGACGAAGATGGTGCTGTCGATGCGGATCGAAGCGCTCGGGTCGACTTCGATCACGGTGCCGGGTGGTGCCGTGCTCACCAGGGAAAAGAATGTGGTGGCCGAAGCGGGCACGAATGCCGACGTGGGGTGACGGCCCGTGCCGTCGAGCGCCGTGAACGTCCAGAGCTCATCGTCGGCGACGGCGCGGGGACCGACGACCAGCGGCGTGCCGCTGGTGCCGCGACCGTCAGCGACGCGGACCGCCATGTCCCGGTTGCTGGCGAGCAGCAACGAGTCGCCGTCGAAGCTGAAGACCTGCTGGTCGCCGTTGGCGGCGACGGTCTGGTCTTGCAGCACGAGTGAAGTCTCGCCGGGGGCGAGCGGCGGTGGGGCGGGGTCGACGGTGAATGTGGCCGTGGCGGACACCGTGACCGTACCGGAGAGCGCGGCGGGCGAGACGAACGCCGGCGTCGTCGTGGTCGTGCCGCTGGAAGTGCTGGAGGTGGTGAGCCCGGTCGAGATCGTCGCCGTCGTCGTCGCCGCTGTCACCGTCGAAGGCAGCGCGCTCACTTGAGCGATGTGCACACCCAGCACCTTGCTTCCCGCGTGCAGCACGACATCGTGGCGAGAGTTGATCTCCTGCACGATGATCTGCTGGCTCGCGCCGCGCGTGCAGTCGCGCAACACGACCGACGCACCGCTCGTGGGGGCGGTGCCGAAGTCGACGCAGCGCCCGAGTTGGCTCTTGAGCTCGAACGCCGGGTTGGGCGGCACCTGTACGACCGCGACCGGCGCGGTCGCCGCGAGCGGCGCGGTCGTCGCGAGCGGCGCGGTCGTCGCCCCCTTCGCGATGGTCGCCGTGGCCGCCGTGGTCGGCAACGACGCCAACATCAGGTCGCTCGACTGCTTCGCAACGCCGTCCGTCGCGACCTCGCGCTCGCCTGTGCAAGCGGACAACAGCGCGCACGCGCCCAGCAACATGAACCCGTTTGATCGTGGTCCCGACATTTGGCGTCTCCTTTTCGGGGCGGAAGCGCCGCCCCTCGGGAGAAGCCTCTGAGCAACTTGTTTGCCAGCCGCACCGCGGAGCTCCGCGAACGCTCGAAGAGCGGTTCATGTCTCGAGGTTGCGCGCACTATTCGCGGCGGCGGACACCGATCGAGACAGCGATTCGGTCGCGGTGTCTCATGGTCGTCGTGGACGCTGTCCCATGGGACGCGGGCGAAAGAAATCGGGCCCAGTTCGTTGTTTGGGCACCCATGAGCGAAGACATTCAAGCGACGATTCAGAAGACCGGGACGGTGATCGTAGAGTTCGCGGTGGGTCCCTTGATCATGTTCTGGGCTCTGCAGCGGATCCGCGGCGGAAAGAGGGTCGACGACTGGAGCGGCAACAACGACGACGCCGAGCCCGACGTGGTCAGCGTCGACCCGGTCACTATTCAAGCGGGTGACACGTTCCCCTACAGCATGGCCGTGTTCGCGCCTCCGAGCGACGTCGACTACGACGCCCTCGTGCGGATCATCCAGGCTGGCAAAACCATCCAGGAGCATCACTTCAAAGGCAGTCTCGCGGCCAACAAGGCTGTCAACTGTGCCGGAACCATCTCGTTCACCGTGGCTCAATGAGCGCGCGAAACAGGCGGCCCGCCGTTCTCGGAATGTTGTTGGCGCTTGCGTTGTCCGGCGCGATCACCATCTCCGCGCCTGGACGCGCTGCCGCCCAGGCGCCGGCGCCCGCCGACACCGGAGCCGTGCCCGCGACACCGCCGGCGACCACTGCGGCGGCAACCACGGCGCCGGTGCCAACCGGCGGAGCGACACCCCCGACCACCTCCACGGACGACGCGCTGGACGTCGCGCGGACCTATCAGATTCCGGACCCGCCCGCGATGGTCCTCATTGGATCCACGGCGACGCTGGACCGCCCCGGAACCCCGGCGGAGGTGGGGGCTGCGCTCATAAACCTGGTCACGCCCGACGGCAAGGTGCGGTCGGGCGCGGCCATCGAGATTTCCCTTCGCGCGCTCGGTCTCGAGCAGGCGCACACTCACTATGAGTACGTCTCGCACTGGTGGTCGCGCTTCGCCGAACGGACGGCGCTGTCTGTCGCCACCGTCGTGGACTCCGCCACCGGCGCCGAGGCAGGCGTCACCCGCCTGGCGGTCGGCCTTCGCTTGGTGCTCTTCGACGAGGCCGATCCCTTGCTGCAGACCCGCTACCGGCAGCGGGTCGCCTACGCCAACGCGCAATGCCCGAACAAGAACGGCTCGATTGAGCAGAGACAGTGCATGGTCGACGTGAACAATGGCATGACCCAGGAGCAGCTGGATAAGTTTGCCAAGCCGCGATGGAATGCCAGTGCGCTCGCAGTCGCGACCGCGGTCGACTGGGCCTTCGATCAGGGCGAGCTCAAGTCCCACCAAAAGGACGTGTTCGCAGCATGGCTGGCCGGTGCGTACGGCGTGTCGACCTGGCTGCAGCTGACGGCGGCAGGCCAGTACCGCCGCCTTTGGGCCACTGATTCCAATCTGTACGCATTTGCAGTGCGTCTGCGTACGGGCAATGAGAAGGCGCGGTTCACCGCCGAGGGTGGCTACTCGATTGTGCGCCCTGATGACCCGACGCTGCGGAGAGGGCGAGCTGCCGTGGGCGGCGAGCTCCTCGTCAGCGACGGCACGTGGCTGTCGGTCACCTTTGGCGGTGACTTTGCCGGAACGGACAGTGCCAGCAGCGTTTTCGTGCTCTCGAACCTCAAGTTTGCCTTTGTCAACAAGCCCGACTGGTAAGCGGCAGCGCGCGATGGCCAGGCGCCTGGTCTGGCGGCGTTCGGCCTCCGGCGACGCCGCTTCGGCCTGACCGACGTCCAGGCGACGTCGATCGCTGACGGCGCGCTCTCTCGGCGGCTCTACACCGCCCTGCGGACGAGAGGGCCGACCAGCGTGCTTGGCTTCAGCGTGTCCGCGAGTACCTCGACCGGTCGGGTGGCGGATGACGGCCAATCGCGTCGAGCGATGACAGGAGCAGGCGGCAAGCCCTCACCCGGGCCGGGGGCGTAGCGGCCCGGGCTCAGCGCAGAGGGGACAGCGGTCGATGAGCTCGGACACAGTGCCGCAGTCACGACAATCGACCCGGTAGCCGTGGAATCCGGGATCGTGCGGCTCGGTCGTGGTGTGCGCCTTGTCAGCGCGGCCCGCTTCGTAGATCACGCGCGCCGGCAGGAACGCGCGGTAGCGTACCTCCTCCTCGCTGCACATCGGACAGGCGATGGGCACCGGCCAGCGGTTGGCCGAATCGAGAGCGCGCGCGAGGCCGCCCGGTGCGTGGCAACGCGGGCACACGTCGGCTTCGAAGACCACATGCTGGCAATCGGCGCAGGTGATGCGGTAGACGCCGTCGACGAACTTCTCGCCGTCGTACGCCCAGGTGATGCGGCCGACCGGCTCTCCGCCCATCAGCGGCAGCGAGCCGTCGACCATCGTCAAGAACACCAGCTTCCGGGCGCCGCACGCCGCGCATCCGGCGGTGACCAAACGTTCCAGGCCCGGCTCGTCGAGAAGACCCATCTCGAGGGAGTCGTATCCCGTTCGCTCGTCAGAGGGAAGGACCGCGAGGCGCAGGTGCGTTGACGACCTCGAGGGGCGGGCGCCGCAGGTCCCACACGAGCCCGATGCGCTCGAGCAGCCACAGGACGTAGTAGGTCACGTCGATCTGCCACCAGCGGAACCCCTGCCGAACCGAGCTCGGATAGTGGTGATGGTTGTTGTGCCAGCCCTCGCCCGTCGTGGCGATCGCCAGGAGCCAGCTGTTGCGCGAGTCGTCGGTGGTCGCGTAGCGCCGGCGTCCGAACACGTGCGCGAACGAGTTGATCGAGAACGAACCGTGCCAGAGGAGGACCGACGAGACGAGGAAGCCCCACACGAACCCGTGCAGCCCGCCGATGAGGAGAAACGCGAGGCCGAGCGCGGCGATGGGCACGACCTCGAGGGCGGTCCGATTGAGGAAGCGAAGCTCGGGGTAGCGGGAGAGATCTTTGACGAGCGCCTCGTCCGTTCCGTTCCATTCGCTGCGCAGGACCCAGCCCACGTGCGAGTACCAGAAGCCGCGGAGCCGCGCCGAGTGGACGTCGCGCGGTGTGTCGGAGTGCTTGTGGTGCCAGCGGTGATGGCTCGCCCACCAGATGACGCCTCTCTGCCCGGCGCTCTGCGCGAGGACGGCGAGCACGAGCTGGAACGCGCGAGAGGTCTTGAAGGATCGATGAGCGAAGTACCGGTGATAGGCGGCCGTCACAATCACCATCCGGACGAAGTAGCTCGCGAGCGCGAGCGCGGCGCCGCCCCACGACCAAAAGAAGACCGCGCCTGTGATAGCCGCGACGTGCACGAGGCCGAAGAGGACGGTCGTGACGCGTACGTACGAGCGCCAACCGTCCGCGGCTGGCTGCGCCGCAGGTGAGCTCGGCGAGACCGGTGGCACGACCGGTGGCACGACCGGTGGCACGACCGGTGGCACGACCGGTGGGACGACGATGGATGCCGCATCGATTGCCGACATGCTCCAATTCTTGGCAGCCGACCGGTCAGTTGAAAAACATCTTTCAGTCACGACGTCGTCAGCTGTCACGTGTCCTGGTCGGAGGTGCTATAAGGTCCACAAGTCTTCCTATCTCCTTCTTGCCTCCACGGGGCAGCTTCGCTGTCGTTCCTCTGGGTCAGGGTTGGTGGTCGGCAAGTTCGAGGCTTCTGGCGACGCAGCTCCGTCGAGATTGGGAAGGATCAAAATGGGTAGACGCCTCTTCGTTGGAAACCTGTCGTACGAGACCACCGAGATGAGCCTTCGGGAGATCTTCGCTCAGGCTGGCACGGTAGCGGAAGTCAAGGTCGTGCTGGATCGTGAGACGGGACGGCCGCGTGGCTTCGGGTTCGTCGAGATGAGCTCGGACAACGAAGCGCGTGACGCCATGGAGAAGCTCAACGGCCGCGACGTCGACGGTCGGGCCATCACGGTCAACGAGGCTCAGGAGCGAAGCGGCGGCGGTGGTGGTGGTGGTGGCGGCGGCCGTGGGGGGAGTGGCGGCGGCGGGCGAGGGCGATGGTAGCGGCCCCAGCTGCGAGCCAGTCGGACGGTCCCAGCGGCGCCCGGTTCTTCGACGAGAAGAATCAGGATCGAGGCTGGGCCAAGAAGGTGACCAAGCGCGTGAAGACCGTCGGGAGGCTGACGGTCCTCGACGTCGTGACCACGGAGGCGTCGCTCGCTCGCTTCCTCACCTCGCTCGATCAGAGCG
The DNA here is from genome assembly GCA_964571275.1 of uncultured Myxococcales bacterium. Classification (GTDB taxonomy): domain Bacteria; phylum Myxococcota_A; class Polyangia; order Fen-1088; family Fen-1088; genus DASRQZ01. Next base: position 13,802 of record CAZNCQ010000089.1, read on the forward strand.
TCCTCGTGGTGCAGTGCACGGACATGTCCGGCGACTCGTACAGCTTCATGTGGGCATCCGGCTACGACAATGGCGTCGCGATCCGGATCCAGGGATTGCTGGTAGGCAGTTGAACGAGCGCACGCGTGCGCTCGCTTCCATCGTTAGCGACTCAGCGACGGTTCAGTAGCGGCCGGGGCGCTCCTCGGCGCGATTGACCTTGATCGGATGACCGTCCAGCTCGACGCCATCCGCGGCCGCGATCGCCTGGTTGGCCTCGATCGAGCTCCGGAAGCTGACGAATCCGAAGCCGCGCGACTGGCCCGTCGACCGGTTGACGATCACGATGGCATCGGCGAGCTCGCCGAACTTCGAAAAGAATACGCGGAGGTCCGCCGCCGTCGTGGCCGAGCCGATCCCGCCCACGAATAGCTTCGTCGGCCCGACGTCCGAGCTCCGCGGCTGGCGCGCTACGGAGATGACGACGTCTTCGAGCTTGACCTCGGGGAGGGTGTCTCCCGTGACCGGCGCGTCCGGGAGGTCGGGATCGATTCCGCGGGCGCGCAGCTCGCGGTTGCGGCGAAGGCGCTCCTCCTTGCGGGTCTTCTTGAGATCGCGGCTGGCTTCACGGTTGCGCTTGCCACCGGAAAACGCGCGGCTCACGCGCAATCACCGTCGGGCGCATTCGGCCCCGGTCCACTGAGGTGCTGCCTGACGGTCCCAACCATGATTTCCTCCTCGGCGGGGTCACCAGATCGCTACGCTGGCTGATCGTCCGACCGCCACTCCGCGACAGCAGCCGGTCTTTTCTTTTACACGGGCGGGCGAGCCGAGGCAAGCGCTGCCGGGCAAGCGGGCGAGCCACATCCACGGGAACGGCGCGAGCAGCGCGACGACTTCCCCGACGCAGATCCTGACGGCGTTTCAAATATCGTCGCCGCGAACGCGCAAACCGGTCAACGAGGCACCGTATGCGTACCAACTTCAATGAGCAGGGAGCTCGACGGCAATTGACGACGTTGCACGCGCTCCGGAGAGGCCTGCGGGAAACCGTGTACGTCTCGCTTGCGATCCGCTAGGGTTGCGCGTGATTCCAACGGTCGACATACCCGCGGGGTAACCATGGCCGAGAACGAGTGGGTCCCGAGGTCCGGGAGAACGAAGCGCTCGAGGGCCGCCGCGCTGGTGACGGTCCTGCCCGTCATGATCCTGTCCGGCGGAGCACGGCTCCTCAACGCCGCGCCCCGGGATGACCGCCCCGCCGCCGGCTCGAGCTCCCAGCCCGACGCGGATGCGCCGCCGCCGGGGACGGAGTACGGCCCCGTCGCGGCACCACCGGCCGCTGTGACCCCCGCCCCTGAGCTTGCGACGCCGCCTGGGCCGGCGCCCACAGGCTCGGGCGATGCTCCGGCGGCGGCCGGCGCTGCGCCGTCCCCGCCGCTCGGCGCCTCGCCTTCGAGCTCCCCGTCGAATCCGGTACCGCCGGCGGCGCCTGCCGCCGCGAGCCCGCCCGCACCGCCGCCTTTCCCGCCGCCTCCGGCCACTTCCGCCGCAGGCGCTCGCGGTCCGTCGGACCTGGCGCTTCCGGCTGCGCCACCGGCGCCGATGGTCGTGGGCGTTGCGCTTTCGCCAGGCCTCGTGCAATCGCGGGTGTACGGTTTTCTCAATGTCCAGCTCGAGCGTTCGTGGGCCAAAGGTGGCGCCACTCCCTACGACCCGCGCTTTCGGGTCGTCGACGGTGGGTCGCGCATCGGGTACGCGGGCGCCGTCGCGGTCGCGACGGACACCAGCGCGCTCTGGCAGCTCGAGGGCGCGCTCGCTGGCTTCGAGCAAGGCGGCCTGACCGACCAGGGCGCTCACACCAGCATCGTCTCTCGCAACAGCTTCGTCGGCGTCGAGAACCGGCGATTCGGCCGCTTGGTGGCCGGCAACAACGACTCGGCGTATCGGCGGCTCGTGGGCTCGGGCGGCGACATGGGCGGCAACCTCGGCCTGACGGTGCTCGGTCTCGACCTGTGGAACAACACCTCTGCCCAGTTCAGCGGCAACGGCAAGAGCATCTTTGGGCGCGGCGAGGAGCGATATCACAACTCGATTCACTACGTGTCCCCGGCGTTCCCGGTCTCGCACCGGTGCTCTTCGATTCAAGTGGCGGCTTCCTTTGAAACTGACCAGGCGCTGGTTCAGTCGGCCAGACGGGACCGCTTCTCGGTTGCGGGGCTCTACCGGATCGGAGCGTTTTCGCTGGGGGCGGCCTTCGATCGCCAGGCGAACACCGGCGTCGACGTCGATACCCTGGAGCAGGGCTTCGGCCTGCGGACGGACGCGCTCAACGGGGTGGCCACCTATTACTACGAGGTGCTGGCGTCCTATCGTTTCCCGTTCGGAACTTACCTGGGCGCCGGCGTCGAGCGGAGCAACTACGGCTTCTTGCTGCTGGTGCCCCCCACGAGCGGTTTTTACGCCGGCTTCAATCGCGGAGTCATGCGGCAGACCGGCGCCATGGCGTCGATCGCACAGCCCATTGGCCGCGCGACATTGATGGCATCGGCGGGATTGCTGTCGGATCTCAGCAACGCATTTTACGGCTCGGGCTCGGACTACCGAACGGCGCAATTCTCGCTGGGTGCGAAATACGCATTCACGGATCGCTTTGGAGCCTACGTCGTCTTCACGGGCATTCAGAACAGATCCCAGCAGGACGTCAACCTGGGGGCGCCCATCTACAGCAACAACCTGGGAACGGCGCAGGCCTATCTGGCGCCGGGTGACAAGCCGCGGAGCATAGGCTTCGGCGCGCTGGTGAGGTTCTAGCTTTTTGCATCGAGTGCAGTCGAGTGCGGAGGAACAACATGAAATCAACTTCCACCCTGTCGATGCTGCGCGGGCTCGGCGCTGGCCCCGGTGTCTTTCTGGGCCTCGCGCTGTGCGCCGCCATCGCCTGCGACGGCGCGATGGCGCTCTCGCCCCAGCCGTTCCGGGTCGGCACGGTGACCTTCGACCCCGACTTGCCTCCAGAGCCGGCGCTGCCCAACGAGAATCAAGTGTGCAGCACGCTCGAGGCCAGCAACCAGTACGTCAAGCGGCCAGACGGCGCATTGGCGCCCGAGGCCGACCCGTCCCCCTCAGGGGTGGGCGTGGCGGCCGATCCGGCCGTCGTCAATCCTGACCAGGCGCGGATTCAGGCGGCGCTGGACGCCTGCGGCGCCGCCGTCGACACCGAGGTCGGTGCCGCCATCGCGCAGGCCGACGCGGACGCGACCGCGGCGCAGATGGCCGCCGCCCTTCCGAACATCAACGTCTCTGGTGCGTCGGGCGAGGAGCTCGCCAAGCCGCAATACCGCGCCTCGAAGTTCGCGGTTCGTCTCAGGGTCAACAGCACGGGCGCGGGCGACTCGTTCATCAGCGGTCCGCTCACGCTGCCCTCGGGGGTCACGCTGTGGCTCGACACCGGTGTCACATTGTTCGCGACGCGCGACGCGGTGGCGTACTCGCCGAAGGCCGGAGGCCCGTACTGCGCGAACACCGCCGTGAGCGCCACCAAGGGCGGGAGCTCGAGCAACTGCACAGCGTTCTTCAGCGGCAACAACCTGGTCAATTCGGCCATCGTCGGCGACGGCAGCATCGACAGCCGCGCCTATGCCGAGATTGTCGCCACCAACAAGCTCTATCCGCTGATGAAGGTCGATCTGACCTGTTCCAACACCTACGTTGCCTACGCCGCCGGCACGCAGGCGCCCGATGGCACCGCGTGCGACGACGGAGGCACGGTCGTCAACTCCAAGTCGTCGGTGCGAAACATGACCTGGTGGGATCTCGCATATCTCGGCAACCTGGTCGAGAACGGCAGGACCGGCGCGGCTTCGCAATCGAACTTCCGCATGATGGTGTTCAACTACGTCAAGAACTTGACCTTGTACCGCATCACCATGAACAACAGCGCCAACTTCCACTTCGTGCCCGCGGCCGTCGACGGGCTCACCGTCTGGGGCGTGAAGCTGCAGACACCGTCGACGGCGGCGTACGCCAATCCGGTCGGCAACCTCAATCCGCTCTATACCGGCGCTCTGTTCGGCGAGGACAACGTCAAGAACACCGATGCGTTCGACCCGGCGTCGGCGTCAAAGCCAGCGACCGCGAAGCTCACCACCGGCAGCGCCACGACGTCGGCCGATGCGATCTCGTTCGACGGTTACCTCAAGAACGTGGTCTTCGCCTACAACTACGTGAGCACCGGCGATGATGACATCGTGCTCAAGGGCTCCGCCAATCCGAGCCCCGCCGGCTCCGGGTTGTTCGGCGTCGACGGCAACCGCGATGCCCGTTCCGACCGCAAGTGGGGAATCATGATCGCCCACAACCACATTTACTGGGGCCACGGCATCTCCATCGGCAGCGAGACCAACGCCGGCGTCACCAACGTGCACGTTTACGACAACAGCTTCGACAACTCCGAAGAGGCCCTGCGAATCAAGTCGGACTACGCGCGCGGCGGAGAGGTCAGCAACATTTACTACGACCACATCTGCATCCGCGACGCTTTGAACGCGCTGCTCTACACGCCCTACTACAGCACCAAAGCGGTCCCCGTGAACAGCGACACCATGGATCCGGCGCCGCTCTTCCCCAACTTCCACGACATCTTCCTCTCGAACGTCCGGATCCTCGGGACCAGCGGCGTGAAGCTGCAAGGGTTGGAGGCCGCGAGCGGCGGTTACACCAACCCAGCTCACCCCCTGGTGATCACGTTGGACGACGTCGTCGCCGATGATCCGCAGGCGATCAACCTCATCTCCTCGGATGCGATCATCACCGTGAACGCCGTCAACCTGCCCATCCTGCCTTCCGGCGACAGCAGAGTCGTCGTGAAGGGGACACCGACTCAGGCGGTGGATCCCTCGAAGGTCGTTGATTGCACCTGGGCCTTCGTCGACTTCCCTTCACCGACGAGCCCGATGGGTACGACCTGGGGACCTTGAACCGACGACGCCGCGTCCGGCAGTGACGCGGTCCGCGGACGATCCTACACCTTCGTGCTACACCTTCGAGCTCACATCTTCGCGGCGGGTCCGACGCTCGAACCAGCGGCCGGGCTCGCGGGCTGCGCCAGCGGCTCAGTCGAATACTTGGGCGTGTTCCAGGAGCGCCGCTTGCGCGCGGCCCGCCAGTTGGTGGGGGCCGCCGCAGCCTCGCGCAGGGCTTGATCCGCGATTATCTGCGCGCGTCGATTGGCGCTGTCCTTCGGGCCGATTGGGTCAGCCATTGGAAACCGCCGGTGCCGGCGCGGCCACATCGGGAGCGGTGACTGACCCGACAAGTGACTCGTCTGTGCTCACCGGCGCCGGAGCTGCTTCGTCGTCGGCTGGCGTCGGCTTGCGTTTCGGGCCTGTATGGTTCAGGTCCCGGACGCCCTGGGCCGTCATTTTTTGAATTGGTTCCATCACATCAGTGTAGGCAGATGGAGCCCGAGCAACCAGCCGGTCATTTCGCCTCGTCCCGTTCGAAAAACCGACGTATCCGCGTCGAGGTGTTTTGGAGAGAGCGGCGGTTCAGCGACGGGCCCGCGCCCGCGTCCGACCCGCGCTCGCGTCGGTGCCCGTCACTTCGCGAGCCTCCGCGCGCTTGCCTTCGTAGCGCGGCCGATGGGGGTCGCGCTTGTAGAGCAAGATCGCGCCACCAATGATCTGCACCACGTTGACGCCCGGCCGCTCGGCGAGATCGTCGGCGACCGCGAAGCGATCCGCGGGGCAGTCCGCGTCGACGCGCAGCTTGATGAGCTCGTGATCCGCGAGCGCCTGCTCGACCTGCTTCACGACGCCCTTCGTCACGCCAGCCTTCCCGATCTGGACGATGGGCGACAGCCGGTGTCCGTGCCCGCGCAGGGCGCGGCGCAGCTTGCTGGACGGCATCAATGAGCGCTTCTTCGGGCTGGTCGGCGAGATCATGGCCAGGGCTTCTTATCACGTACGCCGCCGATCGCCTCGCCCGCCACGCGTCATGGCTCCGAGCCCAGCAAGTACTTCTTCATGAAGGCCACCTGCGCATAGAAGAGAAAGTCGGCGTTGCGCTTCTTGACGAAACCATGACCCTCGTCGCGCGCCAGCAGGTACCACACCGGGGTTCCACCCTTGCGCAGTGTCGCCACCATCTGCTCCGCTTCCGACGCCGGCACGCGCGGATCGTTCTTTCCCTGCGCGATCAGGATCGGCTTCTTGATCTGGCTGGCATTGTTGACCGGGGCGATCGTCTCCATGAACGCGCGCGTCGCCGGATCGCGCTCGTCGCCGTACTCCACGCGCCGCAGATCGCGCCGGTAGGCCTCGGTGTGCTCCAGAAACGTGACGAAGTTCGAGATGCCGACGACGTCGATCGAGCAGCGGATGCGGCTCGAGTAACGGGCCGACACCGCCAGGCTCATGTAGCCGCCGTAGCTGCCGCCGATCACCATCACGCGGCTCGCGTCCAGCTCGGGGCTGGCCGCGATCCAGTCGAGCAGCGCGCCGATGTCCTTGACCGAGTCCTCGCGCAGAAGCCCGTCGTCCAGCTGGGTGAAGCTCTTGCCGTAGCCGGTCGAGCCACGCACGTTCGGATACAGGATCGCGACGCCCAGCTCGCGCAGGATGTAGTTGCTGCGCCCAGGAAACCCGGGGCGCGCTTGACCTTCGGGGCCGCCGTGGATGTTGACCATCACGGGGCGGCGGCCGGCGAAGCGCGCGGGCGGTCGATAGAGCAGGCCGGACAGCTCGCGGCCGTCGAAGGATTTCCAGCTCACCAGCTGCGGTTCGGGCTGGTCGTGCAGGTCGACGCCACCGAGCTCGCTCTCGGTCCAGCGCGCGACGCGTCCGCTGCGCGTGTCGGCGACGAACACGTCGGACTGCATGCGGGCCGACGCCATGGTCACCGCCAGGGCGCGGCTGTCGTGATGCCAGGCGACGCCGTAGACGGCGCCGGGCGGCAGCGCGGGCGCGCGCCTCTCCTGGCCCGAGCGCGCGTCGAAGAGATGCACGCGCCCGACGCCGTTCTCGTTGATCACGACGGCCAGGTTGCGCCCGTCGTCGGAGAGATCGACCTCCTCGGCGTCCCAGTGAATGTGGTCGCTGAAGTAGGTGTGTTTTCCCGTCGCCGGCTCGAGACGCGCCAGCCGGAAGAACTCGTTGTCGCGATCGGTGGCGACGAACAGCGAGCGCCCGTCGGCGGCCCAGCGCGCCGCGCGGTACGCGACCTTTTTGCCCGCGGGCCGTGGGGTCAGCGGCGCGCGCTGGCCGGTTGCGACGTCGAACGACCAGAGGTAGCTCTCGTTGATCGAGAGCTCCTCGCGCACCAGCAGGCGGTCGTCGTCGGGTGACCAGTCGACGACCTCCCAGCCGCCCCCCTTCACCTCGGCCACGCGGTGGTCGCTCGTGGGGTCAGCGGGGTCGACGACATAAAGGTCATTGTCGGCGCCGTTCCGGCGCGTCGAGGTGTAGGCCAGCCGGTGACCGCGGCGCGAGAAGACCCCGAGCGTGTTGCGCGAGCGCCCGTCGGTGAGCAACGTCACCGCGCTGGTCTCGAGGTCGAAGCGGTAGATCTGCCAGAACTCGCTGCCGCCGGTGTCCTTCGCGAACACGAAGAACGGATGCTCGCCGAGCGGCGCGCGGGGATAGGCGGCGCCCGATATCCGATCAGGAAAAAACGTGAGCTGCGTGCGCGCCCCACCGGCCGCCGCCACGCGATGGATCTGGACGGTGTCGGCGAACCGCGTTCCGATCAGCATCTCGCGCCGCGCCGGATGAAACGACAGGAACGAGGCTCCGCGGTATTCGGTGTAAGGGCGGAGCATCGCGACCAGCGAAGCGGGAACGGCCGGCACGCCGTCAATGGCGAGGCTCTCGGGCGGCTTGATGACCTCGGCGTCTGGAGGAGCGGGAGCGGCGGCGGTGGTGGTCGCCGCGACTACGGCGGCCGCAAGAACTTCGGCGAAAAACATCGCCGTACTCTAATTGATCGCGCGGACAGACTCGAAGGTCACGGCGTTGGTCGTAGCCTGCCCCGGGCGGATGGCTATAGCGTTTGCCGTTCGGACGGCTATTCGGTACGCTCCACGTCTCTATGGGGAGGGGCGACTGGAGCAAGCGCGGCGTCCGCGGCTCGTTGTGGGCGGTCACCTGGCTCGTGGCCACCGTGGCGCCTCTCGCCTGCGGCAGCGGCTCGGCGCCGAGCACGCCGCTCGGTCCCGTTGCGGACGCCGGTCTTTCGAAGGAGACCGCCGACGCCGCGGCCCCGGAAGTTGCTCCTGGCCACGACGCTGACGCCGCCGCCGACGTCGCCGGCGATACGCGCCCTCGCGATGCCGCCGACGCCTCGCTCGATTCGAACATCGAAGACGCGCCCCGCGCCGATGGAGGCGGCGAGGCGGGTACGGCGCCAGGCGATGACCCGTGCAGCTCCGCCGACCCCGGCAACTCCGACCCATCCACGGCGTCGCCGTATGTTCTGGGTGCCACGTTCAACGGCTGCATCCGCAGTGGATCGGACACCGACTACATCACCTTCACCACGCCGTCCAATCCGGCCGGCGGCTACGTCGTCGCGTCGTTCACCGCTCCGGGACTCTACGAATCGGCATTGACCGTCGATTCGTACCTCTACCTCGCGAACAACACGATGATCGCGTATGACGCCTTCGAGATGAGCGCCGCGCACCCCGGCGACAGTCTCACCTATTGGTTTGCCGCGGCGCCGTCGACGGCCTACGTACTCCGCGTGGTCGACCTGTTTGGAATGACCTTCCAAGCTCCTTACACCTTCAGTGCCACGTTCATCCCCGTCCTCGACCCCACCAAGCCGAACGACAGCGAATCCACCGCCACGATGATCACCCTGGGCTCGCCGGTGAAATCGTATGAATTCCACGGGTACACGAGCTTCAGCAATTTTGCCGACGGCGGGTGGCAATCCTTTTACCAGGTCAACCTCGCCGCGATGCCGGCCACAGTGCAGATCACTGACGTACCGTCCGAGCTCATCATGCAGGCCTACGTCTACGGCAACTACAGCGACGGCGAGGCTTCGATCATCGGGTATGGGTCGGGCGGGGCTGCTGGTGCGCCCGTCATGCTCACGACCGACCAGCCTTTCAACGCGGGCCCGCATTACGTCTTGGTTGAAGCCGTTTTCAACCCGCAGGCGTACGGAGCCGGGTCGACGCCTGCGTCCTACGTGCTCAAGCCATACACCCTCGTCGTGACCCAGTGAGACGTCCTTCTCCGCACAAGGGGGTTCCGACCCCCTGATGTCGGCGCGGCGGCTTGCGGCGCACCCGTCGAACGACTGAAGATTCGCTGCGCCTTGCTCGCGCTTCCCAGCCCAACGAGGAAGAGCGAGCCTCTTCTAAAGGGACAACCGCCGACCTCGCCGGAGGTTGCCGCCTGGCGTACGACCGTGGTTGGTGCAAAGAGGGTGGGGTCCGCGCTCCATGACGGTGACCCGACTGCCGAAGCGACGATAACGTGGGTGCTCGAGCGCCGCGGTCAACCTCAGGTTCTTTTCACTCGATGTGGGTCGAGCGATGACGTGACAGGCCCGGGATGCACCTGTCGGTCTTATCGAAAAGGTTCCGCGTGTCGAAATCTCCGACGAGCCGGAGAAGGCCCTATGGGTCCGGCGGGTCCTGGACCGAAAGAACCGAAGCAGCACCATGGCAATGTCACTCAGGACCAACATCAGCTCGCTGATGGCCCAGGCCGACTTGAGCCGAACGTCGCTGGAAATCAGTCGGTCGCTGGCCAAGCTTTCGTCGGGGTTCCGGATCACCCAGGCGTCGGACGACCCCGCCGGCCTGGCGATCTCCGTGAACCTGGGCGCGCAGATCA